>JABFXC010000028.1 GCA_013361935.1 Gemmatimonadaceae bacterium
ACACCCGCGCCGACGCCCGCGCCGGTGCCCGCCGAGTCGAGCGCGACGTCCGCGCCGGCAACCGCGATGCGCGTGTCCGACGCGACGCCCGCGCCGGCGGATCCGAAGGCGCCGGTGGAGATCCGCGTGCGGCTGCTCGACAAGAGCTCGGGCAAGTACGTCGCGACGAAGTACTCGCTCCACGTCCCCGACGGCCGCTGGATGTTCGGCCGGCTGCGCACCGGTGGCGCGGGCGATGGGTTCGGCCCGCCGGTCACCGGCCATCCGGGGCGCTACGAGGTCGAGATCACCGACTTCGTGTGCGGGGACAAGCTCTGGTTCCTGAAGGACCGGATCCTCCAGCCGGTCGAGGTGAAGCCCGGCCAGCCTGCCGAGGTCACCATCGAAGCCGATCTCGCCAACGCGCCGGCGCGCCCGTCATACGACAACCGGAACGGCGCGAAGTGCGGGGCGCCAATCGGGGCGGAGAAGTAGGAGCTCGCCCCATCGCCGTGGTCGCGTCGGTTCGTCTTCGCCGGTTTTGCGAGGAACGCGCTGCGGCAGATTCTACTCGGACGAGCCGGGATGTTTGTTGGGGCTCGCTAGGTGAGATGGTCTCGCCTGGCGGGCCCCAAAGACATTCGCGGGCTTCGCGTGATATCACAGGGAGCCGGGGAGGCCGGGGGAGGCGTTCGCAGGGGGCTGGGAGGCTCGGCACGATGGCACCTCCCGTCGCTCCACGGCTCCCTGTTATTCACCGCCGAGCAGCAGTTGAAAGAGTCCGCAGGGACCGCGGGGACTCTCGGCGGGCATTCTTCCGGGTCGCGTGGTGGTCTGTCTCGGCGGGGAGATCGCGCGGTTTTTCCGGGAAGAACTGCGCAAGCACGGCGGAAGAACGGCGGAAGATTCTACTCGTACGAGCCCGGATCTGATTTGGGGCATGCGGGGTGAGATGGTCTCGCCCCGCATGCCCCACACAGCTTTCGGGCTCGGAGCATTGTGAGGGTCGCTCGAAGAGGAGCCCTTCCGCCGTTCTTGACGAGGGCAGTGCTTCCGCCGTGCTTCCTGCCCAGACCGCGCGATGCCCGAACGGCCGACGAGCCCCGACGCGACCCGCGACAGCGCCGCCTGTCGCCGGCATCTCCATCCGCTCAGCCCGGGCGATGCTCGGCTATCGCCACGCTTCCGCCGCCGCGACGAAGATGCGCGTCCCGTAGTCGAGCGCCCGCTCGTCCACGTCGAAGCACTCGTGATGGTGCGGGTTGACGATGCCGCTCTCCTCGCAGCGCGCGCCGACGAAGAAGAACGCGCCGGGAGCCTTCTGCTGGTAGGCGGAGAAGTCCTCGCCGCCCATCGTCGGCGTCGCCTCGACGAGGGCGTCGCTGCCTAACGCCGCGACCACCGCGCGGCGGAGCAGATCGGCGGCGCCGGCGTCGTTGATCACCGGACGGTAGCCGCGCTCGTACGTCATCTCGAAGCGCGCGCCGTGCGCGCTCGTCACGCCCGACACGATCCGCTCGATCAGCCGCGGCATCTCGGCGCGCAGCGTCTCGTCGAAGGTGCGCACCGTGCCGCCGAGCTCGACCCGGCCGGGGATGACGTTGTACGCGTCACCGCCGCCGGCGATCCGCGTCACCGAGAGCACCGCGCTCGCCAGCGGGTCGACGTTGCGCGCGACGACGTGCTGCAGGTTGGTCACCACCTGCGCCGCGACAGCGATCGAGTCGACCGTCTGCTGCGGGAGCGCCGCGTGCCCGCCGCTGCCGAGGATGGTGATCGTGAACGCGTCGGGCGCGGCCATCAGCGCGCCCGCCTTCACCCCGACCTTCCCCACCTGCAGCGGCGACCAGAGATGCGCGCCGATCACGAGGTCGACGCCCTCCATCACCCCGGCGCGCACCAGCTCCTCCGCGCCGCCGGGCGGAATCTCCTCGGCGTGCTGGAAGATGAAGCGGATCTCTCCCGCGAGCTCGGCGCGCCGTGCGGCGAGGACCTTCGCGGCGCCGAGGAGCATCGCCGTGTGCCCGTCGTGCCCGCAGGCGTGCATGACGCCCGGGCTCGACGAGACGAAGTCGTGCGCGTTCTTCTCGTGGATCGGCAGCGCGTCGATGTCCGCGCGCATCGCCAGCGTTCGTCCGGGACGCCCGCCCTTCAGCCTCGCCATGACGCTCGTCGCGCTGGGTCGCGAGATCTCCAGCCCGCCGAACCCGCCTAACGTCTCGGCGACGAAGCGCGAGGTGTTGGTCTCGTGAAAGGAGAGCTCGGGATGGCGATGCAGATGGCGACGCCAGGAGATGACCTGGTCGCGAACGTCGGTCGCGGTGATTGGCATGCTCGTACGATAACGAGGGGTCAGGGGCCAGGCGGAAGGAACTGCGTCAACTGCTGGTGACGCCGTTCCTCACGCCTGGCCCCTGACCCCTGCGGTTACAGCCGGAACAGGTAGCTCGCCTTCACGAACAGCGCGTCGTTCATCCGTGTATAGCCCGGCATGCCGAGCGAGCGCGGGAAGCTGTACGGGCGCGGGCTGTCGCTGACGTCGGCGTAGGAGCTGCCGTAGCCGAGGAAGAAGACCGTCCCCGGCACCGGCTGGTAGGAGAACAGGAAGTCGCCGCGGAAGGTGCTCTCCACCGAGCGCGCGGTGAGCGCGTTCCCCACGAGGATCGGCAGCCCCGTGCGACCGTCGTCGCGGAGCGAGTCGGTCACGCCGGAGTCGTACTCGCCGACCAGCCGGACGAAGAGCGCGCGGTCGATCTGGTACTCCATCTTCAGCCGCGGGATGCGGAACTCGCCGACGTAGCTCGCGTCGCTCCGGCGCTTGAAGGTCTGCACCTGGTACGTGCCCTCGACGCGCAGCTTCTGGCTCGGACGCAGCGTCAGGCCGTAGGTGGCGAAGATGATGTTCGCCGACTGCCACTCGAAGAAGTTCTCGTCGTGCCCCCAGAGATAGAGCGCGTTCGCCGAGAGCTTCTGCCATTCGGGCGTCGAGGCGGAGAGCACCCAGTCCTGGTTCGGGATGCGCGCCGTGCCGCGGAAGGCGATGGTGTCGCCGGGGCCTCGGAGGATGCGGTAGCGCGCGTACAGCGCCGGGTCGTAGCCGAAGCTCTCGGTGAGCAGCGCGAAGCTCCCCTGCCACCCGCCGCGCATCGTCGCCGCGAGGTTGAAGTGAAGCAGCTTCTCCAGCGCGTCCTTCCCGTTGACGAACTGCCGGTAGCGCCAGCGCCCGTAGAGCACGGGGCTGAAGCTGAAGGTCTCCAGCCAGCGTCCCTGCGGCGCGGTGTACGTCAGCCGGTGGTCGAGCCCCACCGCGACCAGCCCACCGCGGCCGATGTAGCCGCTCTGCGTGCGGAAGCGCTCGTCGACGCCGTCGATGGAGTAGCGGATGCCTAACGCGCGGCCGTTGCGGCTCGCCACCGCGCTCCACAGCGGCGCCGCGCGCCGCGCGACGACGCCGTCGCGCGTCCAGCTCCGGGCGTACTGCCCCTGCATGCTGTAGATCCCGCGCACCCATCGCCCGTCGACGTCGCCGACGTGGTTGTACCCCTCGCCGGCGACGCGGCCGGTATACGTCATCCCGACCCGCGACGTCCCGCCGAGGTCGCGCTGCAGGCGCACGATGTTGAAGAGCGGGTTCACGCGCCCGAAGCGGGTGTCGGTGTTGCGATCCACCGCCGACAGCAGCGCGACGTTCACGCCCGAGGTCTTTCCCGTCAGCTTCGCCGCGGCCACCGGCTGCACGATCTGCCGCGTGTAGACGAGGTTGTGCGGCGTCGCGAACTGCTCCGTCCCCTCGAGGAAGAAGGGACGCTTCTCCGGGAAATACAGCGACTGCCGCGGATCGAAGACGAACTGCCCGGCGTCCGACTCCACCTGCGAGAAGTCGGGGTTCGCCGTCGCGTTGAGGGTCATGTTGTTCGTGATCCCCCAGCGCACCGTCGCCCCCACCTGCGGATCGCCCGCCGCGTAGTCCCACGCGCGCGTCCCGCTCCCGGCGATCGCCGGCGCGCCGCTCGTCCGCTGCGTGATCTCCGGGGTGACGTCGACGACGAGACCACGGTGCAGCTCCGTCAGCCCCTCGAGCGCCCCCGACTGTCGGAGGAAGGAGAGCGTCGCGCGCTTCGCGGGCGTCCACGAGTCCTCGTGCCTGGAGTGCTGCACCATCCGCACGATGTTGAGCCCCCACGTCTGCTCGGCCGTCGCCGGATACTTCATGCTCTTGAAGGGGATCCGCAGCTCCACCTCGTAGCCCCACGGGGTGAGCCGCCCCTTCGACTGGAAGACGAAGTCGGGGCTCAGGTCCGCCTGGTCGCGCGAGGTCGCCTTCGCCATGAAGTCGTTCTGCCGCGCCGCGTTCGACTCGACGAGCATCCCGTCCATCTGCACGCCCAACGGGTTGACGCCGAACACCATCGCCTGCCGGCCGTCGTTGAAGGTGCCGAGCAGGAGCTGGACGTTGTCGTCGCTGTCGATGCGGTCGCGCGCGGCGAGGGTCGCCCGCGGCGCGCCGTGCGGCTCGAAGGCGCGGATGCCGAAGTGGATCGCGGTCGCCGAGTACCAGACGTAGACCTCCGTCGAATCCTCCGCGGGGATGCCGTCGACGGGAGAGAACTGCGAGAAGCCGGTGAGGAGCGCGGCCTCCTTCCACTGCCCCTCGTCGAGATTGCCGTCGACGGTGCTGCCGCTCTCGTCGAGCCGCGGCGGCTTGACGCGCGTCTGGCCGGCGCGGCCATCGTAGACCGCCGCGCCCGGCGCGGCGCCATCGCGGGATTCGGTGGCCGCGGCGCGCGACGGCGCGAGGAGTCCGGCGGCGAGGAGCGCGCCGGCGAGGAGAACGGGCGTCGGGTGCATGGTCGTGACCGGGTGCATGTGGCTGCAACTTGGCCAGCCCGGCCTACCATGCAAGTTAGGATCTGGTAAGAACGCTCATGCCGGCGCGGGCTGCGCGCGCACCGCCGAGATGCGCGGCGCGCCGCCACGCCCGCGGGAGGCACGGGGACCGCGTCGCCGAGGCGCGCGTTGGAGGCGAGAACGTTCCCGTCGTCGTCGAGGACGATCACCGCCGTGGCGAGGCTGTGCGCGAGATCGACCGTCGTGCCGCGCGCCACCTCACCCGGCGTCGCGCCGTCGGCGAGGGCGAGCGCGCCGTCCTCGGCGATCTGCACCTGCGGATCATTGGCGCCCTGCCGCTCGATCTGCTGCATGACGAGGTAGGCGAGGAGGCAGGTGCCGGTGAGTACCGCGGCGGCCGCGAGCCTGCCGAGGAGGGCGCTGAGCGATCCGATTGCCAACACCATTTTCGTGACAGGATTGGCATCGGAACGCACCGTGTGGCAGCAAGGCTCCTCACCGCAACGCGCCGGCTCTTGTCCGGACATCCCCTCCCCGCCCTCCACGGCTCCTGTTACATACAGCCGAGTCTCGACCTTCGACCCGACGCCCGCCAGGAGAGCCACGTGCCAGCGCCTCGCCCCCGCATCCATCTCGTCCTCGCCGCCGCGGTGATCGCCGCCGCGTGCGGTTCCCGCCCCGCGCCCACGCCGGCCGCGGCCCCCGCCTCATCCCCCGCCGAGCAGCGGCTGCACGCCGACTGGGCGTGGCTCGGGCGCTACCGCGCCGACAACGCCGCGTTAGGCGCGCCGCAGCCCGGGGAGAACCGCGTCGTGTTCATGGGGAACTCGATCACCGAGGGGTGGGCACGGTACTTCCCCACGATGTTCGCCGGAAAGCCCTACGTCGACCGCGGGATCAGCGGGCAGACGACGCCGCAGATGCTCATCCGCTTCCGGCAGGACGTCGTCGCGCTCCAGCCGAAGGTCGTCGTCATCCTCGCCGGGATCAACGACATCGCGGGAAACACCGGCCCCTCCTCGCTCGAGATGATCGAGGACAACCTCGCGTCGATGGCCGAGATCGCGCGGGCGAACGGGATCCGCGTCGTGCTCTCGTCGGTGCTGCCGGCGTACGATTTTCCGTGGCGGCGGGGGATGGAGCCGGCGCCGAAGGTCCGCGCGCTCAACGACTGGATCCGGAGCTACGCCGCGGCGCACGACGCGGTCTACCTGGACTACTACGGCGCGATGGCCGACGCGCGCGGCGGGCTCCCCGACAGCCTCGCGTCGGACGGCGTCCATCCGAACGAGAAGGGCTACCGGATCATGGCGCCCCTCGCCGACGCGGCGATCGCGCGGGCGCTCGCCGGCCGTTAGGCGGGGAGCGCCTCCGTGCCCCCCGGCCGTCAGGCCGGGAGCTTATCTATGATCGGCTCGATCCCCGGCCACCCCTCGCGGCTGTACCGGGCGAGGGTGCGCAGGTAGCGCTTCCCGTCCTCGCCGTGCGCGGCGAGCACCGCATCCGCGCCGCGGCGGACGGCGGCTTCGTCGGCGTACGGCGGCTCGAGGTCGTCGGCCATCTTTCCGTTCTCGTGCCGCACGCCGGCGGCGTCGAGGAAGGTGGTCTGGATCGCCGGCTCGGCCTCGACGTACAGGTAGTGCAGGAGATCGAGCTCGTCCTGCGCCGTCTGCGCGTTCATGCGCACGATCTCCTTCGCCAGGCGATCGACCGGCCAGGAGTTGAGCGTCACCGCGCGGAAGCCGCCGCCGCGCGCGACGAGCCGCTGCACGTAGAGCGCGCGATACTCGCGGCTCGTCTGCATGAGCTGCGTGAGGAGCGCCACGCGGCGCTCGGCGGGCAGCGAGCGATAGGGGGAAGGGGTCGCCATGGGGGAGAAGATAATCGGTCGCCGGACGCGGCGATTGGTGATCCGCCTCGCGTTAGGCCGGTGCCGCCGGCCTCTGGCGGAGCGGGCCCTGCAATCACAGATTGGGCGAGCACGCGCGGCTTCGGCGCCGGCGCGGCTCCCCCCCGCGATCTTCCCGATGCGCCCTTCCCTCGCCCCCCGCGGCGCGCCCGTCACCCTCGCCGCCGCCGTGCTGCTCATCGCGGCGTCGGCCGCGAGCTGCGACGGGAACCATCCGCTCGACCCCGGGCCGCACACCCCGGGAATCCAGGTCGTCTCCGGCGGAAACGTCACCGACACGATCAACGCGACGCTTCACCAGCGACTCTACGTCCACGTCGTCGACCGCGACGGGAAGCCCGCGGCCGGGGTGACGGTCCGCTTCACGGGAATCCAGACGATGTGGGGCAACTTCCCCGAGTCCAGCGTCTTCTTCCCCGCCGACAGCGGCCGGGTGTGGCCCGCTGCCGTCGCGCAGACGAACCGCCTCGGCTACGCCAGCGCCGCCATCATGCTCGGCTATGTCGCGGGAGCGGCGGGAGTCGTCGTCTCGGTGCCGGAGCTCGGGCTGCGCGACACGGTGCGCTACACCATCAAGCCCGGGGAGCCGGTGGACGTGGTGGTCTGGCCAGCCGACAGCGCGACGTACGCGGGGAGCGGATACACGATCCACGGCAGCGCGGTGGACCGCGTCGGCAACCATCGACCCGAGCCGGTGACCTTCGCGCGCTACAGCGGACCGGTGAAGGTCGACGCGAAGACCGGCGCGATGACCGCCGACGCGGGCGCGACCGGCCGCGCGGCGGTGACCGTGTCGTCGGGAACGCTCGGGAGAGTCGCGATGATCAGCGTCGTCCCGCGCGGCACGCTCGCCGTGCAGTCGTATTACGCGGGCAATGGCGGTCCGCTCGGCCTCGTCGTCGTCGATCTCGACGGCTCGAACTATCGCCGCATCGCGCCCGGCGACGACAACGAGCAGTCGCCCCACGGACTCGACTGGTCACCGGACGGGAGCACCATCCTCACCGCGCCCGATACGCGGCTCGTGACGGTGACGCCGACGGGACAGCAGCAGACGCTGCTCGAGATGAACGGGATCATTCGCGAGCCGCGCTGGTCGAACGACGGACAGTGGGTGTACTTCGCGTACAACGGCTACGGCAGCGAGCCGATGGGCCTGTACCGCGTGTCGGCCGACGGGCGGACCATGGAGCAGTACGGCGCGCCGGGACTGAAGCGCGATCCGTCGCCCTCGCCCGACGGTCAGGCGGTGGCGTATCAGGACTTCAGCAACTGCTACATCTCGAATCCCTGCACGCGCATCGTCGACCTCCCGACGAACACCGATCGCACGATCATGGGCAACGGCTACCTCGTCGTCGGCACGCGCCCCGCGTGGTCGCCGGTGCGCGACCAGATCGCGGTCGCGGTGGGCTCGACCGTCGAGGTGCTGCGACCCGACGGGACCGCGGATCGCATCTTCGCCGGCACGTACCGCGAGGTGCGCTGGATGGACTGGTCGCCCGACGGCCGATGGATCGTCGTCTCGGGTGGCGGGATGCCGGTGACGCTGCTCGACACCAGCAACGGCGACGAGCTTCCCCTCGCCTTCCTCCTCAGCCACGGTGAGGCGACATGGCGTCCATGATCCGCGCGACGTCGGTCGCGGCCGCCGCCGGGCTCGCGGCGCTCGCTCTCGCCTGCCAGGACGCGAACTCGCCCGACAAGGGGCCGCCCGGGCTGCACGTCGTCGCCGGGGCCGGCGCGACCGACACCGTGGACGCGCAGCTCGCGCAGGCGCTCGTCGTCGAGCTGCACGACGATAGCGGGCGGCCGCTGAGCGGCGTGCCGATCCTCTTCACGATGGCCGACCGCAACGCGCGGGCGTACGTGCTGGTCGAGCCGGCGCGGAAGATGTACGGCGGCACGCCCGTCGACACCACCGACGCGCGCGGCCGCGCCGTCGTCCTCGTCACGATGGGGCCCGTCGCCGGCACGACGAGCCTCGCGATCAGCGTCCTCTCGTCATCGCAGACCGCGATGGCGACGACGGTGACGTACACCATCCTCCCCGGCGCGCCGGCGAAGGTCGTCGCGGCGCCGAAGGACACCGCGCTCTACGTCGGCAACAGCTATACCCTCCGCGCCGCGGTGCGGGACCGCCACGGCAACCCGCGCACGGAGGCGGCGACCTTCGAGGTGCCGGGCGCGAACGCGGTCACGAGCGGCGGGGGCGCGGTGGTGACGGGCGCGGCGATCGGCCGCGGCCGCGCGGTCGCACGCTACGGCTCCATCACCGACACGGCGATGGTCAGCGTCGTCCCGCGGGGCACGCTCGTCGCCTACGAGCCGGGCGGCTACGTCCCCGGCGCGAAGCAGAAGATCGTGATGTTCGGGCTCGACGGCTCGAACTTCCGGACGATCCTCACCGACAGCACGATCACCAACCCGTACGGGCTCGGGAACGGGCCGCTCCCGCGCTGGTCGCCGTCGGGCGACGAGATCGCCTACATCACCCAGACGCAGATCTGGGCGACGGACACCCTCGGCGCGCGTCGTCCGGTGCTGACCACGGCGAACGCGGTCGACTACCGCGGGCTTTTTTACAGCCCCGACGGACAGTGGATCTACTTCACCCACAGCCAGAACGGCGCGCTCTCCGTCGAGCGCGTCCACCCCGACGGGAGCGGCGTCGAGTCGCCGTCGACCTCGTCGCCGAACTCGATGTGGCCGTCCACCGATCCGAGCGGGAATCAGCTCGCCTTCCAGTTCGGCGACTACGGCCTGCGCATCCTCGACCAGACGACGGGCGCGTTCCGGACGCTCGGCCAGCTCGCGCAGGCGCCGCTCTGGTCGCCGACGGGCGAATGGATCGCCTATCTCGACGCGAACGCGCGGCTGCATCTCGTGCATCCCGACGGCACCGGCCAGCGCATCTACCCGACGGATCTCGTACCTAACGCGAACTTCGGCTGGTCGCCGGACGGCGCCTGGCTGGTGATCAGCGGCGTGCAGTACTCGGACGCGAACCGGCGGCGGCAGAGCCTCACCCTGCTGAACGTCGCCAGCGGGGAGATGCTCCCGCTCTTCTTCCAGCACGAACTGGTGCAGCCGTCGTGGCGGCCCTGAGCGGTCGGCCCCTCGTCGAAGCCTGCGTCGAGGGGATCGAAGCCGCCGCCGCCGCGGAGCGCGCGGGCGCCGACCGCCTCGAGCTCTGCGCCTCGCTCGTCGAGGACGGGACGACGCCGAGCGCGGGGACGCTCGCGGTGGCTCGCTCGCGCGTCGCGATCCCGATCGTCGCGATGGTGCGCCCGCGCGGAGGCGGCTTCGTCTACTCGAGCGCGGAGCTCGAGGTGATGGAGCGCGACGTCGCCGCGGCGCGCGAGGCGGGCGCGGCGGGGATAGCGACCGGCGCGCTGACGGAGGACGGGCGCGTGAACGAGGAGGCGCTGCGTGCGCTCGTGCGTGCCGCCGGCTCGCTGCCGGTCACCTTCCACCGCGCCTTCGACCACGTCGCCGATCCGGCGGCGGCGCTGGAGACGCTCATCACACTCGGCGCGCGGCGTGTGCTCACCTCGGGTGGCGCGTCGAGCGCGCGCGCGGGGATCGATACGCTCGCCGCCCTCGGGCGTCAGGCTGGAGATCGCATCGCGATCGTCGCCGGCGGCCACGTGGACGCCGCCGCCGCTCGCGATCTCGTCGCCGCGGGAATCCGCGAGCTGCACGTCGGCAACGACCGGGCGCGCCTGGCGTCGGTGATCGCCGTCGTCCGGGCGGCAGCGCGCTGACTGGCCCTTCCGTTGCACTGCCGGGTAGTATCAGGGCAGCCACTCGACGTTGGAGGTCTCATGCGCCGCACGACCGCTCTCTGCTCCGCCGCTCTCCTGGTGCTCGCCGCCGCTCCGCTCGCCGCGCAGAACGACCTGCCGCCGAGCGCGACCGCGCCGATCCCCACCTCCCGCATCGTCGTCACCTTCGAGGTGAGCGCGGCGCTCCTCTCGAACAAGCTGCCGGGCGACTACGCGAACGGCTTCCCGCAGCCCCTCCTCGACGAGCTCGCGGCCGACGAGAACTTCTCGGGGATCGATCTCGGCACGCGCGAGGGGAACGGCGTGTCGGTGCGCTTCGACTTCGCCGACATGGCGTCGTACCAGGAGTGGAACGATCTCCCGGAGACGCAGCAGCTCCTCGCCGAGCTCCAGCAGGCGATCGGCTACGGCTACACGCGTACCGCGCTCTCGATGCGGCGCGTGCCTAACGACGTGCACCACACGATGCCGACCGCGCCCCGCCGGCGTCCCGCGGCGCCCTCGACGCCGGGCGCGCGCTCCACGGACCGGCGGAGCTGAGCGACGGCGGCCGCGCGGGACGCTAGCTTCCACGCGTGCCCCTCCACTTCTTCGACCTCGTCGGCGTCGCTGTCTTCGCGATCAGCGGGGCGCTGGCGGCGGGACGGCGCCGCCTCGATCTGATCGGGGTCATCGTCCTCGCCTCGGTCACCGCGATCGGCGGCGGGACGATCCGCGACCTGCTGCTCGGCCGGCATCCCATCTTCTGGCTCGCCGATCCGAGCTATCTGCTCGTCATCCTCGCCGCCGCGCTGCTGACGCTCGCCTGGGTGCGCGTCGCACGCGTGCCCTGGCCGACGCTCGACGTCGCCGACGCGCTCGGCCTCGCGCTCTTCAGCGTGACGGGGACGCGGATCGCCGAGGCCGCGGGGATGCCGGGGATCGTGTGCGTGCTGCTCGGCAGCATCACCGGCGCGGCGGGCGGCGTCGTGCGCGACGTGCTCACCGCGCAGGTTCCAGCGGTTCTGCGCGAGGGACGGCTCTACGCGACCGCGGCGCTCGCCGGGACGACCAGCTACATCGTCCTCGCCCGGCTCGGCGCGACACCGCGCATCGCGATGATCGCGGGGATGATCGTCGTCGCCGCGCTGCGCCTCGCCGCGATCCGCTGGGAGATCAGCCTCCCCGCCTTCGAGCTGCGCGAGAGCGGCACCCACCGCCGCCCGGACTGAATGTTCGAGAGGGGTCAGAGCTCGCTGCGCGGGTATCACTCGTCGGGTGCGGGAGCGAACCTTACCGCGACGAGGAAAACTACCCTGCGATGGGTGAAACGACCCGGCGGGCGGTGAGACTACCGGGCGGGCGGTGAGGTGTGAGGTTTCGTGGGAAGTGACTCGTGACCGGCGTTTACCGGGGTTGCCGCCAGTCACGAGTCACATGTCACTCATCCACACACCTCACCGCCCGCAGTTCCGTTTCACGACGCACGAGTCACGAAGCCTCACACCTCACCCATCGCAGTTCCGTTTCACGACGCACGAAACCTCACACCTCACCCCTCGCAGGGTTTTGAAATGGCTCCCACCAACGATGGCGTTCGTCTTCCCCCAGCCGAGGAACCGTACTTCGTCGCGTCCGGCAGCGAGCGGGAGATCTTCGCGAGCTGCCACCAGCGTGGGCTGGCCGTCATGCTCAAGGGGCCGACGGGGTGCGGGAAGACGCGCTTCGTCGAGCACATGGCGTGGCGGCTGAAGCGGCCGCTCGTGACCATCGCCTGCCACGACGATCTCTCGGCGAGCGATCTCACCGGACGCTGGCTCATTCGCGGAGGGGAAACCGTGTGGGTCGACGGACCGCTCGCCGTCGCAGCGCGGCTCGGCGCGATCTGCTATCTCGACGAGGTGGTCGAGGCGCGGCAGGACACCGTCGTCGTCATCCATCCGCTCACCGACGACCGGCGCGTCCTGCCGGTCGAGAAGACAGGTGAGCTCATCCCCGCGGCGTCGGGGTTCCAGCTCGTCGTCTCGTACAACCCGGGCTACCAGCACGCGATCAAGGATCTGAAGCCGAGCACGCGGCAGCGCTTCGTGACGCTGGAGTTCGACTATCCGGCCGCGTCGGTGGAGGCGGAGATCGTCGCGCACGAGAGCGGGGTGAAGCGCGCCGTCGCCGCGAAGCTCGTCGAGCTGGCGGAGCGCGTGCGCCGGTTGAAGGAGGAGGGGCTCCCCGAGGGGCCGGGGACGCGCATGCTCGTCTCGACCGCGCGCCTCATCGCCAGCGGGATCCCGGCGCTCGAGGCGTGCCGTGTCGCGCTCGCCGGCCCGCTCACCGACGACCCGGACCTCCTCGCGGCGATCGGAGATCTCGCCGACACGGCGCTCTGAGCGCGTGCGGCTTCCGCGCACTCTCCGCCGCCCGACCCTCAAGGCGCGCCACGCGTTAGGCAGCGTCCGTGAGCGCCTGCGCCCGCGGGGGCCGCGCGTCGTCGAGCTCGAGCGCGTGCGCCGGCGGCTCGAGCTGCTCGTCGCCGGGCTGTATGGGCGGGCGATCCCCATCGTCCCCCTCGAGGACGCGCCGCGGCGGCGGCTCGCCGCGCGGGTGATCGACGCGATCACCGTCGGCGGCACCGCCCCCTCGACGCTGGCGACGAACGACGGCCAGCGCATCCGCCTGCCGCGGCGGCTCGACGCGAGCGAGGGCGAGCCCGACGCGATCGCCCGCTATCAGCTTCTCGCCCTCGAGCAGGCGGAGCGCGTCGTCCGCGGCAGCGCGCGTCTCACTCCGGCGACGAGCGCCCTCGAGCGCGATCTCTACCAGATCGCCGAGGGGCACGCCGCGGACGCGGCGCTCGCCGCGCGCGCCCCGCGCATCGCCGATTCGCTCGGTGGCGCACGCGTCGTCTCCCTCACTCGGCGGCCGAAGCTCGAGGTGCTCTTTCCGCTCGACCGGCGCGTCGAGGAGCTCGCGCGCTGGGCGTTAGGCGCCGCCGCCCCGGCGAACGCGATTCCCCTCCCCACCGGCTCCGCCGCTGACTCGCTCCGCTGGGCGCTCGAGACCGCGGCGTCGGTCGGCCGGCCGAAGGATCGCTATCTCGGCCTCACTCACGTCGCGCTCTGGGGCGGTCCCGGCGTCGCCGCCCCCGAGGACGAGCTGCCCATCGAGCGCACGGAGAAGTTCGAGCTCGGCCGACGTATGGGGCTTCGCATCACGACGAAGGGAGGCGAGGACGCCGAGAAGGGCGACCGGCAGGAGCACGTCGGAATCTCGCGCACGCAGCTCGACGACCCGCGCCGCGCGAAGGCCGACGACCGCGGGCAGGTGACGATGGCGTCGAGCGGCGGCGCGGGGGAGAGCGACGCGAGCGGCGCGCTCGACACCGCCGCGCCCCCGGAAGCGGGCGCCGCGACCACCGCGGCCGAGCGCGGGATCTGGTATCCCGAGTGGGACTGCTACGCGCGCCGTCATCGGCCGCGGGGAGCGGCCGTCGTGGAGCCGGAGCCGAAGGAGGGCGAGGGCGACTGGGCGGACCGTTCGCTCCGCGAGCACGCCGCGCTCGTGCGCGAGGTGAAGCACCGCTTCGGCAAGCTCCGCGCGCAGCGGCTCCGGCTGCAGCACCAGCGCAGCGGCGACGAGCTCGATCTCGCCGCGGTGGTGCGCGCGCTGACCGATCTCCGTGCCGGCCGCTCGGCGGACGACCGGCTCTACGTCGAGGTCCGCCCGGCGCGGCGCGCGCTGGCGATCGCTCTGCTGGTGGACGTCAGCGGCTCGACCGACGCGCCGGTCACGCCGACGCACCAGATCATCGACGTCGAGAAGGACGCGGTGCTCTTCGCCAGCGAAGCGCTCGACGAGCTCGGCGACCGCTACGCCGTGTTCGCATTCTCGGGCCGCGGCGCCGCGCAGGTGCGCGTCACGACGGTCAAGCGTTTCGCCGAGCCTAACGGCGAGGCGGTGCGGCGCCGCGTGTCGGGGCTCGCTCCGGACGCGAACACCCGGCTCGGCGCCGCGGTGCGGCACGTCGCGAGCCTCCTCGCCCGCGAGCCGGCGGGCCACCGCCTCCTGCTCATCCTCTCCGACGGCAAGCCGAACGACGTCGGCCACTACCAGGGCGAGTACGCGGTCGAGGATACGCGGCAGGCGATCCTCGAGGCGCGCGCGCAGGGAATCTTCCCCTACTGTCTCGCCGTGGATCGCGAGGAGCCCGAGTACCTCGCGCGCATCTTCGGCTCGGCGGGACACACCATCCTGCGCAGTCCCGACCAGCTCCCGACGGCGCTGCTGCGGGCCGTGAGGCAGCTGCTGGGGTCGTGAACGGCGTGCGCTGCTTGCGCGCCGTGCGCCGGGCCCGGTGGGCGGTCGGGTATTTCTCGTTCGCAGGAGGTCGGGAGGGCTGCCGTTCCTCCGAATACCCGGGGTTGGGCCCACGCGCACTCATTGGTTGCCGTCGCGATGATTGGAGAATCCTCCCTGCCTCCCGGTCTCCCCGCGGCGTCGAAGTTCCGGGAACCCGCGACGGACCACGCGCACGGCGCACCGATCCCGCGCCCCGAGCCCGCGGCGCGTCAGGCGCCCGGCCGATCCAGGTCCGCGCCGAGCACCTGCCGCAGATGGTGCTCGAGATGGCCGACGTAGTCCGCCATGAAGTAGTCGAGCGTCGCCGGCGCGGAGCGCGGGACGACCTGCCACGCGATCTCGTCCAGGTTGTGCCTGGCCCGCGGGCGCAGGCGCACGTCCTCGGGGACCACGGCCATCACGCGCGCGATGTGCAGGTTGAAGGCGGCCCAGAGGTCGAGCAGCTCGTCCCAGGGCGTGTCCTGGTAGCGCTGCAGCGCAACCCACTCGTCCTGCGCGTAGCCCTGGAAGACGAGATCGTCCTGCCACCGCGCGCGCACGAAGCGCTGGTGGTTGTTGCTCGCCGAGTCGATCAGGTGGCCGACGATCTCGCGCGGCGACCACTTTCCCGGCGCCGGACGGCGCGACGACGCGTCGGCGGAGATCGCGCGCAGCCGCGGCTCGCTCGCGGCGATCACCGCGCGCAGACGGGTCGCGCAGGTCGGCTCGGACATCCGTGCCCCTCCTTCACTGCCGGGTGAGGGCGCTCTGCTCCGTACGCCCGAGGCGGGTGACGCGCGTCGTCATCCCCCACGCTTGAAGAACTGCACCGCGCGCTCGTGCTTCTCCGCCGCCGCGCGTGTCTTGAAGGTGCCGAGATTGCGGCGCTTCCCCGTCTTCGGGTTCTTCTTCTTCGAGTACAGCCGGTACTCGTCGGACTTGAGCTTCCGGATCATCGCGAATCCTCCTTCGTCATCTGCGCGCGCGCGTCGAGTCCTCGAACCCGAAGAACCTCTGTATCCGCCAGTCGCCGTCCTCTCCCGGCACGAGCAGGGTGACGTACCTGCCGTATTCGGTGAACCGCTTCCCCGCCGAGTCGGTGTAGTCCTGCTCGAAGGCGCCGAACTCCGTCGCGTGATCGGGCGCGATCCGCCGTTCGGCGACGTGCAGGCGCAGGTCCATGTCGCGCAGCGTCCGCCAGTTGTCGCGCGCCATCGCCTCGAGCCCGGCGGGCCCGCGCGCGCTGTTGAACGCGGGCCACTCGAACACCGCGCTGTCGGCGTACAGCGCGCCGTACGCGCGCGGATCGGCGGAGCGGTAGGCGTGCGCGGTCCGCGCGTTGAGCGAATCGATCTTCGCGCTCGCAGCCGCGGCCACTCCCGTCCGCGTGCCATCGCACGCCGCCAGCGCGAGCGTGAGGAGGAGCAGCGAGGTCTTCGTCGACGTTCTCATGGTCAGGTATCCGTGGCAGGCCGTTCCCCTGTGCTCGGAGGTCCCGCTCGCCCGAAGATGCGCCGCGGCTGACCGCCGCGCCACCGGCGGGTCTCGCCCCCTCGCGCCGCCGCGTCCCTCGCTGCACTCTACGACATGCGCATCTCGATTTCTCTCGCCGTCGCCGCCCTCGCCGCGGCCGCCCCGCTCCCCGCGCGGGCCCAGTCCAAGCAGCCCATCCTCGCGGTCTTCGCCCACCCCGACGACGAGCGCGTCATCGGCCCGCTCCTCTCCCGTCTCGCCCGCGAGGGACGCGAGACGCACCTCGTGATCGCGACCGACGGCTCGCAGGGAGTGCGCGACTTCGCGCACATCGCCGCCGGCGCCCCACTCGCCGCCGCGCGCGCGAAGGAGGCGCAATGCGCCGCCGACCGCCTCGGCGTGCGCAAGCTCCACATGCTCGGCCTCCCCGACGGCGGCCTCGCCTCCTTCGACACGTTAGGCATGCTGCGCTCGGCCGTCGCCGCCATCGTCGACTCGCTGAAGCCGGCGGCGATCATCACCTTCGGCCCCGAGGGCGGCACGGGCCACCCCGACCATCGGCTCGTCGGCGACGTCGTCACCCAGGTCATCCAGGGCGACGCGCGCTACGCGAAGGTGGATCTCCTCTACGCGTCGCTCCCCACCGAGCGGCTGAAGACCGCGCCCCCCGCCGAGCCGACGGTGAACGGGATGGCCGCGTCGCTGCTCACGGTGCGCGTCCCCTTCGAGGAGCGCGATCTCGTCGCCGGGCGCGAGGAGTTCGCCTGCCATCGCACGCAGTACGCGCCGGCGGAGATGGACGCCGTCAACCGCTACCTCGCCCACGCCTGGAACGGCACGGTCTGGCTGCGCCCCTGGATGGGGACGCTCCACGACCGGAAGCTCTTCGCGCGTTAGGCGGTCGGCGCGGCGTCGTCGCGGCGCCGGAGGAAGACGTGCATCGCCCCCTCGCCGTGCACGTGCTCGGCGCACTCGTAGCCGAGCGCGCGAAGATCCAGCCCGGCGAAGAGCGCCTCGCCGCGGCCCATGAGCACCGGCCGCACGGCGAGGTGCAGGTCGTCGATCAGCCGCGCGGCGAGGAACTGCCGGATCGTGGAGACCCCGCCGCCGAGGCGGATGTCGCGGTCGCCCGCGGCCGCCTTCGCCTGCGCGAGCGCCGAGTGGATGCCGTCGGTGACGAAGTGGAACACCGTGCCTCCCTCCATCTGCAGGGGCGGCCGCGGGTGGTGCGTCAGCACGAACACCGGCACGTGATACGGCGGCTCCTCCCCCCACCAGCCGCGCCAGCTCTCGTCGGGCCACGGGCCGCGCACCGGGCCGAACATGTTGCGCCCGAGGATCCACGCGCCGAGATGCTCGAAGCCGCGCGCCGCGATCTCGTTGTCGACGCCGGCCTCTCCGCCGCTCTGCCCGTGCATCTCGCGCCACACGCGCAGCCTGATGAACCACTGCATGAGATCGAACCCGTTCACGCCGAGCGGATGCTCGAGGTCCTGGTCCGGTCCCGCGCCGTAGCCGTCGAGGGAGACGGCGAAGTTGAGGACGCGCAGCCGCGAGGTCGGAGCCATCCTACTTCGACTTCGGCTTTTGCTTCGGCCCCTGCTTCGTCGTGATGATGATGACGCCGTCCGCTCCGTCCATCCCGTAGATCGCCGCGTCGGCACCCTTCAGCACCCGGATCGTCTCGATGTCGTACGGGTCGAGGCCGGGCACCGCGCCGTTCGGGCCGGCGTGCAGCGGCATCCCGTCGAGCACGTAGAGCGGATACGTCTGCCCCTGCGTGAACGCCCCGCCGCCGCGGATGCGCAGCGAGATCCCGCCGTCGCTCGTCTTCGTGACCACCGCGCCGGGCACCTTCCGCTGCAGCACCACCTCGATCGGCTCCACGCTGTTGTTCAGGTCCGCGCTCGTCACCTGGGGTGCGGGCGCGGTCTCCTTGTGCTTCGCGGCGGGCGCGCACGCGGCCAGACAGCCGGCGAGCGTGGCGAGCGCGATGAGCTCGCGCGGTGCGGTCGGGTTCATGGAATGTCTCCGGTTCCGGGGATGGATCTTCGCGGGGCCTGCCCTTCGTCGTCCGCCTCGCCGGAGCGAATCTACCCGACGCGGTTCGGTGAGCAAGGACGCCTCTTCACCCTGCGGGGATGCGCGCGCTGTCTACGCGAAGAGCGCGATCGTCGGCGGATGCGTGACGCCCACCGCCTCGAGGATCCGCAGCCTCACGCGGCGCACCGTCGCCGGGGGGAAGCGGTCGAGCTTTGCGTGGCCTAACGTCGTCCCCTCGGCAAGCGTTCGCCAGGCGCCGGAGTCGCCGGCGCCCTCGAGGGCGTAGCGCGCGACACGCTGGCCGCGCGCGATGTCCTCCCCCAGGCGCGCGACGCCGACGGTCGCCGCGCGCGGCAGCTCGAGCGTCACCGAGCCGTCGCGTCCGACGCTCCGCCGCGCGCCCACGGCGAGATCGTGCGCGAACAGCTCGTCGCGCGCCGCGCGAAACGCCGTGAGCCGCGCGACGTCCGTCGGGTGCAGCAGCCCGTCGCGCGTCGGCGGGACGTTCAGCAGCAGCTTCCCGTTGCGCCCGACGGACGTGAAGTACAGCTCGACGAGATTCTCGACCCCGCGCACCTTCTCGTCCTCGCTCGCGTGGTGGAACCAGCCGGGGCGGATCGAGACGTCCACCTCCGCCGGACGCCACACGGAGCCGTGCGGGTCGCCGTGCTGCAGTGCGTCGCCGACTCCCGGCGCGTCGGCGCCCGGATACGGCACCGCCGCGGGGTCGACCGTCGACCAGTTCGGATCCCCGGCGACGCCGCGCTCGTTGCCGCACCAGCGCACATCCGGACCCGCGTCGGAGAAGATCACCGCTCCGGGCTGCAGGCGCCTGACGGTCCCCCAGATGCGCGGCCAGTCGTAGACCTGCTTCCGACCGTCAGGCCCCTCCCCGTTCGCGCCGTCGAACCACACCTCGGCGACGGGTCCATAGCGCGTGAGAAGCTCGGTGAGCTGCGCGACGTAGACGTCGTCGTAGCGCGGCGAGTCGCCGTAGCTCGGATGGTTGCGATCCCACGGCGAGAGGTAGAGTCCAGCGCGCAGCCCCGTCGCGCGGCAGGCGTCCGTGAGCTCGCGCACCACGTCCCCGCTCCCGTCGCGCCACGGGCTGCTCGCCACCGAGTGGCGCGTCGTGCTCGTCGGCCAGAGGCAGAAGCCGTCGTGGTGCTTCGCGGTGAGCACGAGCGCGCGGAACCCCGCGTCGCGCGCCGCGCGTGCCCACTGCATCGCGTCGAGCCGCGACGGCGCGAAGATCGCCGGGTCCTCGCGCCCGTCGCCCCACTCGCGATCGGTGAAGGTGTTGACGCCGAAGTGGAGGAACATCGCCAGCTCGTCGCGCTGCCAGCGGAGCTGCGATGCGGAGGGACGCGGACGCCCGGGCGGCGCCGGCGCGCTTCCACGCGGCAGCGCACACGCGGCGAGCGACGCGAGTCCCAGCTCGAGAAAGGAGCGGCGCGTGAGCTCGCGGGACGGGCGCGTCACCATGGCGTTCGATGATCCGGGAGGACGTTGCATGCGATCGCGCCGCCGGTTCGGAGAATCCCGCGGCGGCGCCGCGCGCAATCATGCCGCTCCCCGGCGGCGGCGTCCAGCAGGACTGTCGGGGATATTCGCCCGCGACTCTTCCGGGCCACCGGAACCTTCCCGACTGACACTCGCGCGCCACGGGACCACCTTCTTCGCGAGGAGGTGTTCCCATGTCACGCACACGCATCCGCACCGTCGTCGCACTCGCGGCGATCGCCCTGCTCTCCTTCGGCGCCGACTTCGCGTGGGCGCACTGCGACGGCGTCGACGGGCCCGTCGTCGCCGCCGCGCGCAAGGCGCTCGAGACGGGCAACGTCAACCACGCGCTCATCTGGGTCGGCCCGAAGGACGAGGCGGAATTGAAGTCGGCATTCCGGCAGACCGTCGCCGTCCGCAAGCTCGGCCCCGAGGCGCGCGAGCTCGCCGACCGCCAGCTCTTCGAGACGCTCGTTCGGCTTCACCGTCAGGGCGAGGGCGCGCCCTACACCGGCCTCGCGGCCGCCGGCCGCGACCTGGGACCCGCGATACCCGCGGCCGATCGCTCGATAACCGCCGGCAACGCCGACGCGGTCGAGGCGATGCTCGTCGGCGAGCTGCGGAGCGCGCTGCGCGAGTCCTTCGACCGGGTCCGGACCCACCGCCGCTTCGACCCGAACGACGTCGCCGCGGGACGCGAGTACGTCGCGGCCTACGTCGAGTACATCCATTTCGTCGAGCGGCTGCATCTCGCCGTCACGAGCCCCGCGCCGGGACACTTCGAGGAGGCCGCGGGACACTAGCGTCCAGCTTGCCGGGGCTCCGCGGCAGTCATACGTTAGCGCGACACGGACCACTCGGAGCCCCGATGTCCAAGCCCTCGCCGCTCACCCGTCGCGCCATGCTCGCCGCCGCCTCGCGAGCCTGCGCCGCGACGGCCGTCGCGCTCGCATTCGGCGATACCGCGCTGCCGGCACGTCTCGCGCACGCCGCGACCGTTCGCGACGGCAAGCATCCCGACCCGCGCCCGGGGATCGACGCCTCACACATCCTCACCGACGACAAGGTCCGCGAGCAGGGTGAGGACGCGCTCGCTGCCTTCGCCGAGGCGCGGCAGATCCCGCAGATCCTCGATGGGATCCGCTGCCACTGCGGCTGCGCCGACGAGCCGGGGATGCGATCGCTCCTCTCCTGCTACGAGGACGACGGGATGGCGATGCACTGCCACATCTGTCAGGGCCAGGCGCGCCTCGCGTTCAAGCTGCACCAGCGCGGCCGCACCCTCGACCAGATCCGCGCCGCCGTCGACGCGCGCTTCGGGGACTGACCGATGCGCACCCCCGCGATGGCGTCGTGCCTGACGCTCGCCGCACTCGCCGCGCTCGCCCGCCCCGGCGGCGCGCAGGAGCTCAGTGAGCTCGGCTCGGTCTCCCAGCGGGTCAGCGGCACACGCATCACCGTCGAGTACTCGCGCCCCGTCGAGCGCGGCCGCCGCGCCGTCTTCGGCGATCTCGTGAAGTGGGGACGGCTCTGGACGCCGGGCGCGAACTGGGCGACCACCCTCGACGTCGACCACGACGTCCGCGTCGAGGGAAGGCTCCTCCCGAAGGGGAAGTACTCGGTCTGGGCGATTCCCGCCCCCGATGCGTGGACGATCTCCCTGCACCGGCGCGCGCGCCGCTTCCACGTCGACCGTCCCGACTCCACCGACGAGCAGCTCCGCGTCACCGTCCGCCCCGACTCCGGTCCGCATACCGAGGTCATGACCTGGGACTTCCCGGAGGTCGCGACGAGCACGACGACGCTGCGCTTCCGCTGGGCCTCCGTGGTCGTCCCGATCCACATCGGGATCCTCCCCCCACCCCTCCCCGCGTTAGGCACCCGCGCCGAGCACGCCGCCTATCTCGGCGCCTACGATGTGGAGATCCTCGTCCTCGGTCCGCCGCACCCGCACCGCCGCATCGAGATCGTCGAGGTGGGCGACACCCTCCACTGGCGCGATGTCGACAGTCTCGTCGGTGATCGGCGCGATTTCGTCATCACGCCCGTCGGCGAGGACCAGTTCACCCGCTGGCGGCGCGACGCCGACGGCGCGTTCTGGTGCGAGGCCAACACCTTCGTCAGCTTCGCCATCGCCAACGGCCGCGCGACCGGCTTCGAGGTCGAGTCAGGCGACGGCGGCGTCGTGTCCCGCGCCACGCGCATTCCCTGAGCATCGCGCTCGCCATCGGAGGTCGACGATGCGGTCCGCCATCGCGCTCGTCTCGCTCGCGCTGCTTCCCCTGCCGCTCGCCGCGCAGCGCGGCGCGAGCGCGCCCAGCTCGTCATCGCAGCCGGAGCTGAAGGAGTGGACCGTCCCGTGGGGCGCCCGCACCCGCCCGCGCGATCCCTTCGCCGACGCGAAGGGGAACGTCTGGTTCGTCGGACAGGAGGGGAACTACGTCGGGGCGCTCGACACGAAGTCCGGCGAGTTCCGCCGCTACGAGATCGATGCCGGCACGTACCCGCACGACCTCGTCGTCGAGAAGGGGCAGGTCTGGTTCACCGGCAACCGCAACGGTCGCATCGTCAGGCTCGATCCCGAGACGGGCAAGCTGACCACGTACGCGATCCCCGACGCGACCGTCGGCGATCCGCACACCATGACCTTCGATCCGAAGAGCGGCATCGCCTGGTTCACCGCGCAGAACGCCGGCGCCGTGGGCCGCTTCGATCCGTCGACGGGACAGTTCCGCCTCTGGAAGACGGGCGACGGCACGCGCCCCTATGGCATCGTCCTCGACTCGAAGGGCCGCCCCTGGTTCGATCTCTTCGGCACCAACAAGATCGGCACCATCGATCCGAAGAGCCTCGAGCTGAAGACGTACACCCTCCCCGACGCGAAGGCGCATCCGCGCCGCATCGCCATCACCAGCGACGACCAGCTCTGGTGGGGCGACTACACCCGCGGCTACCTCGGCCACCTCGATCCGCGCAGCGGGAAGATGGAGGAGTGGGCGCTCCCCGACGGCGCGGCGTCGATGCCGTACGGAATGACCTCCGACGACCGCGACGTCGTCTGGGTCGCGCAGGGCGGCTACGAGAAGGTCCCCGCGAGCCTCGTCGCCTTCGACACGAAGACGAGGAAGTTCATCGCGCACATCCCCGTCGGCCGCCCCGGTCCGAACACCATCCGCCACATGACCTTCGACCGCGCGACGCGACAGATCTGGTTCGGCACGGATCAGGGGACGATCGGCCGGGTGATCGTCCCACCCGCGGTGATGGTGCAGTGAGGGGAGCAGCCCTCGAAACGCCGAGACCGGCTCGCCAGTCGTAGCAGGGAGCGGCGGTCGCTCACTCGCCGCGGACTACCCTCGACCCTGCACGCCATGTTCAAGAGCCTTCGCGTCCCCGAGCGCCTGTTCAAGGTCGCGCTCTGGGTCGTGTCCATCGTCTTCGCGAGCTTCCTCATCGGGCTCGGAGGCAAGATCGTCGGCGACCTGCCGGGAGTCGATCAGCGACTGACCATCGATCAGTTCATCGACCCCGCACAGCTCGCGAGATCGCGCGCCGTGCGCGACTCGCTGAACGACGCACGCCAGGCGCGCGACGCCGAGCGTGAGCGCGCGCAGCTCCGCCTCACCGCGGCCTCGAACGCGTACAACTCGGCGCGCCAGAGCTTCCAGAACTGGATCGCGACCCGCCGCGCGACCACCGATCCGCGCCAGGATCCCGAAGTCATCGGCCGGACGCGCGAGCTCGACGGGCTGCAGGCGGGACAGCGCGCCGCGCAGTCCGAGGTGGACAGCCTCGACGCCGAGCTGCTGCGCGTCTCGCAGGCGACCACCGCGCGCGAGCGCGTGGACTCGGACCTCCAGCACGCGGCGGAGGGTCGTTACGAGAGCGCGCGCTTCCGGCAGGAGCTGCGCGTGTTCGGCATTCGCCTCGCGCTGACGCTGCCCCTGCTCGTGCTGGCGGGCTGGCTCGTCGCGCGAAAGCGGCGGAGCGAGTACTGGCCCCTCGCACGCGGCTTCGTGCTCTTCGCGCTCTTCGCCTTCTTCGTCGAGCTGGTGCCGTACCTGCCGAGCTACGGCGGCTACGTCCGCTACGGAGTCGGCGTCGTCGCGAGCGCCATCGCCGGCGTCTACGCGATCCGCGCGATGCGCCGCTATCTCGCGCAGCGCGCGTCGGTCGCCGAGCAGACCGAGGACGAGCGTCGCCGCACCATCGGGTACGAGACCGCGCTCCAGCGCGTGGCGAACGGGGTCTGCCCCGGCTGCGAGCGCGCGATCGCCACGGGCGAAGGGGGCAAGCCGGTGAATTTCTGCGTTCACTGCGGGATGAGCCTCTACGATTCGTGCGGCTCGTGCGGCGCGCGGAAGAACGCCTTCTTCCACTTCTGCCCGACCTGCGGCGCGCACGCGACGGGACCGGCCGCGGCGACGCCGGCCGCGGTGTGACGCGGCGCACTCCGCGGTCGATCGCGCCCGCTCCCGTCAGAGACCGGCTTCGGGCCCCACCCTTGCAAATGCTCCGTTCGCTCTCGCACCAGACAGAGCCTCACCAGACGAACGGAGCCATATCATGCACACCACGAAGATCACGACGGTCGCTCTCGCGCTCGCGCTCGCCGCGACCGCTGCCTGCGGCGTCAAGAAGAAGACCACCGACGTGAGCCCGCGCCTGAACTTCGCGCCCACCTGCGAGAACGCGATCGTCACCTACAACGGCCGCGCCGATGTTCCGTCGGACTACTACGAGGTCGCCTGGATCGAGGCGACGGGGAACTCGGTCTACACCACCGACAACAAGCTCGCCGAAGAGATCCGCGACGGTGCCGCGAAGGTCGGTGCCAGCGCCGTGATCGTGAACCCGGTCGATCAGGACAAGACGGGCGTGAAGGTCCTCGGCGAAGCGGTCGGCGCGAAGTCCGCGACCGCGCACGCCACCGCGCTCGCCATCTACGAGCCGCGCGAAGCCGATCGCATTCGCACGACCTGCGGCAAGTAATCGCGCTCGCCGCACGAGGAACACGAAGGCCGCCGGTCCCGGCGGCCTTCGTCGTTTCATTCCGGAAGCATCGCGGCTCGCCCCCGCCTAACGCTGGCGACGCGGCGGTTCTTGCATCGTGGCCCGCATGAGTCCCTCATCGCCCACGCTCGCCCCGCTCCGCCTGTCGCTCGCCACGCTCGCGCTCCTCGCCGCGTGCGGCGGACGTGCGACACTCCCCGTCGCCGCAGGCATCGGACCCGCTCCGCAGCTGCCGCCGCCCGAGCACGCGCTCATCCCCACCGTGCATGTCGCGACGGCGCGAGGATGGCCGGAGGGGGTGACGCCGGTCGCCGCGGCCGGCACCCGCGTCGCCGCCTTCGCCCGCGGGCTGGATCATCCGCGCTGGCTGCACGTCCTCCCGAATGGCGACGTCCTCGTCGCCGAGACGAACGCCCCCGTGCGGCCGAAGGACGGGCGCGGCATCAAGGGATGGTTCTTCAGGCACTACCAGAAGAAGGCCGGCGGCGCGGTGCCGAGCGCGAATCGCATCACCCTGCTCCGCGACGCCGACGGCGACGGAGTCGCCGAGCTGCGCACGGCGTTCCTCGAGGGCCTGAGCTCCCCCTTCGGCATGGCCCTCGTCCGCGACACGCTCTACGTCGCCAACGCCGATGCGATCGTCCGCTTTCCCTACGTCCGCGGATCGACGCGCATCACGGCGCCGGGAACCACGCTCACTGCGCTCCCCGGCGGTCCGATCAACCACCACTGGACGAAGAGCCTCATCGCCTCCCCCGACGGACGGAAGCTCTACGTCGGCGTCGGCTCGAACAGCAACATCGTCGAGAACGGCATCGCCGCCGAGGAGGGGCGCGCAGCGGTCTGGGAGGTGGACGTCGCGACGGGCGCGCACCGCGTGTTCGCGAGCGGCCTCCGCAACCCGGTCGGGCTGGCGTGGGAGCCGGCGACGCACGCGCTCTGGGTCGCCGTCAACGAGCGCGACGAGCTGGGGGGCGACCTCGTCCCCGACTACATGACCGCGCTGCGCGACGGTGGCTTCTACGGCTGGCCGTACAGCTACTACGGTCAACACGTCGACTCGCGCGTGAAGAAGCAGCGCCCCGATCTCGTCGCGACCGCCATCGTCCCCGACTACGCGCTCGGCCCGCACACGGCCTCCCTCGGCCTCGCCTGGTCCGGCGACGCGAGCGCGCTTCCCTTCGGCAGCGGAATGTTCGTCGGCCAGCACGGCTCGTGGAACCGCAATCCGCCGAGCGGCTATCGCGTCATCTTCGTCCCCTTCGCGAACGGACACCCCGCCGGTCCCCCGGTCGACGTGCTGACGACCTTCCTCGATCGCGAGGGCAAGGCGATGGGCCGCCCCGTCGGCGTCGCCGTGGACTCGCGCGGCGCGCTCCTCGTCGCCGACGACGTCGGGAACACCGTCTGGCGGGTGACCGCGACGCCGCGGTGAGCTGCGCGGCTTTCGAACTGCGTCACGCGGGTGGGACCGGATGAACGCGGATCGAAGCGGATCCTGCTGCTGAACTTTGTTGGGGCGCGCTAGGTGAGATGGTCTCGCCTGGTGCGCCCCAAGACCGTTCATGGCCTTGGCGTGATGTAACAGGGAGCCGGGGAGGCCGGGGGAGGAGTTCGCAGGGGCTGCGTGCTCCTCACGAGCGCCACCTCCCGTCGCTCCACGGCTCCCTGTTATTCACCGAGCAGCAGTTGAAAGATTCCGCGCGGATCGCGGGCGTTCTCAGCGGGTCGCGTGGAGGGCTGTCATTCGCGGGGAGATCGCGCGATTTTTCCGGGAAGAACGACGCAAGCACGGCGGAAGAAGGGCGGAAGATTCTACTCGTACGAGCCGGGATTTTTTTGTGGGGCATGCATGGCGAGATGGTCTCGCCCCGCATGCCCCAACAAAGCTTTCGGGCTCGTAGCACTGCGATGATGACCCCGAGAGGAGCCCTTCCGCCGTTCTTGAAGAGGGCAGTTCTTCCGCCGTGCTTCCTGCCCAAACCGCGCGATGCGAGTCCTCGCGACCAGCTTCGACGCGACCCGCGAAAGAGTCCGCAGCCACGCACCGAGCCTCCCCCCCCTCCCCGGCTCCCTGTCATTCACCGCCGAGCAATAGTCAAAAGGATCCGCGTCGATCCGCCCGATCCGTTCGATCCGCGCGACGCCGTTGCAGTTTCCCGGCGACGCCGTTGCGCTTTCCGGAGCTCCGCATCCCTTCGCCCCGCCCCGCCGTAAATCGCTGAGCGCGGCCCTCCTCGGCGCGCTATTTTGCATGCATGACCGAAGCACAGCAGAACCCCACCGGTGATGTCCCCGTCTGCCCGAAGTGCGGCGGCGAGATGTGGGACAATCGGGCGAACAAGAAGAACCCCAAGGCGCCCGACTTCAAGTGCAAGAGCGCGGGCTGCGAAGGGGTGATCTGGCCCCCGCGCGATCCCAACGCGCCGCGCGTCGTCGCGACGCCGAAGGGAGGGCCGGACGATCCCGCCTGCCCCGTCTGCGGCGGGAAGATGTGGGACGATCGCGCCTCGAAGCGGAACCCGCGCGCGCCCGACTTCAAGTGCCGCAACAAGCCCCGCTTCGCCGGCGGCCCGGGATGCGAAGGGGTGATCTGGCCGCCGCGCGACGGCGAGAAGCGATCCGCGGCGCCCGCGCGCAACGGCTCGTCGCCCCGCGCGAACGGAGCCTCCCCCGCCCCGCGCTCGAACGCCGCGCCACCGCCACCGCCCCCGCCCCCGCCCCCCGCC
>JABFXC010000051.1 GCA_013361935.1 Gemmatimonadaceae bacterium
GGACGGGGGAGCGAGGGTGGGGCTGGGACGACGGGGGGAGGGGGGACGACGTAGGACGTGGGAGGTGAGAGTTCCGCGGCCCCACGTCCCCCGTCGTCCCCGGCTCCCCAACTCGCTCCCCCGTCCCCATGTCCACTCCCACGTCGCCGTGAAAGTCCCACGTCGCCCTGCGAGTTCCACGTCGCGCCACACTGACCTCATGCGCTTCCTCGTCCCCCTCGCAATCCTCGCTGTCGCCGCGCCGCTGTCAGGTCAGCAGCGCGTCGACTACGACATCTCCTTCCCCAACGCCGCGCAGCATGAGGCGCGCGTCGTCGCCACCTTCAGCGGCGTCGCGCGCGGGGGCACCCTGCACCTGCGGATGAGCCGCTCCTCGCCGGGGCGCTACGCGCTGCACGAGTTCGCGAAGAACGTCTACGACGTCAGCGTCGCCGACGGACGCGGGCGCGCGCTCGCCGCGACGCGCCCCGACCCGTACGGCTGGGACGTCGCAGGACACGATGGCACCGTGCGCGTCACCTACACCGTCTTCGGCGACCGCACCGACGGCACGTATCTCGGCGTCGATCGCACGCACGCGCACATCAACATGCCCGCGACCTTCATGTGGGCGCGCGGGCTCGACGCCGCGCCCATCCGGTTGACCATCCACCGTCAGCCCGGCTGGCAGGTCGCGACGCAGCTCGTCGCCACGAGCGACTCGGTGTTCACCGCGCCGAACCTGCAGTGGTTCATGGATTCCCCCACCGAGGCCGGCCCCGTCGCCTGGCGGCAGTGGACCGACTCGGCCGGCGGCAAGCGCGCGACCTGGCGGATGGCCATCCACCACCTCGGCACCGACGCGCAGGCCGATTCCTTCGCGACGATGGCGCGCCGCGTGGTCGCGGAGGAGGTCGCCGTCTGGGGCGAGCCCGCGGGCTACGACCACGGGAGCTACACCTTCATCATCGACTATCTCCCGTGGGCGTACGGCGACGGGATGGAGCACCGCAACTCGACCATCATCACCAGCCGCGGCACCCTCACCGACAGCGCGGCGCGCACGGCCCGCATCGGCACGGTCGCGCACGAGTTCTTCCACTCGTGGAACGTGGAGCGCCTGCGCCCGAAGTCGCTCGAGCCGTTCGACTTCGAGCGCGCCAACATGTCGCGCGAGCTGTGGTTCGCCGAGGGCTTCACCAGCTACTACGGACCGCTCGCCATCCGCCGCGCCGGCCTCTACACCGACGCGCAGTTCATCGAGGAGGTCGGTGGCGCGGCGACGGCCGTCATCACCGCGCCGGGACGCCGCCACTTCTCGGCGGTCGAGATGAGCATGCAGGCGCCGTTCGTCGACGCCGCGACGTCGATCGACCCCACCAACCGGCAGAACACCTTCATCTCCTACTACACGTGGGGCGAGGCGCTCGGGCTCGCCCTCGATCTCACCCTGCGCGAGCGCTTCCATCTCACGCTCGACGACTTCATGCGCCGGATGTGGCGCGACTTCGGCAGCCGGCAGACCGCGGCGCTCGCCCCGGCACGCCCCTACACGGTCGACGACTGGCGCCGCACGTTAGGCAGCGTCACGGGCGACACCGCCTTCGCGAACGATTTCTACCGTCGCTACGTCGCCGGCCGCGAGGTGCCCGACTACGCCGCCCTCCTCGCCCCCGCCGGCTTCCTGCTCGCCGCCGACAGCGTCCGCCCCTGGCTCGGCGCCTCCCTCGACGAGGACAGCACCGGCGTCTTCGTGAACTGGAGCAGTGAGGACGGCTCGGCGTGGCCCGCGGGGATCGGCGCCGGCGACGTCATCCACGCCATCGACGGCCAGCCGACGCCGAACGTCGCCGCGCTCCAGGGCATCCTCGCCCGCCACCGCGTCGGCGAAGAGGTGCAGGTGGACGTCACGCAGCGCGGCGCGCGCCACGCCGTGCCGATGACATTGCGGTCGCGGACGAAGCTGACGCCGACGACCTTCGAGTCCGCCGGCCGCCCGATCACCGAGGAGATTCGCGCGTTCCGGTCCGCCTGGCTCGGCTCCCGGGTCACGCGTTAGGAGAGTTCCACCTCGACGTGGAAGTGGACGTGGCACGGGGGAGCGAGGGTGGGGCTGGGACGACGACTGACGTGGGAGTCCTCCCTGCCACGTCCCACGTCGTCGCCGCATCCCCAACTCGCTCCAGCGCGTCCCGAGTCCACTTCCACGTCGAACCTGGGACGAGGAACTACGCCATTTCGAACTCCGCCGCGAACGCTACCGGAAACGAGAACGTCTTCGCCTTGCTCCGTGTCTCCATCATGTCGGCGATGCGCTCCAGCCGCTTCGGCACGGCGAGGATCTTCTCCTGGGCCTTCTTCCCCATCTCGTCGAGCCCTTCCAGCGTCTCGATCGCCCAGAAGCGGATCTGCTCCTCGACGATCTTCAGGTAGTCGCGCGGCCCGTAGATCCCGGCGCGGCGCACCACGTCCGCCATCTCGCGGAAGTTCGGCATGTTCACCCCGGGCATGTCGATCGAGGGCATCAGCTCCGCCGCCGAGACGAGACCGCGGTTCGGGTCGCGGACGAGCACTTCCTTGAAGATCGTCCGGTAGAACGTGTAGTGGCGCGCTTCCTCCTTCGCCACGTTCGAGAGCACCGTGCCGATCGTCGGCTCGTACTCGCTCGCCAGCTTCCCCGTGTTCGCGTGGCTCATCTGCGTCGCCCGCTCCTGCAGCGTGGTATAGACGAAGACGCGATAGGGATCCTTGTCCCACTCCGGCTCGAAGCCGGCGCGCAGATACTCGAACTGCATCCGCTCGAGCACCGGATTGTCGAGGATCGCGCTGTCGCGGGCGTAGTCGTGGAGCACCGCGCCATGCCGGTCCTCCTCCGCCGTCCAGAGGTTCGTCCACTTCGACCAGAACGTGTCGCCCCCGAGATAGGCGGCGAGGAGACGGTGGAAGTGCGGCAGCCCTTCCTCCGTGAGCAGGTTGAGCGCGAGCGCCACGCGCCCCGGGAGCCCGATCCCCCTCGCCCGCTCGCGCAGGTCGCGGATGTGCTTCTCGGGGTCGGTGTCCGGGGCGGGCGCGAGCAGCTCGCTCGGGAACCAGAGGATGCGCTTGGCCTCGTGCACTTCCATCAGCTCGTGCACCACCGACTCGAGATCGGCGAGCACTTCCACCTTGGCCAGCGTTTCGGTCGTCGGAGTCGTCATGGATCGGTTGCGGGGCAAGGGTCGTGCGCGATGACTCGCGCGCGGCGGCGGAGGTCAGCGCGGACGGTCGTCGTCGCTCGGGGTACGTGGAGGAATGGTACTCTCGAGCGCGCTCACCGGCACCACGAGGATCTCGTGCAGCCGCCAGTCCAGCCGCCGGAGCGTCGCCGTCGCCTCCTCCGCGGCCTGCAGGAGCTGCGCTCCGTCCATCCCCGAGGCTGAGCGCGGGACGACGAACACCTGACCGGTCACCGCGTGCCCGTGCTCGCGGAGTCGCGTCCCCGCCTCCGCGACCCAGGGCAGCGCACGCGCCGCGTCGCGCACCCGCTCGGGGAGCGGCTCCAGCTCGCGCTCGCCCAGCTTCGTCGGGCTCTCGTCCATCAGGTCGGCGATCACCTGGCGGACGTTGTGCCACCCGTCGCGGACGATCTCGATCGAGATGAACGCCGCGGCCGCGGAGTCGCCCCACCAGAACCCGAATGCGACCAGCAGGATCCCGATGATCGCGGCACCCTCCGACATCCACTCGGCCTGGTTCATCTCCGCTTCCGCCTGGAGCGCCTTGCTCTGCAGCTTCTCGGCGATCGGCCCCTTCAGCTTCCCGAGCAGGATCCCCACGCACATGCTGAAGAAGAGCGTGCAGAGCATCGCCCAGCCAAGCCAGAACTGATGTCCGAACAGCTCCATCGTTCCGATCGGTGGATGCTCGCGCCGGATCAGCTTCATCGCCGAGTCATAGAGCAGATACAGCCCGATGAGGCTGAGCATCGACGCGGTCACGAGGAACGCGACCGAGACAGCGCGCGAGTAGCCGAAGGGAAAGCGCTTCGACGGCGCGCGGAGCTCGTAGCGCATCGCGACGAGGAGCGCCATCGGCGGGATCGCGGTGAGCACGTCGCTGATCCACGCCGTCTTCATCGCCTGCGACTGCCCGACGGTCAGATAGATCATCGTCCCGGCGACCATCAGCAGCCCGATGCTCAGCCAGGACAGCGTGCGGATGCGGCGGTGCTCCCCGCCCAGCTCCTCCGGGATCCGGAACGGACGACCGACGCTCATCGGCCCGCCGCGCGCCGCAGCGTGGGAAACTCGTTCCTCTTGCCGCGGAGGACGCGCTCCACCGCCACCTGCCACGCGTTCTCCCCGGGTGCGACCGCCACCGCGTGCGGCTGCTCCGTGCGCTTCCCGTGGAGCATCAGGGTGTCCGTGTAGTAGGCCTTCGTCAGCGCCACCTGCTGCTTCCACGGCGACTGCGTCGTGAACCCACCGATCACGAGGTCCAGCTCGCGCTCGTGCAGCGAGTCGAGGAGCTGCTCGGCGGATCCGCGGTGCCACTCGACCTTCGCGCCGAGCTCTCGCGAGAGATCGTCGACGATGGTGCGCTCGATCCCGCCCGCGCCATCGCCCGAGTCGGTGACCCATGGCGTGTCGACGACCATGCCGACGCGCATCGTGCCGCCGCGTACGCGCTTCAACGTTCCGTCGGGGTCGCGCGGAAGATCGCAGCCGGCGAGCGCGGCCACGGCGACGATCGTGAACATCGGTGCGATTCGGTGCATGCAGCGCGAAGGGGCGTGAGGAGCGTCAGGCGAAAGCAATCTCCGTTCCCCACCCCGCCACCGACGGCACGCGACCCGGACTGGCGTCGCGCCGTTCGAAGGCGCACCATTCCGCATGGCTCGCCACGGACGCCTTCGCCGATACGCAGCGCTCATGCGTCATGTCGTCCTCTTCGCGATCTTCCTTTTCGCGGGCGCGGGGACGATTCACTGGCGCCGCGGGTGGGTGCTCCTCGCCGTCCTGCTCATCGCGCGGATACTCAGCAGCGAGGCCGTCGCTCGCGTCAACGCGGATCTCCTCGCGGAGCGCGAAAAGCTCCCATTGCAGCGCGGCCAGCCGCTCTTCGACCGCGCGCTCCTCCCCGGCTTCATGGCCGCCATGGCCGCCCTCGTCGCCTGCACCGCCGCCGACGTCTGGCGCTGGCATCTCCTGCCGCAGCCGGGTCGCGCGCTCGCAGCGTTGGGGATGGCGATCTTCCTCGCCGGATGGTGGATCATCACCCTCGCGCTGCGTACGAACGCGTTCGCCGTGACCGTCGTCAGGCACCAGCCGGAGCGGGGCCACGCCGTCGTCGAGCGCGGGCTCTACGGGCGCGTGCGCCACCCGATGTACGCCGGGCTCGTCCTCGAGTTGCTCGGCATCCCGCTCTGGCTCGGCTCGACCGCCGGAATCCTCATGGCGATCGTTCCGATCGCGCTGCTCTTCACGCGCATCCTCGTCGAGGAGCGACTGCTCGTCCGCTCCCTCGCCGGCTACGACGCGTACCGCGCGCGCGTCCGCTCGCGCCTGATCCCGGGGATCTGGTGACGACGACGTCGCTGCGTGCGGCTCTCGCGATCGTCGTCCTCGCCGCGCTCCCGGGAGTGCTCGGCGCGCAGTCGCCCGCGTGGACCCTCGGCCCCTTCGCCAAGCCGCGCGCCGGGAATCCCGTGATCGTCCCCGACCCGCGCTCGTCCTTCCGCTCCCCGATGGGCGACACCCTCGTCCACTGGGAGGAGTACGCGACCTTCAACCCCGCCGCCGTGGTTCGCGGCGACTCGGTCTATCTCCTGTACCGCGCCGAGGATGCGAGCGGCGCGCTGAAGATCGGCGCGCACACCTCCCGATTGGGCCTCGCGTCGAGCGCGGACGGCATCCACTTCACCAGGCGGCCCGCGCCGGTCCTCTACCCGGACCGCGACGCGCAGCAGGGGAACGAGTGGCCGGGCGGCGTCGAGGATCCACGCGTCGTCGAGACCGGCGACGGTCGCTACGTCCTCACCTACACGCAGTGGAACCGCGACATCCCGCGGCTCGCCGTGGCGACGTCCACCGATCTCGTCGCCTGGACCAAGCACGGCCCCGCGTTCGCGAGCGTCGACAGCGGGAAGTACCTGCGCATGGAGTCGAAGTCGGGCGCGATCCTCTGCCGCGTCGCGGGCGACCACCTCGTCGCGACGAAGGTGAACGGGAAGTACTGGATGTACTTCAACGTTCCCAACGTCCTCGTCGCGACCTCGGACGATCTCGTGCACTGGACGCCCGTCGAGGACGACGACGGGCGTCCGCTGCGCGTGCTCTCGCCGCGCCCGGGCTACTTCGACTCCTGGCTGGTCGAGGGTGGCCCGCCGGCGATCCTCACCGCGCGGGGGATCGTCCTCCTCTACAACGCCGGGAACGCGCGCGCCAACGGCGACCCGCGTCTTCCCGCGCACGTCTACACCGGAGGCCAGGCGCTCTTCGACCGCGCGAACCCCGTGCGATTGATCGCGCGCGCGAGCGAGCCTTTCATCCGTCCCACGGAGCCGTACGAGCGCAGCGGCCAGTACGTCGAGGGCACGACCTTCGTCGAGGGGCTCGTGCCCTTCCGGGGACGGTGGCTGCTCTACTACGGCACCGCGGACTCGCGCGTCGGCGTCGCGGTCGCCGGCCGGTGACCGGGGGCGCCGGCGTCGCAGCGCCACGGTTCTTGCCTCGGGCGCGGGCATGACATTCGGAATCATCGGCTTCATCTTCGCCGGCCTGATATGCGGCGTGATCTTCCTCGCGGGGCTGCTGAGCGCCGTGAAGGGCACCCCCGTGCGCGACGTACGCGCCCTCGGCGGCGACCGGCCGCCTGGCGTGGACGAGCCGGGATTTCGCGAGGGGATCGAGCTCGTCTCGCGTACCTCGCTCGCCCCGGGCCACCGGATCGAGGTCTTCGTCAACGGCGACGAGACCTACCCCCGGCTCTGGGAGGATCTGCGCGCCGCGCGCCGCGCGATCACGATGCAGATGTACTACTGCGAGAAGGGGCGCATGGCCGACACCCTGCGCGAGATCCTCCTCGAGCGCGCCGCTGCGGGCATCCCGGTCTTCCTCCTCTACGACGCCTTCGGCAGCTCCTTTCCGAAGGAATACATCGAGTCCCTCAAGAAGGGCGGCGTCAACGCGACGCCCTTCCGGCCGCTGAGCATCCTCGGCGCGCACAAGCTGCAGCATCGCGCGCACATCCGCGTCGTCTGCGTCGACGGCACCGTCGGCTACACCGGCGGCTTCGGGATCTCCGACAAGTGGTTCGGCAACGGGCTCGTGAAGGACCAGTGGCGTGACACCAACGTGCGCTTCACCGGACCGGCGGTCGGGCAGCTCCAGGCCGCCTTCGTCGCCTGCTGGGCCGAGGCGACGGGGCACATGCTCGTCGGCGAGACGCTCTTCCCGCTCGACGGCGCGCCGAAGGACGGAGTCGTCGCCGGCGTGCTCCACGGGTCGCCGTCGGTGGGCAGCACGGAGGCCGAGCGGTTCCTCACCCTCTCCATCGCCAGCGCGCGCCGGCGCCTCTACATCACCAACTCGTACTTCGTCCCCGACAAGGACATCCGCCGCCTCATCGCCGACGCGGCGCGGCGCGGCGTGGATACGCGCGTCCTCACCGCGGGGCCGGAGACCGACGTGAAGAGCACTCTCTACGCGGGACGCGCGCGCTACGAGGAGCTCCTCGAGGCGGGCGTGCGTGTCTACGAGTACGACGAGACGATGATGCACGCCAAGACGCTCGTCGTCGACGGGCGCTGGGCGGCGGTCGGAAGCATGAACGCGGACAACCGCTCGCTCTCCTTCAACGAGGAGACCGTGCTCATGATGCTCGACGAGTCGACGGGGGCGAAGCTCGAGCGCCAGTTCCTGCGCGACATCGAGCACGCCACGGAGATCCGGCTCGAGACCTTCCGGAAGCGTGGCGCCTGGGAACGCACGAAGGAGCACGCGACACACCTCGTCTGGCGAGTGCTGTGACGCGCGCCCCTTCGGGGGGACCGCTCAGGAGTGCAGCTTGCCGGTGAGAGTTCCCTGCTGCATTCCGATCTCCCAGTGACCGTCGAGCGCGTCGCCGCGCCGCCGGATGGTGATGGTCATCACGCCGTTGTTGGTCTGCGACTTCATCACCAGATCGTCGCCGTTCACTTCCACCGTCATCGGATGCTCGTCGTCGTGCGGGCCCTCGACGACCTTCGCGGTGAGCGCGCCCGAGGAATCGGTGCCGATGACGAGTGTCGCGCTCTCGCTGTGCGTGCCGTCGCCATCGGTGCCGCTGACGGTGATGTCGTAGGTTCCGGCGGCCTTCGCGCTCCACGGCGTCGCCGGGGCGGAAGCGGCGGCCGCGGCGGCCGACGGCGCGGATGTCGCATTGGCGGTGCTTCCCGCGGCCTGGGCGCGCGCGGTCGAGGCGAGTGCGACGAGCGCGAGCGCGGCCGTCGCGAGGGCGGATGTGTGGCGCATGGGTCGTGGTGATGAAGGGTCGATGCAGGGGGGTGCCGGCCGTACGCGCATCTCCGGAAACCAGTTTCACGGGAGCGGATGACACAGCGATCGAGGATGGGTGTGACCCGGGGCGGTCGTCGTATGCGGCGTGCGCTGCATACCGCCGCGCTCGCGCTGCTCGTATTCCTCTGCCGCGCATCCTTCGGAGGCGCACGGCCCGCCGACGCCGCCCGCGCGCCCGCGCCAATGCGCGTCGTGCGCGACGTCGTGTACGGGCCGGACGCCCGCCAGCGCTTCGACGTCTACATCCCCGGCGAGGCGAAGGGCGCGCCGGTGATCTTCATGGTGCACGGCGGCGGATGGTCCGCCGGCGACAAGCGCGCGCGTGGCGTCGTCGACAACAAGGTCGCGCGCTGGCTGCCGCGCGGGCTCGTCGTCGTCTCGACGAACTATCGCCTGCTCCCGGCGGCGAAGCCGCTCGACCAGGCGCGCGACGTCGCGCGCGCGCTCGCCGCCGCGCAGCGCATGTCCTCGAGCTGGGGCGCCGACTCGTCGAAGTTCATCCTCATGGGACATTCCGCGGGCGGCCATCTTGTCACCCTCGTCGCGACGGCG
>JABFXC010000085.1 GCA_013361935.1 Gemmatimonadaceae bacterium
CGCATCGCCGTCACGATCTCGGATCGGATCCGCGCCTCGGCGGCGATCCGCTTGAAGTCGGTGAGCTCGGAGAGCGAGCCCACGTCGAACTCCGCGAGCACGTCGGCGGCGATCCGCTGCGCCTCCTCGGCGTGCAGCCGGCGCCAGCCTCGCACCGCGGCGTCTGTCTCGGCCTCGGCTTGCTCCTCGCGCGCCGCCTCGACGCGGAGCTGCGCCCCCGGCCCCTCGCCGTTCGGCCCCATGTCGGAGACGTCGGCCAGCTTTTTCAGGAGCACCACGATCGCGCCGTCCGGGTTCCGCACCCCGTCGGCGATCACCTCGCGGCACTTTCGCTCGAGGCGTTCCTTCGACTTCGCCTGCACCGCCACGCCGCGGCGGAGCGGGGCACCGCCGTTCATCGTGCGCAGGAGCTGGTCGGCGACGTCCTTCCGCCGCTCCCGCGTCGCCTTCCCGCGCGCGTAGAACGTGCCGATGAAATCGCGCGCGCCCTGGGGCAGATCGGCGAAGCGGAGGTCGTGCTCCTCGACTGAGTAGTCCGCGGACGCGGGTGGTTGTGGTGTCCGCGCGCCAGCGCGCGGCGCGGGATCCAGGGCGGGTGCGACGGGGGCCTGCTCGCGCGCGTCCGTCTCCGTCTTCCGCTTTCCGTCCTCAGTGTCCGTCTTCCGTCTTCCGTCTTCAGTGCTTGGCAGGGCCTTGGTAGGCCCTTGGGAGGGCGTACGAAGCCCCTCCTTTGCTTCGACGGGAGTGAACCAGCGCGGGTTCCGGTCGATGAACTCCTGGACGATCGCGAGCCGCGGGAGTCCGTCGAGGTGCTTCCAGAGGCCCATGCGGTGCTTCCCGTCGTCGCAGCTCCACGACGGCTCGTGCTCAATCCCGTCGACGATCCACCAGACGTTCCGCTCGCGGCGGATCCAGCCGCCGCGCACGAGCTCACCGATCGCCAAGTCGAGCTGCAGCCTGGTGTATCCGGTCTGCGCCTCGAGCGCGCCGGCGTCGTAGAAGACATCGATGCCGGACGGCCCGAGGTTTAGTTTGAGCGCGACGAACACCCACCGCGCCTCAGCGGAGAGCGATTGGAAGTCCGGCCCGTCGAGGAGGACGGTGCGGATCGCGCGATACTCGCCGCGGTCAGCCATCGGAAGCCTCCGCCGGCTCGTCCTCGCCGAGATAAATCCTCCACCAATACGCGCGCGTCATGCGCAGCCATGCGGCCATGCTCGGCGCTCCCCGTCTGATGGGGGAGGAGCGGGGGGGCATGGGAGAGCGGCGCATCAGGCAGCACCCCGGTGGAAGGGCGACGTCTCGACCCGGCGCGCGATCTCCGCGCGGGCGGCGCGGCGCGCGGCGTCCTTGCACGCGGCGCACGCCTTCGCGCGGCCGGTGACGACGGTTCCGCAGCCCTTCGCGCAGGTGCGGGGCGGGAGCGTCCCGGCCGCGCGCATCCGCTCGCGCTCGCGGTTCTCCTCGCGGCGTGCCTCACGGCGGCGGCGGTGGTAGTCGAGCCAGTAGTCGCGGTTCCGGAGATACGCCTCCCGCTTGGACCGCGCGACGCGCGACGGGTTCGACTGCCGCCAGAGCTTCTTGTATTCGTTTCGACGCGCACGCTCCTTCAAGCTCCGGTACTTCCGGCGTCCCTTCCGCGCCAACTCCTCGCGGTGGTTCGCGCGGTACTTCTCGTGCGTGGCGAGGAACGCCAGCCGCTTGCACGCCGCGCAGCGCCGCGCCCGTCCCGGCGTCCCGTCGACACGCGCGGGGCAGTCGATGCAGAGCCCGCGCGCCACACGATCGCACCGCTGGCAGACGAGCACCGCCCGCCCGTTCTCCACGAACGAGTCGAGCCGCCCGCCACAGACGGCGTACCGGCCGACCGCCTTCTGGCAGGTGCGCGCGCTTCGGTTCTTCTCGGCGAGCGCCCGCTCGCGCCGCTTCGCCGCGTACCGGCGATTGTAGTCACGCCGCGCGAGGCACTCGGCACAGACCGCGAGCGCGTCGTGTGGGCAGGACTCCCGGCGCCCGCTCACGCGCGCACCTCTTTCGGCAGTCGCGTCAACGGCGCGCGGCGTGGGCCGTCGTGGGCATCCTGTTCGATCGCCTGCACGCGGCGCTCGCAGACAGAGTAGAGCTTCACGTTGGCGATCGTCGTCACCGCCTCGCGGTCGCAGAGGCCGCAGTCGTTGGCGAACCTCATGCGGCACCGCCCGCGCGGTAGACCTGATGAAGATTTCCGTGCGAGCGGGGAATGTCCGACCGCCGCCACTCGCCGGTCGGGACGAGCCCCGCCGCCTTCATCACGCTCCCGAGAAACGACAGCCGCCGCCCGCGCTCCTCGCCAGTGAGGATGCCGCGCCGCTCCGCTTCGTGGCGCACGTCGGCCACGGTGATGCCGCGCCGTCCCGCGTCCTCGGCGAGTGCGCGCGCGATCGGGGCCAACCGCTCAATGTCACGCTTCGCGTCGGCGGCGAAGTCGAAGTCCATCTGTGCCGCGCTCGTCATGCCGACCTCCGCTTCGTGAGATCCCGCGAGGAGGCGAGCGCCTTCGCGATCTCCGCATGGAGCGCGCGGTGCGAGGCGCTAGGCTTCCAGCCGAGCGGACGCTCCGGCGCGCTCGCTTCCACGAACGCCTGAAACTCCTCTTCCGAGAACTGCGCGTCGTAGCGGCGGTGGTGCTTGCCCGTCGCCTTGACGTGCACGACCTGGTATTCGATCAGCATCAGAGCACCTCCGTCATGCGCACCGGCGAGACCTGCCAGGTGTAGGCGCCCGCGTCGGGGGTGTCAGCGGAGGGCGAGGGCGGGACGTAGCGGCGCGTCGACACGAGCGCGGCGTTGATCGCCTCCTCGACCGTGTCGCCTTCCCCGATCACCATCCAGCCGAGGTAGACCCGGTAGGCGCTGGTCCCGTGGTGGAAGCGGATCGTCACCGATCCTGCCTCGCGCACGATCGCGGCGAGGCCGGTGAGGAGCGGGTCAGCCATTCGTGCGTCCTCCCGGTTGGAGGGAGGCGGCACGACGATCCGCGAGGAGGGCACCGGCGAACGTGCCCACGGCCAGCCCGCAGAAGAACCACGCGAGCGCCGAGGTCGCGAGCCAATGCGCGAAGCCGATCATGACGTCACCTCCCCCGCCGTCTGGACGGCGGCGAGTGCGGACTGTAGGTCGTTCCGCGTCGGGATGAGGGCGGAGCGGGCGTCGTCGAGCTTCCAGATCGCCCGCTCGACGAAGCCGAGCATCCGCTCCACCGCGATGCACGAGGCCCCGTCGAAGCGCGCCTGCTCGGCCGCGTCGTAGAGCGCCCCGCTCGCCGCGTTCAGCCGATCCCGCGTCGAGTGGAAGCGACGGACGAGCGCGGGGCGAGACAGGGTGCCGTCCTCCGTTACCCCTGCTCCGGTAGCCCCCCGACTACCGAAAGACTCCGGCGCCGCGTCTCTCAGGTCGCGCGCGTGCGGCTCGTCGACGGGCTTCGCGAGATCCGGCGCGTCGACGACCCCATCGTTTTCCGATGTGGCGGCGTCCGATCCAATCCACGATGCGCGATTTCCGGTTTCGTTCCGGTCGACCGTGCGCGCTTCTGGCGCTGTTCGGGTTTCTGTGCTAGGATTGAGCAGGGGATCGCGGCCACAATGCTGATTCCGTGCAGCTAATCCATCAGAGGGAGCCGCTAGGTTGTAGGTTCGATTCCTACACGGCGCACTGAGTTCTGCCCCTGTATCGGGGGATAACGGGTCACTCCGCAGGGGGTGGCCCGTTTCGTTTCCGGTTCCGTTACGGTCGCTCATTCGCCCTTCGCCTCGGGTTCGGTAGTCGTCGGAGTCGTCGGATGCTTCGCGTCGAGCGCCTTGAAGGCGTCGGCGACGCGGGCGTTCCGCTTCTTCAGGTAGTGCTTCGCCATCCGGAGGTCGGAGTCGCCGACCGCTTGCAGCGCGAGCAATGGATCGCCGGTCTCCTCGAGCACGTCGCCGGTGAGCCCGCGCCGGTAGCCGTGCGCCGCACGGCGGGGGAGCGTCGGCACCCCGGACTTCCCCTCCGCGGCCTTCAGGGCCGACCAGAGCGCGCTCGCCGTGTACGTCTCGCCCTTCCCCTTCGCGCTCGCTTTCGGGAGCACGTAGGGGCCATCGTAGCCGATCCGCTCGCGCCACTGGCGGGCCACGTCGAGCGCGGCCTTCGTCGCCTCCCGCATCGGCTGCGTCCATTCCTTCGCGAGCTTGTTGAACTCGGCCGGCCAGGTGATCTCCCCCGTCGCCTCGTTCACGTCCGACCACCGGAGATGCAGCACCGCGTTCTGGCGCTCCCCGGTGGCGGCGCAGAGGGTCAGCGCCACCCAAGCCCGCCATTGCGTGCGGACCTCGGGTGAGAGGGTGGCGATGATCTTCCCCCGCTCCTCGGCCGTGTATTCCGCGGGCGGCTCGACGCGCTTCCCCTTCGGCACCTTGTAGCGGAAGAGATGCACGCGGTTCCGCGACACGAGCTCCTGTGCCTCGCCCCACGCGACCACTCGCTTCAAGGTCTGGATGATGCGCCCGACCGAGCTCACGGCGTAGTCGAGGCGGTCGAGCCGCGCGCGGAACTCGGCCACCTGCTTCACCGTCAGATCTTCGGCGTAGCTGTCGCGCCCGAAGAATTGCTCGACCAGCCGCCAGTCGTCGGCGTAGAGGGTGCGGCTCCGTTCGGCGAGGTCGGGGAAGGCCACCGTCTCGTACTCGGTCCAGAGCGCGCGGAGCGTGATGCGGGTGAGCACCGGCGCGCCGGTCTGGTTCCGCGACTCGGCGAAGCCCTTCGCCCACGCGCGCGCCTCGGCTTTGCCGGTGGCGGTGTTCGGCCACGACTTCTGCCGCGGCTCACCGCGTTCCGTCCAGAGCACGAGGATCCGGCGCTCGTTGGAGGACACCTTCCCCCGCACGCTGGCCCCGCGAGGGCCGAAGGAGAAGAGCAGCTTCCTCGACGTCACGCGCTCTTCCTCCCGGCTTCCCGTCCCGCTTCCCGGCCGGCCTCGTAGGCAGCCGTGGTGTGCGCGCGCGTCGGCACCGCGAGCTGGCGATACTGCCGCTCCTTCCCCGCGCGTCTCGCGTGGCCCTGCGACTCCCATTCGGGGAAGCGGGCGCGGAGACGGCGGAGCGGCCAGCCGGAGCGGATCAGCGCCTCGGCTTCGGAGAGCCAGGTGAGGTAATCCTCGGCCGAGCGGCGCACGTCGGTGACCACGCCCGCGATCAGTTCCGCGTCGTGCGCGTGTCCCCGTCGGCGGAGCACCGCGGCCTCTTCCTGCCAGTCGGCGAGCGCCTCTTCCAGCGTCCTCACGTCGCCTCCGTCAGCGCGCCCCGGTGCCATGCACTCGGCTCGCAGTCGATGAGGGTGAAGAGGGAGGCGAGCTTCGTCACGTCGAGGAGCGTATGCACCCCCGTCGTCAGCCCTTCCAGCGTGACCGATCCCCCGGCCTCGCGCGCCCGCTTCCGGATCGACACCAGCATCCCGAGCGCATCCGAGTCGAGGTACTCGACGCCGTGCAGCCGGATCGTGATGTGGCGCGCGTCCTCCGCGATCACCTCGAGGAGGCGATCCTTCATGCCCCGGTGCGCCGACCCGACGACACTCTCACCCGTTACCGTCACCACCACGGAGGCGCCGTTGCGCTGGAGGAAGTACGGCATCAGCCGCGGCCCTCGTCGATGTCGCGGTCGTCGATGAAGTCCTCCTCGCCGGGCTCGCGCGTCGGCACTTCGCCGCGCTCGACCGGCGCGGCGAGCGCGGAAACGGTCGGATCGGGGTCGACGTGCGCCGCCTCCTCGCGCTCTTCCTCAGCGACCACCTTCAACGCCTCGGCCAGCCGCGGGTCTTTCGGCAGGAGCTTCACGCCTTGCCGGAGCACGGTCTTCATCGCGTACCACGCGGGCACCGGCCCAGTCTTCCACTGCTTGGAATGCTTCTGCCGGATCTCGTCGATGTCGTCGACGCCCATGAAGTGGAACGACTTCTGACCGAAGGGGAGGAAGAAGATCACATAGGCCCCCGCGAGCGCCCCGCGCTCCGCCTTCCGGTGGAGGGGAATGTGTTCGATCATCGCCTCGGTGCCGTAAGCGATGCGGAAGTGCTCCCGCTCGTAGACCGCGCGCGTCTCGATGTGGCGCACCGCGTTCGAGGCGCGAACGAGCTGCGCGAGCCCCTTGTAGTCGGCGATCGGCGTGCACACCTGCCCGAACTGGACGAGGTGCGCCGTGTAGCCGACCTCGAGCCCCCACTGCTGAATCTTGGCGATCGAGCGGACGATGCTCGCCGGGGTGCACTCGCCGAGCTTTGGGTTGTCGGTGAGCGCGAGCTGCACGCTGGCGATCACGCGGTCCAAGTCCGTCCCCGGCGGCAGGAAAGGAAGGATGCGCGCCTTCACCGACTCGCTCGCGAGGAGCGTCGGCACCGTCTTCGGGGTGAGAACGACGGCGGTACTCACGACGCCCGCTCCTGATCCGCCTCGTGCATCGCGAGCGCGATCCGGACGATGCGCGCCACCGTCACCGCGGGCATGGGCCGGCCGATCCGCTCCTCGCCGAACGCGAGGTAGAGGAAGCAGATGCGCGCGTCGAGGTTCGCGAAGACCAGCCCGCGGCACCGCTCGAGCGCCCACGCGGTATCGCGGTCCAGCGCGGCGTCGACGGCGGGCTGCGCGCGGCGGTTCACCATGTCCAGGCTGATGAAGTCCCGCTCCGCCATGGTCAGGGCCGTGGTGTGCGGGGTGTCGTCGGCGACGGTGGCCGAGCCGTGCGTGATGTGGCGGGTCAGTTCTTCGTCCGATTCGCGCAGCGTCATGATGGGGTCTCGCATCTTGCTGTCTCCGCCCGAAGGGGCTATCGTTGGGGGGTCATGGTGGTCCGACCGCCGCGCACTCTGCCAAGAGTTTCTGCGCGGCGGTCGTCGTTTTACCGCTTCGCTTCTCTCCGCTGCACGTGCGACAGCTCTCGCTGGCACCGCTCGGCCAGCGAGAGGGAGGCCTGCGCCTGACGGGACGCGCAGCGGATCACCGTCAGGAGTTGCGCTTCGCTCACCGGCGACGCCGCCAGCCGGAGCTGCTCGACGTCGAGCGCCGACTCCGCCGCTTCCTCCTCGAGCGACACGTCGAGGAGCGAGGCTTCCCGATGCCGCATCGCGTCCGCGCAAATCGCCATCGCCGTCGCGGCCAGCGTGTTGTAGTAGGCGACCACCGCCTTCGGGTCGCGGCCGAGCAGGAGCGCGCGCGCCAGCGGACGGAGCGCGAGGAGATGCGCGGCCCGCTTCCCCGCCCGGACGTCGGCCGCTTCCTGCCCGCCGAGTGCCGTGCAATAGGCTTCCTCGAGGGCGCGCTCCTGGCCGTGCGCGAGGGTGAGCCGGGGCGGCGCGGACGCGCGCCGGTGGATCGGGGAGCGGTTCGGGAGGCGCCGGTCTGCCAAGCCGGACGCCGGGGTCATGGTGGTTGCCATCGGGACCTCAGTGCTGTGTAAGGGGGTGTTCGCTTCTCCGTGCCGCCCGAGTCCTCGCCATGCTAGCGCGCGCGCACGCGCGGCATTTGCGAAACGTTCTGCCGTCGCGATGTCGTGCGACGTAGGTGTTCTCTTGGTCGAAGGGGTGTCCGTGCAAGCACGACTGGTGACCCATCGTCGGGTGCAGCCCCTTCGCGATCATGTCGTGCGTGTTGTCCTTCGGTGTCCCGAGGAACAGGTGGTCCGGTCGCACGCACTGCTTGTTGTCGCAGCGGTGGCAGACGAACAGACCATCGGGGATCGGGCCGTGCGTCAGCTCCCACGCCACCCTGTGAGCACCACGCACTACGCGGCCAGGGAGAATGACCTGGCCGTACCGGGTCGCCGAGTACCGAGCGCCGGTCCAGAGCCAGCAGGTTTCCGTCTTCTCGACTTTCTGCCAAAATCGAGTCGCCACTACCGCGCCGTGCATGTCGGGACTCCTGATGTTCCTGCGAGTGATGCGGGCGACGTCGCCCGGTCCTGCCGAACCCTTCTAGCTTGCCCGCGCCAGCTCGCGGTCGATCACTCGCCGGAGCTGCTTCGAGACCGGACGCGCGTTGAAGACCGCCTCGCGGATGTGCTGCACCGAATAGGGCTTCCCGGTCGCGGGGTTCTTCGACTTCCGAGCGATGCGCGTGAGCACCCCGCGGGGGAGGCGCTCGAGCATCACCGGCTTGCGGTCGGGGGCAGAATCGGCCACCATTTGCGTAGACCTTGGTAACTGTGAACTTCACGGTAAAATCACGCGAACGGGACTCAAGATACTTGAGCACCGCTCGGCTGTCAATAGCCGAAATGCCGAAAACGCCAGCGACACCGCAAGCTCTTGAGCCATCGACCTTTGCCGAGCGCTTCACGTTCGGCCGACTCTGGCAAAGCCTGCACGGCGTGCTCGAGAGCGACGACGATTTCGCGATGGGGATCGACCGCTCGGCGTCCTCCGTCTCGCTCTATCGGCAGCAGGAGCACGCGCCGCCGTCGCCGACGGTCGCGCGGATGGCCGAGCTCATGGGGGTCAGCGCCGGATGGCTAGCGTTCGGGGGTGACGCGGGCGCGCCGCCGTTGTTCGCGGAATGGCTGGCGCGTCAGCGCGCCGCCGCGGTACCACGGGCGAAGCTCGCCCCGGTCAGCGCCTACAAACGGGTGAGCTCAGCGGACGCGGCGAAGAAACGTCGCCGGGACGCGAGCTAATGCGACTCGTTCCCGCGGTAGCGGTCGCGCTTCCGCTTCCAGAGGGCGGCGGCGACGGGGCTTGCATCCCGGTAGAGCGCGTCGATTCGTTCGACAGGGATCTGCCGCGGGGGTGGGGTCGGCGGCAGGAGCCGAAGCGGGGGACGCGGCGGATCGACGCGGTCGAGCACCTCCTCGAGCCAGCGCATCGCGCGCGCTTCGGAGACACCAGGACGCAGCACGACGATCTTCTGCAGCCGTTCCCCGCGCGAGGTGACCGCGAACAGCACGCCGCAGCCGTTCATCTGGTACGGGGCTCGATAGACTCCCCGCTCGAGCGTCTCACGTACCGCGGTACTGTGCCTCCTGTCCATGGGGTCGGCTTGC
>JABFXC010000214.1 GCA_013361935.1 Gemmatimonadaceae bacterium
TCGGGCGACGTGATCCCCGCGAACCACTCCGGATTCTTTCCCTGCCGCTTCAGGTAGCGGTACTGCTCGAAGTTGTAGCCGACCCCGTCGAACTGCAGCGAGAGGAGCTTGAGCTTCTCGGAGGTGCCCTCGTCCGCGTTCAGCGTGTCGGTGGTCGCCTTGAGCTTGCCCTCGATGTTGGTCGAGAGCCCGAGCGAGATCGCGTTCTGCTGCAGCGTCGCGAGGTCGCCGGTGGGCGCGCGGCCCTGCGCGGCGAGGAACTCCGCGGTGGGCCTTCCGGCGCGCGCGAAGCTGTACGACAGGCTCGGCGTGATGGAGTGGCGGAAGCGCGAGAACGGGCCGAACCCGGGGAACAGGCCGAAGAAGGTCGGCGTCGAGGAGAGCGCGAACTGCGGCCGCTTCCCCTGCGTCACCCACGCGCCCCCCGTCCGCTCGTTGCGCAGCGCGGAGTAGGCGCTCCCGTCCTCGTTCACGAAGTTCACCGAGGGGGCGACGTTCCAGCTGCCGCGCAGCAGCTGCGGCAGCCCGAAGCCGAAATCGAACGACACGCCCGTCTCGAAGGTCTTCGAGAAGACGCGCGTGGTGGTGTCCGTCCCGGTGATGATCCGCTGCGGGAAGGGAAAATTGTTCTCCAGGTCGCGCGTCGCGAAGTTCAGCGAGACGGTGTAGCCCTTCACCGTCAGCGGGCTGCCGAGGGTGAGCTCCGTGACGCGGCTGCTCCCGAGCCGCCGCACGCTGTCCGTCGGCGTGAAGCGGAAGGGGATCGCGAGCCCCGAGTTCATCTTGTCCTGCGTCCGGTTCCGCGCGGTGAGCGAGGGCGTCCACGACAGCCAGTCGCCGACGCTGATGGTCGGCGTCGTCAGCGTCAGCGTCGGCAGGGTCATGTTGATCATCCCGCCCAGCGTCTCGCTCCGGTCGCCGCCGAGGCTCACCTTGGTCGGGCCGATCGCCGTCGAGAAGTTCGCGTTCGAGTTGATCGACGAGAGCGCGCTGTACGGGTTGGTGTCGCTCCGCCGCGACGCGGTGGCGTTCGTCGAGTAGTTGATGCTCGTGTTGAACGACGTGTTCTGCGAGAACGACTGGTTGTGCGTCCAGCGATAGTTCGTGCTCTTGCCGTAGCCGCCGGTGAGCTGCTCGACGGCGAGGCCGCCGGAGAGGAAGCGGTCGATCCACCGGTACTGGAAGGCGCCGCGCAGGTTGAGCTGCCGGCCGAGCCCACCGTCGCGGGTGCGGGCGCCGCTCACCCAGTCGAGGCTGACCTGGCTGTCCATGTAGTCGTTGATCGCCCAGTAGTAACCGAGATCGTCGACCCGGCGCTGGTAGTACGGGTTGTTGCGGACGATGTCCGAGATCCCGATGCGCGGCGGTATGAGCCCGCTGCGCCGTCCCTTGCGGAGGTCCTGGAAGATGAACGGCAGCCAGGCCACCGGCACGTCCTCGATGTACAGCACCGCCGGGCGCGCGACGAGGATCCGCCCCTGGACGAGCTTGATCTCCTTCGCCTTGAAGTAGTAGTCCGGGTTCGGGTCGCTGCAGCTGGTGAGCGTTCCGTTCCGCGCGTAGAAGCGCTGCTCGGCGGTCGAGCTGTCCGTGCGCGTGGCGGTGTCGCTCTGGAAGAAGGAGCGGCGCGCGCTGAGATACCAGGTCTGCCCGCTCTCCACCGACGTCGACACGTTGGTCACGGCGCCGCGGCGGTTCTCGATGTCGTAGGCGATGCGGCCGAGGGCGATGACGTCCGCGGGACCCTGCGACGGGTCGCGGAGGATCGCCGTGTCGCCCAGCGCGAGGACGATCTTCGTCGAGTCGCTGTAGAGGATCGTGTCCGAGACGATGATGCTCTCGTTGCGCTGGACGGCGGCGTCCCCGTTGAGGATGATCTGCCGCCCCACCGCCTGGAAGAGCACCTCGTCGGCCTTGTAGCGCGTCGCGGTCATGCTGTCGCGCGCGAGCAGCGCCTTCATCACGGAGTCGTCGTCGCTCCACCTGACGAGCACCCGCTGCGCCGTCGTGTCGCGGCCGACGCGCGCGGAGTCATTCCCGGCGCGCCGCGTCGTGTCGCGGGGCTGCCCCCGCGGCTGGGGGCGCGCCGGTGGCC
>JABFXC010000019.1 GCA_013361935.1 Gemmatimonadaceae bacterium
ACGGTCCAGCAGGCCGCGGGAGCGCGCGACGAGCAGGAGATGCGCGAGGCGCGGGTGCGCGGGAAGCGCCGCCATCGCGCGGCCGTGCGCAGTCGCGCGACCTTCGCCGTCGAGCGCGCCGAGCTGCTGGAGGAGCTCGCGCGCCTGCGCGAGCGCGGGCGCGGGAGGCGGGGTGAGCCAGCGGAGCTCGCCGGGGTCGGCGATCCCGGCGACCGCGAGCTCCAGGGCAAGCGGGGCGAGATCGGCGAGCAGGATCTCCGGGGGCGCCTGCGCGACGAGGCCGTGATTCTCGTGCTCGGCCCACAGCCGGTAGCAGACGCCCGGCTCGGTGCGGCCGGCGCGGCCGCGGCGCTGATCGGCGGAGGCGCGCGAGACTCGCGTCGTCTCGAGGCGCGTCATCCCCGAGCCGGGATCGAAGCGCGGCCCGCGCGCGAGCCCCGAGTCGACGACCACGCGCACGCCCTCGATGGTTAGGCTCGTCTCGGCGATGGAGGTCGCGAGCACGACCTTGCGTCGTCCGCGCGGCGCGGGCGCGAGCGCGCGATCCTGCTCGGCGCCGGACAGGGCGCCGTAGAGCGTGACGACGTCGACGTTGCCGAGGGTGCCCTCGTCGAGCATCGACGCCGCGCGACGGATCTCGCCGGCGCCGGGAAGGAAGGCGAGGACGTCGCCCTCGTCGCGGGCGAGCGCGCCGCGTACCGCGCGTGCGACCGACGCATCGGCGCGGTCGTCGGTGGCGCGAGCGAGGTAGCGTGTCTCGACGGGATAGGCGCGTCCCTCGCTGCGGATGACCGGCGCATCGTCGAGCAGCGCGGCGACCGCGGCGCCGTCGATCGTCGCCGACATCACGAGGATGCGGAGGTCCTCGCGAAGGAGCGCGCGGGAATGCAGCGCGAGCGCGAGCCCGAGATCGGCGTGCACGCTTCGCTCGTGATACTCGTCGAAGACGAGCAGGCCCACGTCCTCGAGGGTCGGATCGTCCTGCAGCATCCGCGTGAGCACGCCTTCGGTGACGACCTCGATGCGCGTGCGCGGGCCGACGCGCGTGTCGGCGCGAACTCGGAAGCCGACGATGCCGCCGACCTCCTCGCCGATCGTCGTGGCCATGCGCCGCGCGGCCGCGCGCGCGGCGACGCGCCGCGGCTCGAGCATCACGATCTTGCGATCGGCCAGCCAGGGCGCGTCGCGCAGCGCGAGAGGAACGCGCGTCGTCTTGCCCGCCCCGGGCGGAGCGACGAGCACGGCGACGCCGCGCGCGGCGAGGGCTTCGGCGAGCGCGGGAAGCGCGGGCTCGATGGGCAGCACCCTCCCAATCTCGCGGGCGGGGCGCGCGGCGAGAAGCGCGGCGTGCCCGGGCCATCGGAGGCTTGTAGATTCCGCGAATGTCCGGAACCACGAAGCCATCCGCCGACCCGACGTACGAGCCCACGGTCGCGGGGGAGGCGGCCGCGCCCGAGCCGTCGCTCTCGTTCGGCGCGGCGGTGAAGGAAGCGCTGCGCGGCTCGCATCGCGACTTCACGAGCGGCCCGCTCGGCACCTCGATCCTCGTGCTCGCCATCCCGATGGTGCTGGAGATGGTGATGGAGAGCGTGTTCGCCGTAGTCGATGTGTTCTTCGTCGGCCGGCTGGGTGCGGCGGCGGTGGCGAGCGTGGGGCTCACCGAGTCGATGCTCGCCGTGGTGTACACGATCGCCGTGGGGCTGGCGATCGGCGCGACGGCGATGGTCGCGCGGCGCTTCGGAGAGGGCGACCGCGAAGGAGCGGCACACGCCGCGACGCAGGCGCTGATCCTCGGGCTCGTGGTGGCGGTCGCGGTCGGGATCCCCGGCGCGCTGCTCGCGCCGCGGCTGCTCGCCGTGATGGGCGCGACGCCGGAGGTGATCGCGACCGGAAGCGGGTACACGCGAATGATGCTCGCCGGCAACGCGAGCATCATGCTGCTCTTCCTCGTGAATGCGGTGTTCCGGGGCGCGGGGGACGCGGCGATCGCGATGCGCGTGCTCTGGCTGGCGAACGCGCTGAACATCGTGCTCGGCCCCTGCCTGATCTTCGGGCTCGGCCCCTTCCCGCAGCTCGGAGTGACGGGCGCCGCCGTCGCGACGACGATCGGGCGCGGGACGGGAGTCATCTTCGCCGCGTCGCGGCTGCTCGGCGGGAAGGGACGGATCGCGGTGCATCGCCACCACTGGCGGCTCGACCCCCGGCTCCTCGGCCGCATCGTGCGCGTGTCGTCGAGCGCGATGGTGCAGGTGTTCATCGCCAGCGCGAGCTGGATCGGGCTGACGCGCATCGTCTCCGGGTTCGGGAGCGACGCGGTGGCGGGCTACACGATCGGAATGCGCGTGGTGCTCTTCGCGCTCTTTCCCGCGTTCGGGGTGAGCAACGCCGCGGCCACGATGGTCGGCCAGGCGTTGGGCGCGAGAAAGCCGGAGCGCGCCGAGCGCGCGGTTTGGGTGGCCGGTGGGTACGCGACCGCCTTCCTCGGCCTGGTGGGCGTCGCGTTCGTGGTGCTCGCGCCGTCGATCGTCGCGATCTTCACCTCGGACCCCGCGGTGGCCGTGTACGCGGTGCAGTGCCTGCGGATCGTCGCCCTGGGATTCCTGTTCTACGGGTACGGGATGGTGTTCTCGCAGGCGTTCAACGGCGCCGGGGACACGCGAACGCCAACGCGGCTGAACCTCGGCGTGTTCTGGCTGTTCGAGATCCCGCTCGCCTGGCTGCTCGCCGACCGCCTCGGCCTCGGACCGCACGGGGTGTTCATCGCGATCACCGCCGCGTTCTCCCTGTTCGCGGTCACGGGCGCGCTGCTTTTCCGCCGCGGGCGCTGGAAGACGGTCCATGTCTGAGCTGTCACGCACCACCGGCGAGCACGCCGGCGCGCCGCTCTGGGCGGAGGACGCGCCCGCGCTCGAGCTGCCGGTGCTGCGCGACGAGCTCACGGCGGACGTCTGCGTCGTCGGTCTCGGAGGAAGCGGGCTGTCCTGCGTTCGCGAGCTGCGCCGCGCCGGCGTCTCGGTGATCGGGGTCGACGCGGGGAGCGTCGGCGGGGGCGCGGCGGGACGGAACGGTGGGTTCCTCCTCGCCGGCATCGCGGCATTCCACCACGATGCGACGAGCGTGCACGGACGCGAACGGGCGACGCGCGCGTGGCGCCTGACGCTCGCCGAGCTCGAACGGATCGCGGGCGAGACGCCCGAGGCGGTGCGGCGCACCGGCTCGCTGCGGATCGCGATCGACGACGAGGAGCTCGCGGACTGCGAGGCGCAGCGTGCCGCGATGCACGTCGACGGGCTTCCGGTCGAGCGTTATGTCGGACCGGAGGGACGCGGGCTGCTCTTCCCGCGCGACGCGAGCTTCCAGCCGCTCCTGCGCTGCCGCATGCTCGCACGCGAGGCGTCCGCGGCGGGCGCGCGGCTGTTCGAGCGGTCGAAGGCGACGCGCATCGGCGAGGGCGAGGTCGTGACGGCGAAAGGCCGCGTGCGCGCGGGAGCGATCGTCGTCGCCGTCGACGGTGGATTGGAGCGCGTGCTCCCCGAGCTCGCGGAACGCGTGCGCACCGTGCAGCTGCAGATGCTCGGCACCGCGCCGGCGGCCGACGTCGACTATCCGCGGCCGGTGTACTCGCGCTATGGGCTCGACTACTGGCAGCAGCTTCCCGACCGGCGGATCGTGCTCGGCGGGTTCCGCGACGTCGGCGGAGAGGAGGAGTGGACGCACGATGCGCGGCCGACACCCCGCGTCCAGCGCGCCCTGGAGCAGTGCCTCCGCGAGCGGGTGAAGACGCGCGCGCCGATCACCCATCGCTGGGCGGCCCCGGTCTCCTTTTCGACCGACGGGATGCCGGTGGTGGAGCAGGTGCGCCCGCGCGTATGGGCGGCGGGCGCCTACAGTGGCACGGGGAATGTGGTGGGAGCACTCTGCGGCCGCGCGGTCGCGCAACTTGTGACGCAGGGCACGAGCGATCTTCTGCTCTAGGAGTGCGCATCGTCTCTGGCGCGAACGGGAGGAGGGTGCAATCTTGGGCGCGAAATCCGAGCGAGGGGAGGAGATGACCACGAGCACTGCCGAACAGGCCGACCGCGAGCGCCGTCTGCGACCTCGCTTCCGCGCCCTGATCGACGAGATGATGGACCAGATCCGCCGGGTGGCGCGCGAGGGCGACTTCGACCGCGACGCGCGGGCGCGCGCGGAAGCGGACCTCGAGCGCATCATGAGCCAGGTGCGGCGGGCGGCGATGCAGCGGGGCAGCGACGAGTAGCCCCGCCTCGGCGGCTGAACGGAACGAGGGCGCCTGTGACCGAGGTCACCGGCGCCCTTCCTCATTGTGATCCGGGCGCGGTCGGCTCGTCTTACGGACGAGCCTGTCAGCCACCTTACACCCCGGACGGAGCACCCGATGTCGATCCTTCGCCGCGCACTTTTCGTCGCCGCCCTCGTCGCGGCGCCCGGCGTCGCTCTCTCGCAGGAAGCCGATTCGGCGAGCATGACCGCCGAGGAGTTCACGGCATCGCTCAAATGGCAGACCGGGGACGTGGTGCTCAAGAACGGCCTCGCCACGGTCCATCTCCCCGAGCACTATCGCTATCTCGGACCGGAGGACGCCGACCGCGTCCTGACCGTCTGGGGGAACGAGCCGGGGCAGAAGACGCTTGGAATGATCTTTCCCGCGGCGCATGGCCCGCTCGACGACGGGAGCTGGGGCGTGGTCATCCAGTACGACGAGGACGGCCACGTCGACGACGGCGACGCGAAGACCATCGACTACAACGCGCTGCTGAAGGACATGAAGGAGGGCACGGAGGAGCACAACGCGGAGCTGAAGAAGCAGGGGCTCGCGACGGCGACGCTCGTCGGATGGGCCGCGCCGCCGACGTACGACGAATCGTCGCACAAGCTGCGGTGGGCGAAGGAGCTGTCGTTCTCGGGGCAGGACGAGCACACCATCAACTGGGACATCCGCGTACTCGGCGCGCGGGGAGTGCTCGACCTCGACGCGATCGGCTCGAAGAGCCAGCTCCCGACGCTCGAAGCGGGGATGGACGAGATCCTCGGCTTCGTCGAGTTCAACCAGGGACACCGCTACGCGGACTTCAATCCGGCCGTCGACCACAAGGCGGAGTACGGGATCGCCGCGCTCGTCGCCGGGGGTCTGCTGACCAAGGCGGGCTTCTTCAAGGTGCTGTTCGCGGGCATCCTCGCGATGAAGAAGCTGATCATCGTCGCGCTGGCGGGGCTCGCGGGGTTTCTGAAGAAGCTGTTCGGGAAGAAGCAGGAATCCGCGCCGGCGGCGTGAGATGAGAGGGGCCAGGAGCCAGGCGTTAGGCACTGCGGCCACTGCCGTCAACGCCGTTCCTGACGCCTGGCCCCTGACCCCTGGCCCCTTGCCTCACCACCCCACCGGCTTCCCCGCGTTCTGCTGATCCAGCCACGTCTTCAGCGGCGCGAAGTACTCGGTGATCGCGCTCGCATCGAGCTGGCGCGATCCGGTGAGCTTGTAGAGCGTCTCCGGCCACGGCTCGCTCTGTCCCGCCTCGAGCATCGCGTTCAGCCTGGCGCCAGCCTCCTTGCTCCCGTAGAAGGAGCAACGATGGAGCGGTCCCTTGTAGCCTGACGCCTGGCACATCGCGCGGTAGAACTGGAACTGCAGCACGCGCGCGAGGAAGTAGCGCATGTACGGCGTGTTCGCCGGGACGTGGTACTTCGCGCCCGGATCGAAATCCGCCTCGCTGCGCGCCATCGGGGGCGCGACACCCTGGTAGCGGGCGCGGAGATCCCACCAATCCTTGTTGTAGCTGGCCGGCGTCGTCTCCCCGGAGAACACCTGCCAGCGCCACTTGTCGACGAGCAGCCCGAAGGGGAGGAAGGCGACCTTGTCCATCGCCTGGCGGAGCAGCAGCGGGATGTCCGCCTCGGGGCCGGGCACTGCGCTCGCGTCGAGCAGGCCGACCTGCTGCAGATAGCTCGGCGTGATGGAGAGCGCGATCGCGTCCCCGATCGCCTCGTGGAAGCCGTCGTTCGCGCCGCCCTTGAAGAGGAAGGGCTGATCCTTATACGCGCGCTGGTAGAAGTTGTGGCCGATCTCGTGGTGCGCGGTGATGAAGTCCTCGGTGGTCACGTCGAGGCACATCTTCACGCGAAGGTCGTCGCGGTCGTCGATGTCCCAGGCGCTGGCATGGCAGACCACCTCGCGATCGCGCGGCTTGGTGAACTGCGAGCGCTCCCAGAACGTCGCCGGCATCGGCGCGAAGCCCATCGAGGTGAAGAAGCCCTCGCCGTACTTCACCATCCCCTTCACGTCGGTGTGCTTCGCGCGAAGCAGGGCGCCGATGTCGTACGTCGGCGCCGCACCCTGCGGCGCGACGATCGGATAGATGTTTCCCCATTCCTGCGCCCACATGTTGCCGAGCAGGTGCGCGGGGATCATCCCGTTCGCGGGAACGACCCGCGGCCCGTACTGCTGCACGAGCCGCGCACGCACGTAGGCGTGGAGGGCGACGTACAGCGGCTTCACCTGCTCCCAGAGCCGGTCCACTTCCTTCGCGAACTGGTCGGGGGGCATGTCGTAGTTCGAGCGCCACATCGCGCCGGCGTCGGCGAAGCCGAGCTCGCGCGCGCCCTTGTTCGAGAGCGTGACGAAGCGCGCGTACCGCTGGCGCATCGGCGCGCCGACGCGGTGCCAGCCCTGCCACGCATCGAGAAGCGTCGCGGGATCGCGGCTGTCGACGAGGATGCGGCTCAGCTCCGAGATCTGCAGGCAGTCGCTTCCGGCAGCTCCGCCCGTCGATGCGCGCGTGCTGTCCTTCGGTGCCTGGCGGCAATACGTCCCCTTGCCGTAGTCCGCCTCCATGCTCGTCGTGATGCGCGTGAGCTCCGCGGCCTCGCCGGGGTTCCCCGGGGGCGGCGCGGCGAGCCCGAGTCGAAGCAGTGTGAACTTCCGGCGCAGCTCCGGCGACAGCTTCACCTTGTCGAATCGGCGCGCGTCGAGCGCGAGCTGCTGCACGGCGACGGCGTAGTTCTTCGAGGCTTCGGCGTTGAGCGCCTCGGTGTCGTCGGTGATGTAGGTGGCGGCGACCCACCCCGCCTGGTTCGCGCGAAGTGCCAGCTCGGTGAGCCGCGCCTCGGCGCTGGCGATGAAGGCCTTCGCGTCCGCGGCGGTGGGAGCACGCTTCGCCTGCGCGTGGACGGAGATCGGAAGCATCGCGCCGGCCAGCGCGAGTGCGAGAACGCGAGTACGCATGCCCTGTGGAGAGAGGAGAACGAGTGATCACGCGCGGCCGACGTTGACAGCCGTGCGGCGAAGGTCGATCTTGGGCCGCGCTCGGAGAGGGAAGCAGGGCGCGACCGGACACACCGACCGATGCCACCAGCTTCGCCATTTACTCTCCGATCCGCCACCCCCGACGACGTCCCGCTGATCCTCGAGTGCATCCGCGGGCTCGCGGAGTACGAGCGTCTCCCGCACGAGGTCGTGGCGACGGAGGAGCTGCTCCGCGAGTCGCTCTTCGGCGCGCGTCCCGCGGCGGAGGTGGTGCTCGCGCACGAGGGCGACGAGCCGGCGGGGTTCGCGCTCTTCTTCCACAATTACTCTACATTCCTCGGCCGGCCGGGTCTCTACCTCGAGGATCTCTTCGTCTTCCCGCGCTTCCGCGGTCGGGGGCTCGGACGTCTGCTGCTCGCGCACCTCGCGACGCTCGCCGTGCAGCGTGGCTGCGGACGCTTCGAGTGGGCGGTGCTCGACTGGAACGTCGACGCCATCGGCTTCTACGAGGCGCTGGGCGCGAAGGCGATGAGCGACTGGACGGTCTACCGGCTGACGGGCGACGCGCTGCAGCGCCTGGCCGCGGAGGGCTGACGCTGCCGCGTCCCGGTCGGGCGACCGAGCGTCGAGGGCCATCGTCGTGACGGGCTCGTTCGTCGCCGCGCCGCCGGCGCCGCCGCGCGGGCGCCGCGTCCTGCGAACGACCGCTGGCGCCTTCGTGCTCGCGTCGATGCTCTGGCTCTGCGGCCGCGGAGTGGGTCCGGTGCCGCCCCTCGGCCCGCTGCTCGATCCGGGCACCGGCGTCTGGGCGATGCCCGCGGTCGCCGAGCTCCCGCCGAGCGCCGAGGCGACGGTGCCGGGCACCCGCGCGCCGGTGACGGTCCTCTACGACGACCGCGCGGTGCCGCACATCTTCGCCGAGAGCGAGCCCGATGCCTGGCGCGCGTTAGGCTGGGTCGTCGCGCGCGACCGGCTCTTCCAGCTGGAGATGCAGACGCTCGCCGCCTCGGGGCGGCTGACCGAGGTCGGCGGGGCGCGGCTCCTCGACCTCGATCGGGAGACGCGCCGGCTCGGGATGCCGCGGGCCGCGGAGCGCGCGCTCGCCGCGCTCCCCGCGGGGTCGCCCGGGCGCGTCGCGATCGACGCCTTCGCCGACGGCGTGAACGCGTACATCGATTCCATGTCGCCCGCCGAGGTGCCGCTGGAGTTCCGGCTGCTCGGCGTGCGTCCGGAGCGGTGGGCGCCGATCAACACGCTGCACCTGCTCAACCGGATGGGACGGACGCTCGCCTGGGAGGACGACCTCGACCGGATGGCGACGCGGGCGGAGGTCGGCGACGCCGCCGCCGACGCGCTCTTTCCCGCGCGGAGCCCCGTCCAGGAGCCGATCCAGCCTAACGGCCGGGCGACGCCGCGCCAGGACTTTGTCCCGCTCCCGCCACCCGGCGCGCCGGACACCGCCGCCGCGGCCTTCCTCGCGCTGCTCGAGCGCGGGGCGGCGCGCGAGTCGGACGCCGCGCGCGCCGGAGACGCGCTCGGCAGCAACAACTGGGCGGTCGCGCCCGGCCGCACCGCCGCGGGCTCGGCGCTCCTCGCCGGCGACCCGCACCTCGAGCTGACGCTGCCGTCGATCTGGTACGAGGCGCAGATCACCGTGCCCAACGTGGTCGACGCCTACGGCGTCACGATCCCCGGCGCGCCGG
>JABFXC010000033.1 GCA_013361935.1 Gemmatimonadaceae bacterium
CGAACATCGGCGCGGGCTTCGACTGCATCGGCGCGTCCGTCGATCGCTGGCTGACGCTCACCGCCGCGCTCGACGCGGGGCGCCCGGGCTTCGCCATCGGCCGCGAGGGGACGCTCGCGTCGCTGCAGCTCGCCGCTGACGACGATCGCATCGTCGCCGGCTTCCGCGCCGCGTGCCGCCGCGCGCGCGCCGAGGTGCCCGAGGGCGTCCGGCTCGACGCGACCTCGCGCATCCCGGTCGGCCGCGGGCTCGGCTCCTCCGCCGCGGCGACGGTCGCCGGCGCGCTCGCCGCGAACGAGCTGCTCGAGCTCGGGTTGAGCGAGCGCTCCATCGCCGTCGCCTGCACCGAGGTCGAGGGTCATCCGGACAATGTCGTCCCCGCGCTCTACGGAGGCGCGCGTCTCGCGGTGAAGGGGACCGACGGTGCGCTGCTCGTGACCGGGCTCGACGTCCATCCCTCGCTCGCGTTCGTCTTCGCGATCCCGAGCTTCGCGGTCGAGACGACACACGCGCGCAGCGTGCTCCCGGCGACGATCCCGCACGCGACGGCGAGCCGCGCCGCCGCGCTCGGCGCCGCGCTCGTCGAGGGACTCTCGAGCTCGAACGAGGGGCTTCTCGCGGCCGCGCTCGACGACGTGCTGCATGTCCCCTTCCGCCGCGGGCTGGTCGCGGGGTACGACACCGTCGTGCGCGTGGCGAAGCGCGCCGGCGCCTTCGGCGCGACGCTCAGCGGCTCCGGCTCGACGATCGTCGCCGTGACGCGCCGCGCCCGCGCGGACGCCGTCGCCGAGGCGATGTCGGACGCGTGGCGCGCGATCGGCGTGGCGAGCGAGACCCTCGTGAACCCGCCGCTGGTCGGCGGAGCGAACATCACCTACACTCAGACGCTCGCGAGCAGCGAGCAGAGGCTCCAATGGCAGTGACCCTTCATCTTCCCACCGTTCTCGCCAAGCTCGCCGACTCGCGCGCGATCGAGGCGGACGGCGCGACGGTCGGCGAGGTGGTCTCGCGCGTCGCGGACCGCTATCCCTCGCTCGCGCCGCGGCTGCGTGACGACTCGGGCAATCCGTATCCCTTCGTCACCTTCTACCTGAACGACGAGGACATCCGCTTCCACGGCGGCTTCGGCGCGACGGTCCGGGACGGCGATGAGATCGCGGTCGTGCCGGCGATCGCCGGGGGCTGAGCGATGACCGCGCAGATCCATCGCGGGCCCATCGTCGACCGCGAGCTTCCAGAGCTCGGCGGCGACGAGATCCTCCGCTACTCGCGCCATCTCATCCTCCCCGAAGTCGCGCTCGAGGGACAGCGGTGGCTCAAGGCGTCGCGCGTGCTGCTCATCGGCGCGGGGGGGCTAGGCTCCCCGCTCGCGCTCTACCTGGCCGCGGCCGGCGTGGGAACATTGGGCCTCGTCGACTTCGACGTCGTCGACCTGACGAACCTGCAGCGCCAGATCCTTCACGGGACGGGCGACGTCGGCCGGCCGAAGCTGGAGTCGGCGAAGGATCGCATCCGCGACGTCAATCCCAACGTGCACGTCGAGGGATACGAAACGAAGCTCACCAGCGCGAACGCGCTCGAGATTCTCCGCGACTACGACGTCGTCATCGACGGGACCGACAACTTCCAGACGCGCTACCTGACGAACGACGCCTGCGTCATCCTCGGGAAGCCTAACGTCTACGGCAGCATCTTCCGCTTCGAGGGGCAGGCGAGCGTGTTCGCGACGGAGGAGGGGCCGTGCTACCGCTGCCTCTATCCCGAGCCGCCCCCGCCGGGACTGGTGCCGAGCTGCGCCGAGGGCGGGGTGATCGGCGTGCTCCCCGGGCTCGTCGGAACGATCCAGGCGACCGAGGGGCTGAAGCTCCTGCTCGGCGTCGGCGAGACGCTGATCGGCCGCCTGCTGACGATCGACGCGCTGACGATGCAGTTCCGGACGCTGAAGCTGCGCAAGGATCCGTCGTGCCCCGCGTGCGGGACGCGGCAGATCCAGGAACTCATCGACTACGACCAGTTCTGCGGAGTGGGAGGACCGCCCGACGTGAGCGATCCCAACGACGTCATCGAGCTGACGCCGCGCGAGGTCGCGGAGAAGCTGAAGCGCGGCGACGATTTCGACCTGCTCGACGTCCGGGAGCCTCACGAGTGGGCGATCGCCCGCATCGAGGGCGCGCGCCTCGTCCCGTTAGGCAGCGTCGGCGACGCGATCCCGACGCTCGACCCCGCGCGCGAGATCGTCATCCACTGCAAGGGCGGGGTGCGCAGCGCGAAGGCGGCGCGTCAGCTCCAGGCCGCGGGCTTCACCCGCGTCCGCAACCTCGCCGGCGGGATCCTCCGCTGGAGCGACGAGGTCGATCCGAAGATCCCGAAGTACTGACCGGCCGTCATGACCACGAGCATCGATCTCACCGCGCCCGCCGCGAGCGACATCCCGCGCGCGCTGCCGCAGCGCTGCAAGCTCTGCGGGGCCGAGCAGGACGCCGCCCCCGTCGCCATCTGCGAAAACTGCCTCGGGCCCCTGGAGCCGCTGTACCCGAAGGACCGCAGGCTTCCCGACCGCGCGACCATCGAGGGGCGCGCGAAGTCGTTGTGGCGCTATCGGGAGTTTCTTCCATTCTCATATGGAGCCGCGGACGCAGGCGTCCGCGACGGCCACCTCCTATCGCCAGACACCGGCTTCACCCCGCTCGTCGACGCGCCGCGACTCGCGGCCCGGCTCGGCGTGGCGCGCGCGTGGATCAAGAACGACGCGGTCTCGCATCCCACGCTCTCGTTCAAGGACCGCGTCGTCGCAACGGCGATCAACGCCGCGCGATCGTTCGGCCTCGAGACGATCGGCTGCGCGTCGACGGGGAACCTCGCCAACGCGGTCGCCGCGCACGCCGCGCGCGCGGGGATGCAGGCGTGGATCTTCATCCCCGAGGATCTCGAGGAAGGGAAGGTGATCGGCACGCTCGTCTACGGGCCGAACCTCGTCCGCATCCGCGGCCACTACGACGACGTCAACCGCCTGTGCGCGCAGCTGGCCGACCGCTTCGGGTGGGGGATCGTCAACGTCAACCTGCGCGGCTACTACGGCGAGGGCTCGAAGACGATGGCCTTCGAGATCGCCGAGCAGCTCGGCTGGCGCCTGCCTAACGCGGTAGTGGCGCCGATGGCCGGCGGCTCGCTCGTGACCAAGCTGCGCAAGGGCTTCGGCGAGTTCATCGCCGCGGGGCTCGTCGAGGGGGCGTCGCCGCGCATCTACGGCGCGCAGGCGTCGGGGTGCGCCCCGATCGTCCGACTCCTCGAGAGCGGGAGCGGCACGCTCGTCCCGGAGATCCCGAAGACCATCGCCCGATCGATCGCCATCGGCAATCCCGCCGACGGTCCCTTCGCGGTGAAGGCGATGAAGGAGTCCGGCGGCTGGGCCCAGGCGGTGAGCGACGAGGAGCTCGTCGAGGGGATCCGCATCCTCGCCGAGACGACGGGCGTTTTCACCGAGACCGCCGGCGGCGTGACCGTCGCGTCGGCGCTCGCCCTCGCGGCGAAGGGCCACTTCAGGCGCGAGGACGAGATCGTCCTCTGCATCACCGGCAACGGGCTGAAGACCACCGACGCGGTGCGCGACGTCCTGCCGAAGGCGCCGGTGATCGACGCGAAGGTGCGCGAGGTGGCGGCACTCGTCGCGGCGAGGAGCTGAGACCCGTCGCTTCGCGCTTCGGGGCCCAGCGGTATTGGCATCGGTTCGTTCCGTGTCGCGCGAGAGCTCCTCAGCGCAACGAGTCGGCTGTCAGTGTTGTAGCTGTTGTGATTGAAACACGACCGCCGTTGCCAAAGCGAACAGCGGCCCGGCGCGGAGGAGCTCCGAAACGCGCACGGAGCGATCCGATGCCAATCCGGAGAGCCCCGGCTTCGTGCGCTGGCGCACATCACGCGCCGCACACATCCCGAAGCGCGCCCGCCCACCTCGCGCGTTTTTCGTGACTCACCCCCTACGCGGCGAGTCTGATTAGCGACTACTCACGACGGCGTGAGCCTCTCTTCCGCACCTGGTCGGCGTGATCCGCCGGTCGGGCGCGCCGCCTCTTCGCACGTCCAGGATGCCCCTCGCGGCTCGAGTCTCCGACTACCGTCTTCGTCCCGATGCCCGGCAGCGCGCCGGGGACGTCGTGAGCGACCTCGCACGCCGCTACGCGGCACTCATGAACGAGTGCGCCTTCGCCGGCGCGCTCCGCGAGCGGCGCGTCGCCCGCGATCGCTACGTCGCGTTCATCTCCTCGCTCTATCCCGCGGTCGTCGGCTTCAATCGCGCGCTGATCCTCAGCATCGCGAAGGTCGACCACGTCCGCAGCTCGAGCTTTCTCGGCGCGCTCGCCGAGCAGCTCAAGGAAGAGCAGGCGCACAACCAGCTCTGGCGCGACAAGCTCACCCGCTTCGGCGTCGATCACGAGCGCCTGTATTCGGATCTCGAGACGTACCGCGCCCGCTTCACGGCGGCGCAGCTCGACTCGATGACCGACGCGACCCTCGACGCCGTCACCGACGACCTGGGCCGCGGCGCGAGCGGAAACTGGCCGGACGCGATCTTCCCCGATGCGGTGCTCGCGCTCTGCCATCTGCTCGGCTGGAGCGCGACGCACGATGAGATCGGCTACTGGGAGCACTTCGCCAGCCAGGCCGGCATCGAGATGGTCATCTGGGGCGTCGTCTCGGCGACCATCCTGCCCGCCGTCGTCGGCAATCCGGAGCTCGATCTCGGGCCCGAGACGACGCAGTGGTGGCGCGAGCACGGCCAGCTGCCCGGCGCGAAGCGCGCCGAGCGCACCGACGAGGAGAAGCACCTCGAGCTCTCGCGCATCGCGCTCAACCGCAGCGAGGAAGCGAACGCCGACGTCGCCCTCGTCGCGTCGCGCGCGGAGAACGTGATGCGTCTCTTCGCCGCCTGTCTGATCTGCCAGGACACGGTGACCCGGCGGTTTCCCCTCGCCCGCTACATGGGACCGCACGCGGCGAAGGGATGAAGCCGTTCGACCTGCTTCGCTCGTCGCGCAGCAGCACGCCGCTGACGCCGTTCCCCGCCGAGGCGCTGGATCTCGCCGCGCAGGCGCCGGACGCGATCCTCGCCCTCGCCGGAGACGGCCGCGTCGTCAAGTCCAACCCCGCCGCGGCCGAGCTCTTCGGCCGCACCGCCGAGAAGCTTCTCGGCGCCAGCCTCGACGACCTCATCGAGAGCGACGAGGTCGACCTCGCCGCCCTCGACATCTCCGCGCGGAAGCGCTTCGACGCGCGGCTGACGCGTGGGCGGAAGGAGACGCTCGCGCTCTCCGTCGCGATCGGTCCCCTGCGCGCGGGCGCGGGCGAAGGCATGGCGCAGGGGATGGTGGTCTCGCTCCGCGACGTCACCGTGCATCGCCGCGCGGTGGAGGAGCTGACGCGATCCGAGGCGCGCTATCGCCACCTGTTCGAGGGCGCGAGCGACGCGATCATGACCTTCGACTCGCTCGGCCGCTTCACGACTGTGAACGACGCGGGCGAGCAGCTCTCCGGCTACGCGCGCGAGGAGCTGATCGGGCGCTTCTTCGGGCCGCTGCTCGCCATCGAGGCGCTGCCGCGCGCGATCATCGAGTTCCGCCGCGCGCTCTCCGGCAACGTCGGCCAGTTCGAGACGGTGATCATCCGCAAGGACGGCGAGCGCCGCTACATGACGGTGAACTACGCCTGCCCGCAGCGGAGCCGCGAGGTGCTCTGCGTCATCCGCGACGCGACCGAGGAGAAGCGGCTGCAGCAGCAGCTCATCCAGTCGGAGAAGATGGCGGCCATCGGCCAGCTCGTGAGCGGCGTCGCGCACGAGGTGAACAATCCGCTGGCGAGCATCTCCGCGTTCGCGCAGCTGCTCATGGCCGACCGCGCGCTGCGTCCCGACCAGCGCCACTCCGTCGAGGTGATCAGCGGTGAGGCGCGCCGCGCGGCGCGCATCGTCCACAACCTCCTGACCTTCGCCCGCCAGCACAAGTCGGAGAAGGTGCTCGCGGACATCAACAAGGTGCTCGAGGACACCCTCGAGCTGCGCGGCTACGAGCTGAACGTCCGCGGGATCCGCGTCGATCGTGACTTCGACGTCGATCCGCCGGAGACGATGATCGACGTCTACCAGCTCCAGCAGGTGCTGCTCAACCTGATCACGAACGCCGAGCAGGCGATGGCGTCCGTCGAGCGGGGGAGCCACCGGCTGACCATCCGCACGCGGACGGTGCAGGACGTCATTCGCATCGAGCTCGAGGACACCGGCCCGGGCATCCCGCCCGAATCGCTCGACGTGATCTTCAACCCGTTCTTCACGACGAAGCCGACGGGGCAGGGGACGGGGCTCGGACTCTCCATATCGTTAGGCATCGTCAGCGAGCATGGGGGGCGGATCTGGGCGGAGCGCGCGGCGGCGGGCGCACGCTTCTGCATCGAGCTGCCGCACGTGAAGGGCGGCAAGCGCGCCGCGCCGGCGATGCCAGCGGTGCCCGCGCCGCGCGCCGAGGCGCTCCGCGTGCTGGTCGTCGACGACGAGGAGCCGATCCGCGTCGCGCTCGACCGCTTCCTCTCCAGCGCCGGGCACGAGGTGGTCACGGTGAGCAGCGGGAGCGAGGCGATCTGGCGCGCGGAGGGCGACGAGACCTTCGATGCAGTGCTCCTCGACATGCGGATGCCCGACGTCTCCGGCCAGCAGATCTTCGAGCGCTGGTCGAAGGACCGCCCGGACCTCGTGCAGCGGGTCATCTTCCTCACCGGCGACATCGTCAGCACCGACCTGCAGGCCTTCCTCAGCGCGACCGGGCGCCCCTTCCTGCCGAAGCCGTTCGAGTTCGAGGACGTGATCCGCGCCCTCCCCGCGCGACGGGCGAGCTGACGCACGGGGGCGCCCCAGCCGGCGCCCGGCCGGCCCCCGCCGCGCGGTAGGGGCTTCCCCGACCTCCCCGGTCGGGCGTTCTCCCGGATAATTCAGGAAGCTCTCCGACTCCGAGCCGAGCGGAAAAAGTCGATTCTCATATCGAGATGAGAAACTCGACTAACCCACTCGCGCTCCCATGACGATCTCCGCCACCGCCGACTACGCGCTCCGGGCGATCCTCGTGCTCGCGCGCGACGGCGCCACGCGCCCCGTGCGCGCCGACGAGATCGCCGAGGCGACCGGGGCACCGCGCAACTACATGGCGAAGACCCTGAACTCGCTCGCCAAGGCAGGACTCGTCAGCAGTGCCCGCGGCCCTGCCGGCGGCTACGTCCTCAGCGTGGCGGCGGAGGAGCTCTCCCTCGCCACCATCGTGGACCTCTTCGACGAGCCCCGCCCGCAGACCCACTGCATGCTCGGCAGCACGCCCTGCGATCCGCAGCACCCGTGCGCCGCGCACGGCACCTGGACCCGCATCAAGGCGGAGCGTCGCGCGCCACTCGCGTCGACCACCGTCGCAGATCTCCTCACCGGCCGCGCGCCCGCGACCGCTTCCGCCGTATCCACCGCCGTATCCACGACGAGAACCCTTCCCATGCCCATCCATCGTTCCACCTTCAGCGCGAAGCGCGCCGTCACGACCGCGATCCTCGCCACCGCCGCGCTCCTCTCCTCGGCGACCATCATCGGCTGCACCAGCAGCGCCGACGCCGCCGAGTCGAAGAGCGGCGTCCCCGTCCGCCAGGTGACCGACGAGATCCGCGGCGAGGAAGTCGCGAAGCTCGTCGCGCCGCCGAACGTTCCGGCGCCGATCACCCGCAGCCATGCGACGAAGGTCATCGTGAACCTCGAGGTCATCGAGAAGACGATGCGCCTCGCCGACAGCGTCGAGTACACGATGTGGACGTTCGGCGGCTCGGTGCCGGGCACCTTCATCCGCGTCCGCCAGGGTGACCTGGTCGAGCTGCACCTGAAGAACGCGGCGAACAGCACCATGCCCCACAACATCGACCTGCACGCGGTCACCGGCCCGGGCGGCGGCGCGAAGGTCTCGCTCACCCTCCCCGGCCACGAGTCGGTGTTCACCTTCACCGCGCTCAACCCCGGTCTCTACGTCTACCACTGCGCGACGTCGCCCGTGCCGATGCACATGGCCAATGGGATGTACGGGATGATCCTCGTCGAGCCGAAGGGCGGGCTGCCCAAGGTCGACCGCGAGTTCTACGTGATGCAGTCGGAGTTCTACACGCACGGCAAGTACGGCGAGCACGGGCTCCAGACCCTCGACATGGACAAGGGGATCGAGGAGAAGCCGACGTACGTGGTGTTCAACGGCGCCGTCGGCGCGCTGACCGGCGACAACGCGCTCCAGGCGAAGGTCGGCGAGCGCGTGCGCATCTTCTTCGGCGACGCGGGCCCGAACCTCGTCAGCAGCTTCCACGTGATCGGCGAGATCTTCGACAACGTGTACCAGGAAGGCGGATCGATGGCGACGCAGCACAACGTCCAGACGACGCTCGTCCCCGCCGGCGGCTCCGCCATCGTGGAGTTCGGCGTCGAGAAGTCGGGCGATCTGATCCTCGTCGACCACGCGATCTTCCGCGCCTTCAACAAGGGAACGTTAGGCATGATCCACGTCTCCGGCGACGACGACAAGAAGGTCTTCGCCGCGGTGAAGACCGGCGTCCCCGGCATGAAGGGCGAGTAACCACCTCACGCTCACCCGATCGATGACCACCGCCATGCGCGCCGCCGTTCTCGCCCTCCTGCTCCTCCTCGTCCTTCCGTCGACGGCCTTCGCCGTCCCGGGGCGCGGAGCGCGGGGGACGCGGGCGGCGGCCGCGATGGCCGCGCTTCCCGCCGGCAGCTACCGCCCGCTCTACGGGCGCGCCGGCGGGGAGCGCGTCGCGGTCGCCGCGTTCCGGCTCGACCGGACCGCGGTGACCCGCGGCGAGTACCTCGACTTCGTCCGCGCGAACCCGCAGTGGCGGCGCGACGCGATCCGCAACGTGTTCGCCGAGCCGGGCTACCTCTCCACCTGGGCCGACGCGCTCAACGCCGGCGACGCGAGCGACCTGCAGCGTCCGGTGACCGAGATCTCATGGTTCGCCGCGCGCGCCTACTGCGCCTGGCGCGGCGCGCGCCTCCCGACGATGGACGAGTGGGAGTACGCCGCCGCGGCCAGCGAGACCCGTCGCGACGCCAGCGCGGACCCCGCGTTCGTCCGCCGCCTCGTCGCGCTCTACGCGGGGCGCGCCGGCACCACCCCCGGCGCGGTCGGCCGCGGCGCGCCCAACGCGTACGGCGTCCGCGACCTCCATGGGCTCGTCTGGGAATGGACCGCCGACTTCAACAGCGTCATCGTCGCCGACGATTCGCGCAGCACCGGCAGCGGCGTCGGCGAGCGCGACCACCAGATCTTCTGCGCGAGCGCGGCGATCGGCGCGGCAGACGCGACGAACTACGCCGCCTTCCTCCGCTACGCCGTGCGCGCCGCGCTCACCGGACGCTCGACGATGCGCACCCTCGGCTTCCGCTGCGCGTCCGGCGCATGAGCTTCCGGTCCATCACCATGCGACTCGCCCTTCGCGCGCTCGCCGCGCTCCACCTCGTCGCAATCGCCGCCTGCGCGCGCGGTGCGCAGCCGTCCACCGCGACGGAGCAGAGCACCGCCGCCGCGGGCGAGGAGCGCTTCGCGGTCTACGACCTCGCCCCCTCCTGGCGCGACCAGTACGGTGCGGCGCGGCCGATCGCCTCGCTCGCCGGCCGGCCGGTGGTCATGGCGATGATCTATACCCACTGCAACGCGACCTGCCCGCTGATCCTCGGCGAGATGAAGCGCATCGAGCACGCCGATCCCGGCGTCGCCCTCGTCCTCGTCTCCCTCGACCCGGATCGCGACACGCCCGGCCGGCTCGCCGAGTATGCTTCGAGCGAGGGACTGTCCGACCGCTGGACGCTGCTCTCCGGCAGCGACGACGACACCCGCGCGCTCGCCGCGACGCTCGGCATCCGCTATCGTCGGATCTCCGCCGAGGAGCTCGCGCACTCGAACACCCTCACCCTGCTCGACGCCACGGGAACCATCGTCCACCAGGAGATGGGACTCGGCGCCGGCGAGGCAATCCTGCGCGCGAGCCGCGCGCTTCCGAACAGGAGCAACTCATGAACGTGCTGGATCTGCTGGACACGGCCCGCGCGATCCCCTCGCGCGGCGGAGATCGCCCGGCGACGGCGATCGCGATCGACACCCCGGACGTGCGCGTCGTGCTCTTCCGGCTCGCGCCGGGTCAGGCGGTGCCTCCGCACACGAGCCCGTCGACGGTGGTGCTCAGCGTGCTGTCCGGGCAGGGATTCGTGGTCGGTGCCGAGGGCGAGCGCTCGTGCCGCGCCGGCGAGGTGATCGCCTACGCGCCAGAGGAGCGCCACGGGATGCGCGCCGCCGACCGTGAGCTCATCATCGCCGCGACGATCGCGCCGCGCCCCGGAAGCACCGCACGCGCGGCCGCCTGATGGACTGGCACGTCAGAGCCTTCCTCAAGGCCAGCCTCGCCTGGCTCACCGCCGGCGTGACATTGGGCGTGGCGATGGCCGCGCATCCGGTGTGGACCATCTACCGTCCCGCGCACGTGCACATGAACCTGCTCGGGTTCGTGACGATGATGATCTACGGCGTCGCCTACCACGTGATCCCGCGCTTCACCGGTCATCCCCTGTTCAGCGTCCGCGCCGCGCGCTCGCAGTGGTGGCTCTCGAACGCGGGGCTCGCGCTGATGGTCGTCGGCTTCGCCGTGCGCGCGCACGCGCTCCCGAGCGGGACGCCGCTCCTCGCGACCGGCGGGACGCTCGCCGCCGCCGGCGCGTACACCTTCGTCTACGTGATCTGGCGGACCCTCGACGGTCCGGCGGGGATGCGTGCGGCGATGCGTCGCACCGAGCAGACGATGGCCGCGAGCCCGCGACCGAAGCTTCCGGTCGCGACGAGCGCGAAAAGCGTCGAGCGCTAGACCGCGCTCGTCAGCGCGCGCTCGTATGCCTCCAGCACGCGCGCCCGGCTGAGCAATCCGGCGAAGCGCGGCGTGCCGTCCTCGTGCTCGACGACCGGAAGGGCGTCGAGCCCGCGCGCGTTCATCGCCGCGAGCGCCTCGCGCAGCGACTGCGACTGCCAGAGGGGATCGGCGGGCTCCGCGAGATCCTCCGCGAGCAGCATCCCTCCCAGATCACCGCGCGCGACGAGCGCCTCGCGCAGCGCGTGGTGGCTGATCATCCCGACGAGCGCGCCGTCGTCCTCGACGACGGGGATGACGCCGTGACGGGTCGCGGCCGCCGCGGCGACGAGCCGGTCGATCGTCGCCCCTGGTCCGACGGGACGCACGTCGTCGTCGATCGCGTCCCGCACCTGCAGCCCGTCCATCACCGCGAGGTCGACGCCGTGCGAGAGGTGCTCGCCCTTCTGCGCGAGCCAGCCGTCGTACAGCCCGTACGGCGCAAAGCGCTTCGCGGTGGTGTACGCGACGACGGCGACGATCATCAGCGGGACGACGAAGTTGTAGTCGTCCGTCATCTCGAAGACGATGAAGATCGCCGTCAGCGGCGCGCGCGTCGCGCCGGCGACCATCCCGGCCATCCCCACCAGCCCCCACGCCGCGGGATGGATGATGTGGCCAGGGACGATCTGCGCGCCGAGCACGCCGAGACCGCCGCCAAGCGCGGCGCCGATCACCAGCGTCGGGGTGAACACGCCCCCCGATCCGCCGAAGCCGAGGGTCACCACCGTCGCGATGATCTTCGCCAGAGTGATCGCGAGCAGAGTGTACCAGGCGAGCTCGCCGAACAGCTGCTGCGGGAGGGCGAGGTGGCCGTTGCCGGCGAGCAGCCCGCCGGTGAGGAGGATGATCACGCCGGTGAGCACGCCGCCGACGATCGGCCGCACCCAGTCGGGACCGGGGAGCCGCCGGCTGACCTCCGGCGCGCGCAGGTACATCCGCGAGTACATCGCCGAGACGAGGCCGCAGGCGAGGCCGAGCAGCGGATAGAGCAGCGCGCTGAGCACGGGATGCGGCTCGGCGTACGAGGGCACGCGGAGGACCGAATGCTCGCCGAGCAGCGGTCGCACGGTGAGCGCACCGACGACGCTGGCGATGACGACCGGGCTGAAGGCGCCCACCGAGAACGAGCCGAGCACCTCCTCGAGGGCGAAGAACGCGCCGGCGAAGGGCGCGTTGAAGGCGCCGGCGATCCCCGCCGCCGCGCCGCAGCCGACGAGGATCTTCAGGTGCCGCGGCTGGAAGTGCAGCCGCCTGCCTAACGCGGAGCCGACCGTCGCGCCGAGCACCGCGACCGGGCCCTCGCTCCCCGCCGAGCCGCCGGATCCGAGGGTGATCGCCGACGCGATGGTGCGGCCGATGACCGGTCGGGTGCGGATGTGGCCGTCGCGCTTCGCCACGGCGAGCTGCACGTCCGGCACGTTCTGCCCGTCGGGGAGGCGCGAGCGCCGCACCACGTACCAGGCGCCCCAGAGGCCGATCGCGGTGAGCACGGGCTGATACAGCGCGTGCGCGACGCGGATGAGCCGGGAGGCGGGGAGCCGGATGAAGAGCAGGTTGGCGAGGTCGATCAGCCTGTAGAACCCGAAGACCGAGAGCCCGGTGACGAGTCCGACGAGCGCGCCGAAGACCATCAGCGTCGCACCCTCGTCCCAGTCGCGCCGCTCGAGCCAGCGCAGCGCCCGCCCCCACACGCGCTCGATCGCGCCGGCCCGGAAGCGGGCATGCGCGCCACTCACCGGCGGCGCGTCCGGCGTCGAGCCGGTGTCGGGGGCGGGAAGGGGATCGCTCACGAGAGCAGAATCTAATCGGCCGGAGATGGCGCGACCGTGATATCGCACGATAGCTTGGCGGGCATGAACGTGAGAGAGATCGCCGCGCCGGGAGTTTCGCGCGAGCCGTTCGGCGCCGCGCCCGACGGCACCGCCGTCGAGCTGTACACCATCGTCAACGCGATGGGGATGCGGGTGCGCGCGATGACGTACGGCGGGATCATCGTCTCGGTCGAGACGCGCGATCGCGATGGCCGGACGGGCGACGTCGTGCTCGGCTTCGACACGCTCGACGAGTACGTCGCGCATCCGAATCCCTACTTCGGGGCGATCATCGGCCGCTACGCGAACCGCATCGCCGGCGGACGGTTCATGCTCAAGGGCGTGGTCCATCAGCTCGCGACGAACAACGGGCCGAATCACCTGCACGGCGGCGTCCGCGGCTTCGACAAGGTCGTGTGGACGGGGGAGCTCTTCGAACGCGGGAGCGAGCGCGGCGTCGTGCTCACGCACGTCAGCCCCGACGGGGACGAGGACTATCCCGGCACGCTGACGGCGCGGGTGACCTACGCGCTCACCGACGCCAACGAGCTCGTGGTCGACTACGAGATGGCGACGGACAAGCTCACCGTCGCGAACCTCACGAACCACAGCTACTTCAATCTGAAGGGGGGTGGGGACGTCCTCGACCACGAGCTGACGATCCACGCGGACTACTACACGCCGGTCGACACGACGCTCATCCCGCGCGGCGGCGTCGCCCCGGTGCAGGACACGCCGTTCGACTTCCGCGCCCCGACGAGGATCGGCGCGCGTATCGACGCGCCGCACGATCAGCTCAAGCGCGCCGGTGGCTACGATCACAACTACGTGCTCCACTCGCACGTCGACGGCGAGCCGGTGCTCGCGGCGTTCGTGCACGAGCCCACGAGCGGGCGCACCCTCGAGGTGCGCACCACCGAGCCGGGGATGCAGCTCTACACCGGCAACTTCCTCGACGGCACGCTGCGCGGCAAAGGGGGACGGCTCATCCCCCATCGCGGCGGGCTCTGTCTCGAGACGCAGCACTTCCCCAACTCGCCCAACGAGCTGCGCTTCCCGACGACGACGGTGAAGCCGGGCGAGGTGCGCCGCTCGCGGACAATCTTCACCTTCGGGCATCGCGCGTGACCGCGCCGGAGGGCGCGGCACCGCTCGCGCGCCGGCTCGGCGCCTTCGACGCGACGATGCTCGTGATGGGAGGCATCGTCGGCGCGGGGATCTTCATGAATCCCTCCGTGGTCGCGCGCGCGGTGCAGGCGCCGGGAGCGATCCTCGGCGCGTGGCTGCTCGGCGGGATCATCGCGCTCACCGGCGCGTTCGTGTACGCCGAGCTCGCGGCGCGGCGGCCGGGCGCCGGCGGGCAGTACCTCTATCTGCGCGACGCGTACCATCCGATCGTCGCCTTCCTCTACGGGTGGACGCTCCTCCTCGTCTCGCAGAGCGGAGGGATGGCTGCGGTGGCGATGACCTTCGGCGGCTACTTCCGCGAGCTCACGGGGACGCAGCTCTCCCCGTCGACGATCGCGGTCGTGACGCTGGTCGCGCTCACTCTCGTCAACTGCTACGGCGTGCGCGCGGGGAGCAACGTCCAGAGCGCGCTGATGGTGATGAAGCTCGCCGCGATCGTGATGCTGGTGACGATCGGCTGGGCGGGGGTGAACGCGACGCGCGGCTTCCTCTTCACCGGTACGGTGCCGGAGCCCGCCGCCCGGCCGCCGCTGCTCGCCTTCGCGGCGGCGATGGTGCCGGTGCTGTTCGCCTACGGCGGCTGGCAGACGGCCAGCTTCGTCGCCGGCGAGCTGCGCGAGCCACGCCGCGACCTGCCGCGCGGGCTGCTGTGGGGCGTGCTCGCGGTCGTCGCGCTCTACCTCGCGGTGAACGCGGTCTGTCTCGCCGTGCTCGGCCCCCGCGCGCTGGCGGCGACGTCGACGCCGGCGACGGCGGTGATGCGGATCGCACTCGGCGCGACGGGCGCGAAGCTCATCGCCGCGGGGATCGCGATCTCGACGTTAGGCTTCCTCAGCCAGGGGATGCTCACCGCGCCGAGGGTCTACTACGCGATGGCGCGCGACGGACTGTTCTTTCGCGGCGTCGCGGCGATCCATCCGCGCACGCGCGCGCCGATCGTCGCCATCGTGCTGCAGGGCGCGTGGGCCGCGGTGATCGCGCTCTCCGGCAAGTACGACGCGATCCTCGCGTACGTCGTCGCGATCGACGCGCTGTTCTTCGGGCTGACGGGCGCCGCGCTGCTCGTCTTCCGCCGCCGCGAGCGGGCGGGGCTCGCGGAGCCGCTGCCCGAAGGGACGACGCGGATGCCGGGGCACCCGTGGAGTACCGCGATCTTCGTTCTCGCCTTCTGGACGCTGGCCATCAGCACCGTGGCGCAGTTCCCGCGCCCGGCGGGAATCGGTATGCTGATCCTGCTGGCGGGGGTGCCGGCGTACTACGGCTGGCGAAAGGGGCCAAGGGCCAGGCGGGAGGAACCGCGTTGACCGCAGTGCCTTCCACCCGGCGCCTGGCTCCCGCCGTTACGGGTTGATCGGGAAGGGCGCGTTCCGGATCACGTCGCTGGTCGAGCTCCATCCGCCGCGACGGCCATGACGCTGGTCGCCGGTGGGGAAGGGCATCTTCTCCTTCGACGCGCCCGCTCCCTGCGACGCGGGCTTCGTGGACGGCGCGGGGACGACCGTCACCGGCGCGTCGCTAGGCGCGGGATCGACCGCGGCGACCGTCCCGTTCTCGCTCGGCAGCGGCGCGGGGACCGGATCCGCCTTCTCCGGCGTCGCGACGTGGGTGGTCGGCTTCTTCGCGGTGGCCGCGGGCGTCTTCATCTTCGACGTGCCATTCGCCGCGGGCACCCCGCCGGACGTCCGCTCGATCGCCGAGACGACCTGCGTCCCGCCGCGCGCGACGAGCAGCCCGCTCGTGTCGCCCGACGCCGCCTCGAGCTCGCTGCCGAGGTCGGTCGCCTTCGACGAGCGGCCGCACGCGGCGATGGCGATGCCGGCGAGTCCTGCAACGATGAGACGAAACTGCTTCATCCTGGGGCCTCCATGGGGGCACTGCAACATGAACTGGCCAGGTGGGAGGGGCCAGAGTCTGGTACACCGGAGTTGGTCGGAAGGTTGGACTGTCTGCTGGGCGGTTCGTTAGCGGGCGGGGCGGTTTTTCGGGGTCTCCGAAAAGACGGGGCGGGTTCCGTTGGACAGGGCGGGGCGGAGAGCGGAATACTGCGGGGCGGGAGAGGAGTTCCGTTGGAACCGGCGGGGCGGAGGGCGGGATACCGCGGGGCGGGAACAGCCACGGCGGGAGTGTCGGTGTGAGAAGCCACCTGTTCGGAATGTGGCCGACTGCGGCGCCTGCGGCGCCGCGCGCCGGCCACAGTCCTTAGAGGTACTTTCGAAACTTCCGCCCTCCGCCCCGCAGTATTCCGCCCCCCGCACCGCTCTTTCCAACGGAACCCCTCTCCCGCCCCGCGGTTTCGAATGTCGAAACCCATAGAAAGCCCCCGCCGGAACGGAACCCGCCCCGCCGTTTCGAACGTCGAACCCCATAGACAGCCCCCCGCCGGAAACGTAGACTCGCTCCAGACTTCTCACCCCCCAGTGTCATGCTCCGACGCTCTTCCCTCCTCGTCCCCGCCCTCGCTGTTCTCCCCCTCGCCGCGACCGCCCAGTCCCGCCGCCCGCTGCGCGCGAATGATGTCTATCGCATTCGCGACGTCCGCGATCCGCAGCGGTCGCCGGACGGGAAGTGGGTGACGTATACCGTCTCGACCGCCGACTCGACGCGCGACAGGAACGACAGCGACGTCTGGATGTCGAGCTGGGACGGGACGCAGCACGTGCGGCTGACGTCGACGCCGGAGGGAGAGAGCAACGCGCGCTGGAGCCCGGACGGGAAGTACATCTCCTTCGTCTCCGGACGGCAGGGCGCGGAGGGCGGGCAGATCTGGCTGCTCGATCGCATGGGCGGCGAGGCGCAGAAGCTCACCACCTTCAAGGGCGGCGTCGACGAGTACTCGTGGTCGCCCGACGGCAAGCGGATCGCCGTGATCGTCGAGGACGATCCGGACACGGCGACCGCGAAGAGCGATACCGGCAAGAGCAAGACGCCGAAGCCGATCGTCATCGACCGCTACTCATTCAAGCGCGACATCGTCGGCTACCTCGGCGGGAAGCGCGAGCGCATCTACCTGTTCGACGTCGCGACGAAGAAGGCCGAGCTGCTCTCGTCGGGGCCGGCGTTCGACGAGTCCGACGTCGCGTGGTCGCCCGACGGGAAGCGCGTCGCCTTCGTCAGCAAGCGCGGCGACGTCGACGTCGACCGCGATCACAACACCGACATCTGGGTCGCCGACGCGAAGGGAGGAGCCGCGCCGCGGAAGGTGACGACGTGGCCGGGCGAGGACGGCGCGCCGACGTGGAGCCCCGACTCGAAGTCGATCGCCTACCTGCAGGGCGGGGAGGCGAAATACTACGCGTACAGCATGGATCGGCTCGCGGTCGTCGACGTCGACGACTGTCCGAAGAACGGCTGCGTCGCGCGCGTGCTCACGGCGTCGCTCGATCGCGCGGTGGAGCAGCCGCAGTGGGGGAGCGACGGTTACATCTACTTCCCCGTGACCGACGACCGCACGGTCTGGATCGGCCGCGTGAAGCCGGCGGGTGGCACGGTCGAGAAGGTGAGCACCGGGACGCGCGTGGTCGGCGCGCTCGGCCAGCCCGGCGGCGACGGCGCGATGAGCGTCCTCGTCTCCGACGACACCACGCCGACGGAGGTGTTCGCGCTCGAGAACGGGGCGCTGCGCCGGATCTCGCACCAGAACGACGCGTGGGTGGCCGAGCTGCAGCTCGTTCCCGTCGAGGACTTCGAGAGCCGGAGCAGGGACGGGACGATCGTGCACGGGCTGCTCGCGAAGCCCGTCGGCTACAAGGGCGGAAAGGTCCCCTTCCTCCTCCGTATTCACGGCGGGCCTAACGGTCAGGACGAGCACGGGTTCTTCTTCGAACGCCAGCTCTTCGCGGCGAACGGCTACGCGGTGCTCGCGGTGAACTACCGCGGCAGCGCGGGGCGCGGCGAGGCGTACCAGACCGCGATCTACGGCGACTGGGGGAACAAGGAAGTCGTCGACCTTCTCGGCGCGGTGGACGAGGCGACGAAGCGCGGCGTCGCCGACCCGAACAAGCTCGGCATCGGCGGGTGGAGCTACGGGGGGATCCTCACCGACTACACCATCGCAACGGACACGCGCTTCAAGGGCGCGATCTCCGGCGCGGGGAGCGCGATGCAGATCGCGATGTACGGCGTCGACCAGTACACGGTGCAGTACGAGACGGAGCTCGGCGCGCCGTGGAAGAACATCCAGCCGTGGCTGAAGGTCTCGTATCCCTTCCTGCACGCCGACCGGATCAGGACGCCGACGCTCTTCCTCGTGGGGGAGAAGGACTTCAACGTGCCGTCGGTCGGCAGCGAGCAGATGTACCAGGCGCTGCGCAGCCTCGGCGTGCCGACGCAGCTCATCATCTATCCCGGGCAGTTCCACGGGATCACCGTGCCGAGCTACAAGGTCGACCGGTTGAACCGCTACCTGGCGTGGTACGACCGGTACGTGAAGGGGAACGGCGCGATGGCGGCGAACGCGGGCGCCAGCGGCACGCGTTAGGCGGAGACGGTCAGCGGCGGAGCCGGCAGACGCCGCCGTGCGCGAGCTCGCACTGCGGCGCGATCGGATCGCTCGCCGTGGCGGGCCGGTTCGCGGCGGTCGCGTACACGGCGGTGCGGTCGAGGCCCCGGAACACGAGAAGGTAGCTCCGGAAGCCGTCGTAGCCGTAGGTGCGCGGGCGCGCGCTGATGGCGAACCCGCGCGTCCACTGGCCGCTCGTATCCGCGGAGACGTACTTCAGGTCGTAGACGCGCCCGTCGAGGATCGCCGGGGTCGGACCCCAGGAGCAGCTGGGCCCCGGCGTATTTCGTCCCACGGTCGAGGGGTCGGTGGGATACGCGGATTGCCCCGGGTCCCAGCACATTCGGTTGACCCTCTCCGCTTCATCGAGGACGAGCTGCGCCATGCGGGTGGCGGGGCGCAGCAGAACCGTGGAGTCGGGCCACGCCGCGGAGCCGGGCCAGACCGCGCCCGGTGCGGGCGTCAGGTCGATCGCGCTTTCATCGGTGAGGAGCGCGTAGCGCAGATCGTCGTGCGCGCTGTCGACGCGCGCCACGAGGTCGAAGCCGTGCGCCGCACCGGCGCTGTCCCGGTGGTGCGCGCGGTAGCGCAGGTCGATGCCCTGCGACCGCGCGAGGTCGAATGCCGCGGCGCGGCAGCGTGGCTGGTCGGACCACAGCCCGGGGAGAGAGTCGGGGTACGTCCCCGCGTGCGCAGTCGCGTACAGCTCGGCGCAGCGGTGAACCTCCTCCATGACTCGATCCGCCGCGGCGATCGCGCGTGAATGCGGAACGGGGATGCGCTCCTCCAGCTCATGGGCCGCGGCGCTGTCGGCGTGATGCGTGATCGCGAGTCCCGTGACGAACAGAACGGCGAGGGCGAGGGGACCGAGCGATCCCGTGAGCGCGCCGGTCGCCGCGCGCCCCCCGGAGTCCGCCATGATCGCCCGCAGCGCGCGCGCGAGCCGCCACTGGATCGTGAACAGCACGATGCCCCAGAGGAGCATCGCGGCCGAGGAGCCGAATCGGTCGGCCATATGCTGCTCGAGCACGAGCAGCGGAAACAGCGGCCCGAAGCCCAACAGGAGCAGGATGGCCAGCACCGGGTAGAGCGCGAGGAGGACGAGCGCGAATCGCGTCGCGCGAACGACTCCTGCCCCGAGGTCGAGGGTGAACCGGTCGGTCGGCCGGTGTCGCGTCAGGCGCAGCGCCAGATATCCATGCGGCAGGCCGGCGAGCGCGGCGATCGCGAGCAGGCTGGATCGCGGCGTGAAGTGCGGCCCCCGGGCCAACGCCGCGCCGACCGCTGGCGCCGCGGCGAGCCCCGCGCTGATCCACGCAAGCAGGCGCGCGGCGGGCCGCGGATCGGTCGTACCCCACGCAGCGCGGTCCACGGGCATCGTCATATCTTGAGGACGACTCCGGACGCGCCGGCGTTTCCGCCCACTCCCCATGACTACCATCCGCACCCGGCCCCTCGGCCGCTCCGGTCCTCCGATCACCCGCGTCGGCTTCGGCTCGTGGGCGATCGGCGGCGCGGGGTGGCCTAACGCGTGGGGTCCGCAGGACGACGACGTCGCGGTCGCCGCGATGCGCCACGCCGTGGAGCGCGGCGTGAACTGGATCGACACCGCGGCGATCTACGGCCACGGCCACTCGGAGGAGCTGGTCGGCCGGCTGCTGCGCGAGCTTCCGCGCGGCGAGCGGCCGCTGGTCTTCACCAAGTGCGGGCTGCGCTGGGATCCGGCGAATCCCATGAAGCCCGCGTGGCGCGACCTCACCCCGCGCTCGATTCGCGAGGAGTGCGAGGCCTCGCTGCGCCGCCTCGGCGTCGAGACGATCGACGTCTTCCAGTTCCACCGGCCGGACACCGACACGGGGACGCCGGTCGAGGAGTCGTGGGGCGAGATGGCGCGGCTGATCGACGAGGGAAAGGTGCGCTGGGGCGGCGTCTCCAACTTCGCCATCGATCTGCTCGAGCGCTGCGAGCGCGTGCGCCACGTCGATTCCTTCCAGCCGCCGCTCTCGCTCATCCGCCGCGACGCGGCGGCCGAGCTGATCCCGTGGTGCGAGCGGAACGGCACCGGTGTCATCGTCTACAGCCCGATGCAGGCTGGGCTGCTCACCGACCGCTTCTCCCTCCAGCGCGCGCGCGCCCTCCCCGCGGACGACTGGCGCACGCGCAGTCCGGAGTTCACCTCGCCGAAGGTCGAGCGCAACGTCGCCGTCCGTGACGCGCTGACGCCGATCGCCGCCCGGCATCGCGCGAGTGTCGCGTCGGTGGCGATCGCGTGGGCGCTGCACTGGCCGGGAGTCACCGCGGCGATCGTCGGCGGCCGGAATCCCGGGCAGGTGGATGGCTGGATCGATGCGCCCGCGGTGAGCCTCGAGGCGCGCGATCTGGACGCGATCGAGCGGGCGCTGGAGCTCTCGGGCGCGGGGAGCGGACCGATGCGGCCCACGCTCCCGTAATGTCGTTGCAAGGTCGGCGCGGTAGCCTTCGCGTCGCCCGATGACGACTCCTCCTCATGGTGACGCCGCCGCCTCGCCGCGGCGCTGGGCGCGCTTCCTCCGCGCGCGCCTCGACCCCAAGTCGTACCTCGGCCTGCACTTCACCGTGGGGCTGCTACTCGCCGTGCTCGCGCTCTGGCTGTTCGCCGGCCTGCTCGAGGAGGTGCTCGACAACGCGACGCTCGTCCACTGGGACATGGCCACCGCGGCGCGCATCCACGGCATCGCGACCTCCGCCGGGTCGAGCGTGTTCCATGCGATCACGAACGTCGGCTCTCCGCCGGTGATGACCGCGCTCGCCGTGATCGGCGTCGCGACGCTGCTCGTGATGCGGCGGCGCCTGCTCGCGCTCGTGTGGCTCGCCGCGGCGGGGGGCGGCGCGGTCCTCGACCAGGTGCTGAAGATCCTCGTGCACCGGACGCGTCCCGAGTACGGCGCGGCGTATCTGCACGGCGTGTCGTACAGTTTCCCGAGCGGCCACGCGATGGGGTCGGTGATCGGCTTCGGCATGGCCGCGTTCGCGATCGCCCACGTGTGGCATCTCTCGCGGCGCGAGCGGCAGGGCGCGTACTTCCTGGCGGGACTCGCGGCGCTGCTCGTCGGGCTGAGCCGGGTGTATCTCGGCGTGCACTACCCCAGCGACGTCCTCGGCGGCTGGGCCGCCGGGGGCGGCTGGCTGTCCATCTGCATCACCGGCTATCACTTCGTGACGGGCCGCGCCGCTCACCTGCATCCGGAGCCATCGTGAGACATCCCCGCTCGATCCGCGCGTTGGGCATCGGCGCCGCGCTCGCTGTCGCCGCGTCCACACTCGCCGCGCAGGGAGCCGCCCGCTACCACGTCGCATCGCGCGTGAAGCTCGGCCGCGAGGGGGGCTGGGACTATCTGACCGTGGACACCACCGCGCACCGCATCTTCATCTCGCGCGCGACGCACACCCTCGTTGTCGACGAGCGCACCGATTCGATCGTCGGCGACATCCAGGATACCCCGGGCGTGCACGGCATCGCCCTCGCGCCCGCGCTCGGCCGCGGCTACATCAGCAACGGGCGCGACTCGAGCGTCACCGTGTTCGACCTGAAGACGCTCGCGCCCGTCGCGCGGATCCGCGGCACCGGCGCCAACCCTGACGCGATCGCCTACGACTCCGCGTCCAACCGCGTCTTCACCTTCAACGGCCGCAGCGCCGACGCGACGGTGATCGACGCGGGCACGAACACGATCGTCGGCACCATCGCGTTAGGCGGCAAGCCGGAGTTCGCGGTGACCGACGGGAAAGGGTCGCTCTGGGTGAACATCGAGGACCGGAGCCTGATCTCGCACGTGGACACGCGGTCGCTGAAGGTGCTCCACAGCTGGCCGATCGCCCCCTGCGAGGAGCCGAGTGGGCTGGCGATCGATCGGGCGCACCGGCGCCTGTTCGCGGTGTGCGACAAGGTGATGGCCGTCGTGGACGCCGACGACGGCAGGGTCGTCGCGACGCCGGCCATCGGCGACGGTCCCGACGCGGCCGCGTTCGATCCCGAGACCCAGCTCGCCTTCGCCTCGGGCGGCGACGGCACGCTGACGGTGGTCCACGAGGACTCGCCGGACAGGTATTCGGTGGTGCAGACGGTGCAGACCCAGCGCGGCGCCCGCACGATGGCCCTGGACCCGCAGACGCACGTCGTCTACACGGTGACCGCGGAGTTCGGCCCGGCGCCGGCGCCGAGCGCCACCGGGCAGCGTCAGCGGCCGCCCGTCGTCCCTGATTCCTTCACCCTCATCGTCGTGGCGCCTTGAAGCCTCCGGGGGTCAGGGGCCAGGCGGAAGGAACCACGCAACTGCAGGTAACGCCGTTCCTTACACCTGGCCCCTGGCCCCCGGCCCCCGCCGCCGCACGGCCACCAGCAACACCGGCACCACGTACAGCGTGATCGGCGTCGACAGCGCGAGGCCGCCGATCACGGCGAGGGCCAGCGGGCGCTGCATCTCGCTGCCGGCGCCGATGCCTAACGCGAGGGGCAGCAGGCCGAACAGGGTGCAGAGCGTCGTCATCAGGATCGGGCGCAGGCGGATGCGCGCCGCTTCCCTGATCGCCGGCTCGAGGGCGAGGCCGCGCTCGCGCATCTGGTGGCGCGTGAAGTCGAGCAGGATGATCCCGTTCTTCACGATGAGCCCGACGAGCAGGATCAGCCCCATGAACGACGAGACGTTCAGCGGCGTCCCCGTCACGAGCAGCAGCACCAGCGCGCCGACGAAGGACAGCGGCGCGGCGAGCAGCACGACCAGCGGCTCGACGAAGGATTGGAACTGAATCACCATCACGGCGATCACGCTCAACGAGGCGAGCGCCAGCACGAGGAGGAGGGCGCGGAACGCCTGCTGCTGGTTCGCGTACTGGCCGCCGACCTCGACGCGGATTCCCGCCGGCGGCCGGTGCGCGGCGAGCACGCGCTTCACGTCGCTCGCCACCGCGCCCAGCGAGCGGCCGCTGATGTCCGCGGTCATCGCGATCATCTGCTGCTGGTTCTCGCGCAGGAGCCTGCCCCGCGTCTCCGTCGGCGTGAAAGTCGCGAGCGTGGCCAATGGCGCCGCCTCCTTCGTCTCCGGCGACAGGATCGGGATCGCGCCGAGCTGACGCGGGTCGAAGCGCACCGAGTCCGGGGCGCGCACGCGCACGCCGACGGAGCGGTCCGACAGCCGCACCTCCCCCGCGTCGACGCCGAGCAGCGCGCCGCTCGCTGCCGCCCCGACCTGCTCGGGCGTCATCCCGATCCGCCCCGCCTCCGCCTGGTCGATCGTCATCGAGAGCTCGGCGCTCGGCTCGCTCACTCCGTTGTAGAAGTCCTCGAGCCCGGCGATCTTCTCCATCTCGGGGGACAGGCCTTCCGCGTACTTCTCCAGCGCATCCAGGTCGGCGCCGAAGAGCTTCACCTCCACCGGCTTCGCCGCGCCGGCGAGATCGTTGATCACGTCGGAGAGGATCTGGACGAACTCGATGCGCATCCGCGGCACCGCCGCCTCCGCCTTCGCGCGCACGTCGTCCATCACCTCGAAGATCGAACGGCTGCGCTGGCTGCGGGGCTTGAGCCGCGCGACGATGTCGCCCGTGTTCTGCTCCGTCGCGAACAGCCCCAGCTCGGCGCCGGTGCGGCGCGACGTGCCGGTGATCTCCGGCTCGCCCGCGAGGATCCGCTCGACGACGTGCACCTGGCGATCGGTCTCCGGGAGCGCGGTGCCGCCGGGCGTCGTGTAGTCGACGACGAAGGCGCCCTCGTCCATCTCCGGGAGAAAGCCCGTGTCGACGAACGTGTACGCGAGCACGCCGGCGACGACGAGCAGGAGCGCGGCGACGGCGAACCGCCGCCCGTGGTGGAGCACCGCGCCGAGCGAGCGCTCGTAGCGATCGGAGAGCGCGTCGATCCCGTGGCCGATCCGGCCGAGGATTCCCTGCGGCGCTGTCGCGTCGGCGCGCTCCTGCTCCACCTCGTGCGCGCCGAGGAACTGCTCGGCGAGCAGCGGGATGATCGTCACCGCGAGGACGAGCGAGACGAGCACCGCGATGGTCAGCGTGATCGACAGCGCATGGAAGAACTGTCCCTCGACGCCGGTGAGGAGGCCCAGCGGCAGGAAGACGACCACCGTCGTCAGCGTCGACGTCGTCACCGGCCAGATCAGCTCGCGGACGGCGTTGTGTATGGCGAGGTCGCGGTCCGCGGTGAGCTGGAGGTGCCGCACGATGTTCTCCGTCACCACCACCGCGTCGTCGATCACCAGCCCGATCGCGATCGCCATCGCGCCGAGCGTCATCAGGTTGAAGCTCTGGCCGACGAGCGACATGACGAACACGGTGATCGTCATCGTCAGCGGAATCGCCGAGGCGCTGATCGCCGTGATGCGCCCGTGACGCAGGAACACGAGGAGCACCATCACCGCGAGCACCGCGCCGACGAGCATCGCGTCGCGCACCGAGCTCACCGCGTCGCGTACCAGCGCCGCCTGGTCGTACACGGGCTTCAGATGCACGCCGGGCGGAAGCGTCCCCGCCACCGCCTTCGCGATCCCGGCGACGCTGTCGGCGATGGCGACGGTGTTCCCGCCGAGCTGCCGCGTCACGTTCAGCAGCGCCGCCGGGCGCCCGTCGCCGGCGATGATCCGCACGTGATCCTCGGTGCCCGTGGTCACCGTCGCGAGGTCGCGCACGCGCAGCGACCCCGAAACGACCACGTTCGCCACGTCCTCCGCCGAGTGCGCCTCGGAGGTGGTGACGATGAGGTACTGCTTGTAGTTCGCCGGCATCCGGCCCACCGCCGTGACCGCGGTCGACGCCTTGATCGCGCTCGCGAGGTCCTCGTACGTCATCCCCTGCGCGGCGAGCCGCGCCGGATCGGCGATCACCTCGATCTCGCGGACGTCGCTGCCCTGCACCTCGACGCGGCCGACCCCGGGGACGCGCGAGATGAGCGGCGCGATCTGGTAGCGCGCGATGTCGTAGAGCGTCGCCGGCTCGCCACCCTCCAGGTTGTACGAGATCACCGGGAACAGCGAGGGCGTCAGCCGCTCGACCTCGATGTCCAGCGATGCCGGCAGATCGGCGCGGATCTGGTTGACGCGCGCCTGCGTCTGCTGCAGCGCGTACGCCATGTCCGTGTGCGGCGCGAAGGTGATGTTCGTCTCGCTGCCCCCGCGGATCGAGCGCGACTGCACCCGCGTCACGCCGGGCACGACGCTCACCGCCTCCTCGATCGGGCGCGTGATGTCGAACATCACCTGCCGCGCGCCCAGCGCCGAGCCCTCCGCGACGACGGTGATGCGCGAGAACTGGAGCTCGGGATAGATCGCCGATGGCAGCCGCAGCGCCGCCCAGATTCCCGCCGCGGCGAGGAGCGTGACGACGAGGTAGACGAACCGCCGCTGCTCGGCGAGGAGCGCGAAGATCCCGCGCCGGGTCGGCGGCGCGCCCTCCGTCACGTGCCGTCTCCCGCGGCGACGACCACCTTCGCGCCGTCAGCGACGCCGTACGCGCCGTAGGTGACCACGCGCTCTCCGGCCCTCACCCCGCTCGTCACCTCCGCTGCCCTGTCCGTCCGCGCGCCCACCGTGACCGGCCGCGCGTGCGCCACGTTCGCGCTGTCGACGACGAACACCTTGAAGCCGTCGCCTTCGGGGACGAGCGCCTCGAGGGGCAGCACGATCGCGTTGGCGCGCGTTGCCGTCGCCACCTGCCCGAACACGGTCTCGCCGATGCGCAGCGGGCGCCGCGCCGTGGTGACGTGCACGCGTACGCTCACCGAGCGCGTCGCCGGGTCGACCATCCCTCCGACGTCGGCGACGACGCCGTCGCCGAGCGACTCGCCTCCCGCGCTCTGCCCGGCGACGAGATCGACGTGCGCGCCGGTGCGCATGCGCGCCGCGTCCGCGGGCGGCGCGTCGAGCACGACGTCGGTCGCCGCGGGATCGGCGATCTCGACGAGCGGCTGCGCGGGATCCGCCGTCGCGCCGAGCGTCGCGTGCATCGCCGTCACGACGCCCGTGATCGGCGCGCGAAGCACGGAGAGCTGCGCCTGCCGCCGCGCCGTCGCCGCGTCGGCCTGGGCCTTCGCCAGATCGGCCTGCGCCTGCTCGACGTCCTTGCGCGGCACCACGCCCTCGTCGGCGAGGCGCTTCGCGCGCTGGTACGCCTTCTCGCTCGCCGCGAGCTGCGCCTCCGCGCTCTGCGCCGCTGCATGGAAGCTCGTCTGATCCAGCTTGACGAGCACGTCCCCCGCCGAGACGTGCTGGCCCGCGGCGACGAGCACGCGCGCGATGCGCGCGGGGCCCGGAGCGCCGACCGCGGCCGAGTGCCCGACGCGCGCCTCGACGTCGCCGATCGCGCCCACCGTCTCGGTGAATGCCCGCGGCGCGGCGACGACCGTGCGGACCGTGACCACCGCCTGCGCCGACTCGCCGCCAGCTCCGCCCTCGTCGTCGGCGTCTCTCCCGCGCCCGCAGCTCGTCGCCGCGAGCGACGAGGCGAGCGCGAGCGCGACGACCGTCCGCGGATTGAAAGTCGGCCGCGTCATGGGAGCGGGGCGGAAGCGGTGGTCATGGTGAGCACACGAAGGTTCGCGGTCGCGATCCACGCTCGCGCCAGGTCGTCGACGTACTGCGCGACGATCTCGCGCGCGCTGCGCTGCGCCTCGAGCACGTTGGGGAGCGTCGACGCGCCCTCGCGATAGGCGGTGAGCGACATCGCCGCGACGCGGCTCGCGCTCTCGACGACCGCGCGGCCGCGGGTGACGCGGGCGAGCGCCACCGCCCGCTCGCGGCG
>JABFXC010000127.1 GCA_013361935.1 Gemmatimonadaceae bacterium
ACCGCGCTCGCCGCGGGCGCGGCGGCCGACTCGTGGGCCTCCGCGATGACGTGACTCTCCTCGATCGATGGCCAGGGCGTTCCCCCGTTGGCCGAGATCATCGCCGCGACCGCGGCCCATCCGAAGATGCGAAGCATTGGAGCTCCTCTGGTTCGCGCGGCGATGCTCGCCGCATGGTGAAAAATCAGCATCATCGATCGCGAAAACGGGCGCCACGCGTCGAGCACGCGGCGCCCGATCTCCCGCTCAGGTCAGGGGTAGGGGCGCGGCTCCGGCCAGGGCCAGGGCCACGGACCCGTCGCGTCGGTACCGGCCAGCGCGTGCACGGCCATCGACTTCACCCGCGGGTCCGACGACTGCAGCAGCTCGCGCAGCGCGTCGACCGACTTCTCGCCCGTCGAGGCGAGCGCGCGGATGTACTCGATCTGGAGGTTCTCGTCCTTCTCCGTCTTCAACGCCGCCTGCAGCGCCGGCGCCGCGTCCGGATCCTCGATCTCGTACAACGCCCACGCCGTCAGCGAGCGCACCTGCGGATCGGAGTCCTTGAGCATCGCGAGCAGCGCCGGGGGCGCGTGCGAGACGCCGACGGTGCCTAACGACCAGGCCGCGCGCATCCGGATCTCGGCGCTGCGGTCGGTGAGCAGGGCGGTCAGCGCGGGCGCCGCCGAGCCGCTGCCGATGGAGCCGAGCGACCAGGTCGCGGTCGCGCGCACCTTCTCGCTCGCGTCGCTCTTCGCCGCGTCGCCGAGGGCGGCGATCACCGCCGTCGTGCCGTGCGCCTCCCCGAGCGACCACGCGGCCATCTCGCGGACGCTCGCGTCCTTGTCGCCGCGCACCGCCGCCACGAGCGCGTCGGCGGCCACTTCCTGCTCGGCGTACTCGTTGAGTCCCCATGCCGCGACGCGGCGGAGCTCGGGGTTCTGGTCGGTCTTCAGCACGTTGGCGAGCAGCGCGGGACGGTCGTCGCGACCCTTTCCCTTGTCCTGTTCCAGCCCGTCCTCGATCATCGCGCGCAGCGACTCGGGCGACATCCTGCCCGCCTTCGCCGACGCGCCGGCGCCGGGCGCACCGGCGAGCCCGCGCACCACGCTCTCGACGACGCTCGGCACGACGTTCTTCACCGTCTCCTGCACGGTGTTCGTCACGGTGCTCGTGACGGTGCTCGTCGCGCTGCTCATCGCGCGATCGGTGTCGCGCATCGCCTGGCGCGTGGCGTGCTCGGCGATCCGCTCAGCATCCGCGTCGCGGCGCGGGCGGCGGGTCTCGATGGAGTCGCGGCGCGCGACGTCCCGCGCGACCGCCTGGCGCGGGATTGGCGCGGCGGCGCCGACGACGAGCGCGATGACCACCAGCGACGCGGCGAGCCCGACCGACTGCAGCCGCCCGGGCGTCGCACGCTGGAGCTCGGGATCGAGGATGGCGAGCATCCGGCCCTCGAACTCCTTGCGCCGCGCCATCGCCAGCGCGACCGCGGGAGTCGCGTCGCCGCGGACGGAGGTGACGATGTCCAGCAGATGCTCGGCGTAATCGGTCGCCCGGGTGCCGCAGGAGAGCGCGAGATCGTCGCACGCGCGCTCGCTCTCGGCGCGAAGCTGCTTCGCCGCCGTCCAGACGAGCGGGTGGAACCACCACACGGCGCAGGCGATCCTGCCTAACGTGTGGCCGAGGAGGTCGTGGCGGCGCACGTGGGCCAGCTCGTGGAGGAGCACGGCCCGCCGGCGGTCCGGCGACCAGCCGTCGCACTCGGCGGGGAGCACGATCGTCGGCGCGAGCACGCCGCAGGCGAACGGCATCTTCGCGTCCTCGCTGCGCAGCAGCCGCGGCGCGTCGTCGAGCTCCAGCCGGTCGGCGACCTCGAAGAGCGGCGTCGTCCAGTCCTCGCCGGTGAGCGGGGCGGCACGATGCACGATCCGCCGGACGACCAGCGCCGACCAGGCGAGCGACGCGCCGATCGCGAGCAGCACCGCGCCCCAGATCGCCAGCGCGAGCGAGACGCCGTCGAGCCACAGCGGCGCGGCGGCCGAGACGGCCGGCGACGCGTCCTCGCGCGGGGCGGCCTCCGCCGGACCCGGCGCGGCCTC
>JABFXC010000079.1 GCA_013361935.1 Gemmatimonadaceae bacterium
GCGGGGGGTGAGGTGTGTGGTCGTGTGTCACGTGACTCGTAACACGCGTCGACTGCAGTCGACGCCCGTCACGAGTCACTCCCCACGAAACATCACACCTCACCCCCCGCAGGGTAGTGACACTTCACCCCCCGCCGTGTCATAGCCCGCCCGGCGCTACTCGAGTCCGATGTCCCAGGCCTGCTCGAGATCCTTGCGTGAATAGGCGCGGAAGGCGGTGAGGGTGGTCGTTCGCAGCAGGCCGGGGATCGTCGGGAAGACCTCGGTCACCACGCGCGCGATCTGCTCGTACTCGGGGACACGGACGATCACCACGAGATCCCACTCTCCGGACACCGAGTAGACCTCGGCGACGCCTTCACAGCCGGCGAGCTTCATGGCCGCCTGCGGGATGAGCCGCGGCTCGACGCTGACGAGGACGATGGTCGTGATCACTGATCGAGTGGGAATGGGGGTACGTTGAGGAGCCAGATGCCGGCCACCGCGCCCGTCGGCTCGACGTCGACGAGCATGCCGGACGCGATCTCGACCGCGCGCGATTCCGCCGAGCTGCCGAGCCGGAAATGGAAGATACGCTCCGGCTCGTCGACCTCGGCGCTGAGCGGGCTGTCGATCGCCGAGGAGCCACCCGAATGCCGCGGCGGGAGGACGACGTCCCCGGGCTCGGCGGGCGGCGGGGTGAGCGCGGGGCGCTTCCGGACGTCAGGCCAGACTGCCACCTCGATGCCGCGGATCCGCCCGGCGCGCACGTCGAGGATCACCCACGAGCCGTCGTGGCCCTGCAGCTCGACCGTCGCCGAGGGCCCATCCGGAGCCCGGTCCTCGAGCTGCGCGCTGAGGATGTCGGTGTCGGTATCCCAGCGATAGGCCACGCGCGGGGTGGCGCCGCGCGCGGGCTCGACCTGCACGGTGAGGCTCATCGTCGTTCTCCGCTCGAGATGCGCCCAAGTGAAGCCGTCCGGGAGCGTCTCGCGTCACCGCGGGCTCGCCCGCATCATCGAAGGAGCGAGTCTCGCGGTGGAGTGCGCCCGGCCGGGGGGCTATCTTCCAGCTTCGCGAAGTACGGTAGCACGGAGTCGGGGACGCCACAACGCCAGGACACATCGTGGAACAGGACGCGAAGGACAGCGCGACGACCAGCCGCAGCCAGCATTCGGTGCTTCTCCTGCCGCACGATCGCGCAGCGGTTGGACAGTTCCTCGCCGGAGCGCTCGAGCGGATAGACGCGGGGAGCGCCGACGTGCAGCTGCTCGTCGTCGCCGCCGACGCCGAGGGCGCGGCGATGATCGCCGGGGTCGCCAGCGAGCTGGCGCACTCGCGCGGATTCCGCGTGGTTCCGGCCACGAGCGCGCGGCGCGCGACCCGGCTGATCCGCGAGTGGAAGCCGCAGATCGTCGTCGGCTCCGCGGACGAGATCGTCGCGCTCATTCGCGGCTCCGCGCTCAAGCTCGACGCGCTGCGCACGATCGTCCTCGCGTGGGTCGACGAGGCGACCGAAGGCGGCGCCAGCGAGGCGCTGGAGACGGTGATGTCCGAGGTGCCGAAGGAAGCGGGCCGCGTGCTGGTGGCGAGCCGGCTCGGCACGGAGGCCCGCGAGCTCGCCGAGCGGTACGCGCGTCGCGGTCTGCGCACCGCGGAACCGGCGACGCAGGGCGAGTTCGGGCCGGTCGCGCTGCAGTACGTCACCGTGTCGGCGGCGAACCGGGCGAACGTGCTGCGACGCCTCTTCGACGAGCTCGACCCGGCGAGCGCGGCGATCTGGACCCGCACCGCCGAGTCGGAGAGCGACGCGGCGCGGGCGATCTCCGCGCTCGGCTATCGCGGAGAGGACGCGTCGGTGCGCGTGGTCCGCGACGGACCGTTAGGCGCGGCCGGCCTGGTCGTGCTCTACGACATCCCGGCCGACCCGGCGGAGCTGCGTGGCGCGCTCGGCGAGGGGAACGTGGTGCCGCAGATCGTGGCGCTCGCCCAGCCGCGGCAGATCCAGCTCGTCCGCACCCTGGCGGCGGGCGGGCGCGTCGCCCCGCTCACCCTCGCCGGCCCCGCCGGGCAAGCGCGGCGCCGCGAGGAAGGC
>JABFXC010000012.1 GCA_013361935.1 Gemmatimonadaceae bacterium
GAGCGCCGCGCGGCCGACGACGACGGGGACGCCCAGCCGCGATGCCTCGCGCTCCACGTGGGCCGCCGCGCGGCGAGCCGCGTCACCGGTGCCGTGGTCGAAGGTCGCGACCGCGGCGACGTGCTCGCCGGCGACCCGCGTCGCGGCGTCGAGCAGTGCCATCGAATCGCGCCCGCCGGAGACCGCGAGCAGGAGACGGGCCGAATCGGGGAGCGCGCCGACGCATTCCCGGACGGCCGCGTCTACGGGGGAGCCGGCGGGCCCGAACGGGACGGGCGCCATCGCGGCGTGCGTGCGGAGCTCGCCCATCGTCATGGGAGAAAGCTACCCCCCGTTCCGCGGTGGCGCGCCTCTGGCGTGCGTGACCGCGGGCATTGTATGATTCGCTCTGTCGAACTCCACCCGAGGACATTCGCTTGGAAACGCACGGACCGCTCGGCACGATCTGGGTCGGCATCGGCCTGATCTGCTTCTACATCGCCCTGACGTGGGTGAACCTGCTGCTCGGCCACTTCCTGACGCCGCTCTTCCTGATCCCCGGCACATGGGTGATGGACGCGGTGCAGCGTCGCAAGTCCGAGCGGGCCGCGGACGCACAGGTCGAGACGCCGACGAAGGAAAACGTCGGCGCCTGAGCGCGCGCTCGCGCATGCTGTCCTCGGGCGGGACAGGGGTTGCCCCCCCTCGTCCCGCTCGTCGTTTTCCGGATGTATCACGGGTGCCAGGTGCCAGGTACCAGGTACCAGGTACCAGGTACCAGGTACCGGGTACCAGGCGCCGGGCACCCGATCCCGACCCCCCGACCCCGACCCCCATGCTCGTCGTCCTGATCCTCGTCATCGTCGCGATCGTCGGCTGGGTGATCGTGGCGCGCAACGGCCTCGTCGCGCAGAAGTATCAGGTGGGCAACGCCTGGCGGCAGATCGACGTGCAGCTCAAGCGGCGGCACGACCTGATCCCGAACCTCGTCGCGAGCGTGAAGGGCGCGATGCAGCACGAGCGCGACACGCTCGAGCGGGTGATCGCGGCGCGCAACCAGGCGATCACGGCGCAGCAGAGCGGGAACGTCGCGTCGACCGCGGCGGCGGAGGCGCAGCTCGGCGGCGCGCTCAACAGGCTGCTCGCGGTGGTCGAGGCCTATCCCGACCTGAAGGCGAACGCGAACGTCGCCGCGCTCCAGGAGGAGCTCGCGTCGACGGAGAACAAGATCGGCTTCGCCCGGCAGCTCTACAACGACACGGCGACGCAGTACAACATCCGCCAGAACCAGTTCCCGGCGAACCTCGTCGCGGGAATGGCCGGCGCCGCGCCGGTCGACCTCTGGGAGATCGAGGACGCGGGCGAGCGCGCCAACCCGTCGGTCGACCTGACGCTCGGCCCGCCGTCGCGTTAGGCAGCGAAGGCGGCCGGTGTCCGAAGCGATCGACATCTTCTCGCAGCAGGCGGCGAACCGGCGCCGCTCGCGGCTGCTCGTCGCCGTCTTCATCGCCTTCTTCGCCTGGCTCGGCTTCGGCGGGGACTACATCGCCTGGGAGTACACGCGCCACGCTTCGGCGCGCGCGTATCACCACGTCTTCCCCTGGATCGGGATCCTCCTCACCGTCGTCGGGATCGGGGTCGCCTGGTGGGGATGGACGACCGGACCGCAGCGCGTGCTCGCCGCGGCCGGGGCCCGCGAGATCCACACGCCGGCCGACGACCGCGAGCGCGTTCTCGTCAACGTCGTCGAGGAAATGTCGATCGCCAGCGGGCTTCCCCGCCCGCGCATCTGGATCGTCCCCGACGACGACCCCAACGCCTTCGCGACCGGCCACGACGAGCGCGACGCGAACATCGCGGTGACGCAGGGGCTGCTCGCCGCGCTTTCGCGCGACGAGCTGCAGGCGGTGGTCGGCCACGAGATGGGACACGTGAAGAACCACGACGTCCAGCTCATGACGCTGCTCGCCGGGCTCGTCGGCGCCATCGCCCTCGTCGCCGACGGGATGGCCCGCGGCCGGTTCCGCGTCGGCGGCGGTGGCGGCTCGCGGAGTGGCGGCCGGGACCGCGACCGCGGCGGT
>JABFXC010000129.1 GCA_013361935.1 Gemmatimonadaceae bacterium
CGCGGGAGCGGCGGCCGGCGTCGCGGTGGGGTGCACCGCAGCGGCGGACGCGGCGCGCAGCGCGGACTCCGCCGGAAGCACGGCGAGGCGCAGCGGCGCCCACACGGCGATCGCCGGAACGACGAGCAGCGTGCCGAGCGCGACGAGCCACACGAGGTGGCGCGCCCCGGCAGAGCGGCGCTGCATGGCGACCGTGATGCCGAGCGCCGCGAGTAGGATGACCGTCGCCTTGATGAGCAGGACGAGCACCGGGGAGCTCAGCACGGCGGTGAGGCCGGCGAGGGAGAGGATGGTGACAGGCATCGGCTTACCTCCCGCTCTCGCGAGCGCGGCGGATCGCGGTCCGCAGGCGATCGATCTCGTTGTCCGGAAGATCGACGTCGGACATCCGGAGGAGCGCGGTGACCGCCTGCTCCGGCGAGCCCGCGAAATACGTGCTCACGACATGCGCGAGCATGTCCTCGCGGGCGCGCTCGGTGTCGGTCGCCGGGTGATAGACGTAGCGCGGCCCGTCTTCCTTGTGCTTGATCAGATCCTTCTCGCCGAGGATGCGGAGGATGGACCGCACCGCGGAGTAGGTCGGCGGATCGGGGAGATCGTTCATGATCTCGGCGACCGTCGCGCCTCCGCGGCGATGGAGGATGTCCATCACCTGCCGCTCGCGGCGTGAGAGGGCTGGCAGTTCCGGCTTCTTCGTCATGGCGGCACGCGGTGAGGGACAGGCTCGGCCATCGCTGGAGACTGGCCCGCCCAATACTGCACTGTGGTGCTGAAAAATCAACTATGCTGATTGTTCAACACACAGGACGCATTGTCAAGGCCGAAGTTTCAGCCGCCAGGGGCCAGGCGTGAGGAACGGCGTCGGCCGGGGTTGCCGCAGTTCCTTCCGCCCGGCGCCTGGCCCCCAGCCGAGCCGCCGATCGCCCTTTCGCTATTATTTCCCCATGTCCACTTCCCTTCGCACCTACGAGACCCACGCGCGGACGACGCCGGTCTTCGGCCGCGTCCTCGTCAGCTCGCGGAATCATCACATCGTCGTCGACGGCCCCGTCGGCAACGGCTGCCCCGGCGAGGCGCTCACCCCGCCGGAGATCTTTCTCGGCGCCGTCGCCTCGTGCGGCGCTGAGCTGATCTCGGTGATCGCCCGCGACGAGAAGGTGCCGCTGGGCGGCGTCGAGGTCACCGTGACGGGGAGCGTCGACCGCTCGCGCCAGCCGCGCACCGACGTCACGCTCTTCAACAGCGTGCACGTCGACATCACCCTCTCCGGCACCGACGGCGCGAAGGCCGCGGCGCTGGTGGAGGGGTTCAAGCGGCGCTGACCCCTCTACGGCACGGTCGCGGTCGCGACCGAAGACGTGAAGGTCACCTTCCGGACCGCGCCGGCGTAGCGCGGGCCGGGCGACGCAGGCGACCGCGGACACCGACGCGGTGACGGCGGCCGGGATCGTGCGGGTTCCCCGAACGCAGGGGAAATTCTTCACGTCCCACACGGGAGGGATCATGCATCGGATGTCCGTCCTCGTCGCCGCGCTCGCTTCAGTCGCGCTCGGCGCCACCGCCTCATCCGCGCGGCGGGAAGGCGCGGACCGTTCGGCCACCGCGCTCGAGCGGCATCGCGCCGCCGAGTCCGCGCGGCTCCGCGCGCACTTCGACTCCGTGGACGTCGAGCTCCGCTCGCGCGACGTCTGGGCCCTCGGTCCGCGGCAGCGCGCCGCCCGCGCCCGACTCATCGCATGGCTGCGTGACTACCGCGACGCCGGCAGCTTCCCGGAGAACGACCGCTTCACGACGGCTGAGCCCTTCTTCCGCGATCATCGTGGAGTGCTCTGCGCGATGGCCTACCTCATCGATCGCTCGGGACGCGGTGACATCGTGGACGACGTCGCGCGCACCCGGAACAACGCGTACATCCGCGAGCTCGTCGACGATGCGCGGCTCGTCGCGTGGCTCGACAGCACCGGCCTCACCGCCGACGAGGCCGCGCGCATCCAGCCGACGTACGGTCCGCCCCCCGGCGGATTCCCCACCGCAAGCACCGAGGAGAAGATGAGCGCGAGCTACAAGGCCGCGGCGGGCACGCTCATCGGCGCGTCGGTGGTGAGCTCGGCGCTGAGCGTGGTCGCGCCGACGCGCGGGATCGGGCTGCTCACGACGGTAGTGGGTGTCGCCGCGGCGGGGGTCGGGATCGACGGGCTCTCCCGCGGGGGCGATTACCGAACGTTAGGCGCGGTGACCGCCGGCACGGGCGCGCTCGCCGTGGTGATCGGCATCCGCGCGCTGCGCCATCGGTCGCTGTCGGGCGAGAGGGCGGCCCGCGCGCCGGCGATCGACGTCGCGCCCGCGTTGCTCGGACCCGCGCGCCGCGATAATCTCGGACTGGTTCTCCGAGCTCGCTTCTAGCGCCCCTTCATGACCGCGGACCTCGCCGAATGATCGCTTTCACCCGCGAGGTCCCGCGGTCGCTCGCCGAGTGCGAGCTCACGCACGTCGAGCGCACTCCGATCGACGTCGATGCGGCGCGTGCCGAGCACGATGCATACGAGAACGCGCTGCATACGCTCGGCTGCGAGGTGCGCCGCCTCGCGTCGCCGGACGATCAGCCGGACGCCGTGTTCATCGAGGACGCCGCCGTCGTGCTCGACGAGCTGGCGATCGTCACCCGCCCGGGCGCCGAGTCGCGGCGCGGCGAAACCGCGGTGGTCGCCGGCGCGTTGGAGGGGCTGCGTCCGCTGGCGAGGATCGCCGCGCCGGGGACGCTGGACGGCGGAGACGTGCTGCGCATCGGCCAGCGCATCTACGTCGGCGTCGGCGGACGGACGAACGAGAGCGGCGTGGAGCAGCTGCGCGCGATCGTCGCGCCGCACGGGTACACGGTGAAGGCGGTCGCGGTTCGCGGAGCGCTCCACCTGAAGACCGCGGTCACGCAGATCTCGAACGATCTGGTGCTCGTGAATCCCGAGTGGGTGGACGACACGTCCTTCGATGGGATGGGCGCGCTGCCGGTCCATCCGAGCGAGCCCTTCGGCGCGAACGCGCTGCTCGTCGGCGATCGGCTGGTTCACGGCGCACAGTACGAGCGTACGCGGCGGCGGCTCGAGGCGGTGAATCTCCGCGTCGTCGCCGTGCCGATGCGCGAGCTGGCGAAGGCGGAGGCCGGAGTGACCTGCTGCAGCATCCTCGTGAAGCCCTGATCCTTCGAGTCATGCATCGTTCACTGATTCTCGCCTTCCTCGTCGGCGCGCTCGCCGCGTGTGGTCGGGACGCCGCGGCGCCGCGCCGCGACGATCCGGCCGCGCCGCGCGCGGAGCTCGTGTACGAGGGATTTCCGTCGGGCACCTCGGAGCTGCTCCGCATCGCCGCAGACGGCGTGGCGCCGGCGCGGATGCTCCCCGCGGGCAGCGTCGCGATGGATCCCGAGCCTTCGCCCGACGGCACGCGGATCGTCTTCGTCGTGGCCGCGTACGACGCGGGCACCGGCGACATCTGGATGGTGAACGCCGACGGGACGGGGCTGCGCAGGCTCACCGACGATCCGGAGCTCGACGACTCACCGAGCTGGTCGCCCGACGGTCGGAGGATCGTGTTCCGCAGCTACCGCTCGATGCGCGACGGCGAGCTCTGGACGCTCGACGTCGAGGGGGGCGCGCTGACGAACCTCACGCCGGCGCAGGGGAGCGCGATCATCGATCATCGTCGGCCGGCGTGGTCGCCGGACGGGACGCGCATCGCCTTCGCGACCAACGAGGGCGGCGACTGGGGGATCTGGACGATGCGCGCCGACGGCAGCGACCGGCGGCAGCTCACGAACACCATCGACCTCGACGCCGAGCCGGCGTGGTCGCCCGACGCGCGCTTCATCGCGTTCAGGCGGAGCAACCAGGCGCAGGGATCGGACATCATGATCGTCCCCGCCGCCGGGGGCGACGCGGTGCGCCTCGCGGTTCCCGGCGAGCAGCGCACGCCGGCGTGGCACCCCGACGGCGCCCGCATCGCCTTCGCGAGTCAGGTGACCCTTGCCGAGCGTCCCGAGCTGTTCACGATGCGCCCCGACGGCGGCGACCTGCAGCGCGTCACGCGCGAGGACGGCTGGGGCGGCGGCCTGAACCCCGCCTGGCGGCGGACGGACCGTTAGGCATGCGCGTCGCCCCGACGCGCGCCGCCGGCGCGCTCGCCTCGCTCGCTTTCGCCGCGCTCGCGTGCGTACCGCGCGCGGCGCTCCCGCCCGTCCCCGCGGGCACACGCGTGCTCTTCGCCGACGACTTCGACGCGCCGGCGCTCGACCGCTCGAAGTGGAACGTCGAGGTGCGCGGCGCCGCGTACAACGACGAGCAGCAGGCGTACGTCGACAGCGCGCCGACCGTGTACGTGACGCATGGCGCCGAAGCGGCGGGCGCGTCGGGCGGCGTGCTCGTGATCGCGCCGCGCTGGGCCCCGGGCTACGTGAGCGCCGACGGCCACCGCCACGATTTCGTCTCCGGCCATCTGGACACGCGCGGACGCTTCGAGTTCACCTACGGTACGGCGTCGGCGCGGATGAAGCTTCCCGCCGGCGCGGGGTTCTGGCCGGCGTTCTGGCTGCTCGGCACCGGCGACTGGCCGGCGACCGGCGAGATCGACGTGATGGAGAACGTCGGGGAGCCCGATTGGTCGAGCGTCGCGCTGCACGGGCCCGGCTACTCGGGCGACACGCCGCTCTTCAACCGCCTGTATCTGCCGCAAGGCGACGACGCGACCCGCTGGCACGTCTACTCGGTCGACTGGGGTCCGGACACGCTCGTCTTCCGTGTCGACGACACCATCGTCTACCGCGCGACACGGCCGATGATCGAGAACTACGGGAAGTGGTCGTACGACAACCCGAAGTTCATGATCCTGAACCTGGCGCTCGGCGGCGCGTATCCGCTGAAGACGAACGGCGTGCGCGCCCCCTATCCGGGCCTTCCGGCGTCGACCGTGGATGTCATCAAGCGCGGCGAGGGAAAGGTCTACGTCGATTGGGTGCGGGTGACTGCGCGACGTTAGGCTCGGCTGTCGCGAGCGTCGGGTCGCGCGGAGATCGCGCAGCTTCGGGCTCCGAAACCACTCGCGGCCGTAGCGGATATCACAGGGAGCCGGGGAGGCCGGGGGAGGAGTTCGCAGGGACTATGGCTCATCACGGGAGCACCTCCCGTGGCTCCACGGCTCCCTGTTATTTGCCGCCGAGCAATCGTCGAAAAAATTCCGCGGTGTTTGCGGGCATTCTCGCGGGTCGCGTGGTGGTCTGTCTCAGCGGAGAGATCGCGCGGTTCTGGTGGGAAGAACTACGCAAGCACGGCGGAAGAACGGCGGAAGATTCTACTCGCACGACGGTCGTGGCACCCGGAGCCCTTCCGTAGTTCTCGAAGAGGGCAGTTCTTCCGCCGTGCTTCCTGCGAAACCGCGCGATGCCCGGATGCGCGGCCATCTGAACGCGACCCGCGACGATTCGGGCGAACCGCCTACGCCGCCATCCCCGCGTGCGGAGCTTCGAGTTCCATCGCGTCCGCGGGTTCGTCCTCTCGCGACGCGTCGATGCTCAGCTGGTGGTGCACGAGCCGCGCGTAGGTCGGGCAGCTCGCGATGAGCTCCTGATGCCGTCCGTCTCCCACGATCCGCCCGTCGCTCACTACCAGGATGCGGTCGGCATCGCGCACCGTGTTCAGGCGGTGCGCGATGATGAACGTCGTGCGCCCGCGGCGGAAGGCGCGAAGCGCGTCCTGTACCGCGACCTCCGATTCCGTGTCGAGCGCCGCCGTGGCTTCGTCGAAGAGGAGCACGGACGGGTTCACGAGGAAGGCCCGTGCGATCGCGATGCGCTGCCGCTGGCCGCCGGAGAGCGCGCGCCCTCCCTCGCCCACCTTCGTGTCGTAGCCATGCGGCAGGCGCATGATGAACTCGTGCGCATTGGCGGCCATCGCCGCGGCCATCACCTGCTCGCGCGGCGCCGCCGGGCGCCCGTAGGCGATGTTGGCGGCGATGGAGTCGTTGAAGAGCACGACGTCCTGTGGCACCACGCCGAACTGCTGCCGCACGCTCGCGATCTCCAGCGACCGCAGGTCGCGGCCGTCGATGAGTACGCGGCCCCCGTTCGGGTTGTGCACGCGCTGGAGCAGGCGGAACACGGTGCTCTTTCCGCTCCCCGACGGGCCCACCAGGGCGACGGTCTCTCCGGGCCGCACCGCGACGTCGAAGCCATCGAGCGCGCGCTGCTGGTCGCGGTAGCCGAAGCGCACGTTCTCGAAGACGATCTCGCCACGGATCGGCGGGCAGGGGCGCGCGTCGGCGGCGTCCGGCGCCTCCTCTTCCGCGTCGAGCACGTGGAAGACGCTCTCCAGCGCGACCGCCGCCTTGCGCGTCGTCGGATACAGGTCGACGATCTGCTGGATCGGCGCGAACACCCCGCCCACGTAGCCGAGGAAGGCGAGCAGCGAGCCCACGGTCAGCTCGCCGCGCACGACGAGCAGCCCGCCTAACGTCAGGACGACCACGCGCGCGGCGAGCTCGGCGAGCCCCGCCGCCACCGTCACGCGGGCGTCGATGTGCACGCCGCGCTGGATGCTCGCGAACGCCCACTTCATCCGCCGCATCAGCCGCCGCTCCTCCACCCGCTCCATCGCGAAGGCGCGGACCGTCCCCATCCCGTTGAGCAGCTCCGTGTACCTGCTCCAGATGCGGATCCAGAAGCCGTGCAGCATCCGGTCGCGCTTCGCCTGGATGCGCTTCGCCGCCAGCGCGACCACCGCCGGGATCGGCGCGAGGCAGAGCACCGCCGCGGTGATCGAGCCGTCGAGTCGCGACATCCCCCACGCCGCGACGCTCAGATAGGCGAGCATCGGCAGCAGCCGGAAGGCGACATCGGAGAAGGCTCGCGCGCTCTGCGGCGCGCTCTCGTCCACGGCGAAGCGCAGCCCGCCGGTGCCGATCTCGCCGTGCGTCTTCGAGGAGAGCACGCTGAGCTTCGAGGCCACCGTCGAGCGCAGCTGATACTCCATGTTCAGCCGCACCGCGCAGCTCGACGTCGTCACCCAGGCGGCGCCGAGGAGGCGGCCGGCGAGCACCGCGGCGAAGAGCGCGATCACCCCGGTGAGCGCCTGGCGCACGGCGGGCCCGGTCTCGTGGGCGACGCTGACCGCCGCGAGCCGGTCGACGACGAGCCTGAGGAGCAGCGGCTCGTACGCCGATGCCACCGAGACGGCGAGCGCGAGGACGAGGGTGAAGCCGATGCGCCGCGCATTGGGGCGCACGAACATGCGAATCGCGCGGGCAGCGTACCCGAGCTGAGTGCGGATGGACAAACGAGTTTCGCCGAGTTGAATGGAGCGCGCGCCGGTGCCTCGTGCTCCTCGGCGGACGCTCCTGCCAAATCCGGGACGGGCGAGCCGGGCGATGGGTCACGACCTGACTGCCATGTGGCAGGAGGCTAGTGCTGACTGCCATGTGGCAGGAGGCTAGTGTCATGACTGCTGAGGCATGAGCCATGGGGCAGAAGGGCCATGGGGCAGAAGGGCAACTGCCACACGACAGTCCTGCCACGTGGCTCATGCCGCCTGACCCTGACACTAGCCTCGTGCCTCATGGCCGTTCCGCTTGCCGCCTCTCCCCCGCTCCTGCACCTTCCTCCCTTCCCTCAGCCCGGAGCTTCGATGCCGCGCCGTCTCGCCCTCCTTCTCGCGCTTGCCGCTCTCGTCGGCTGCAAGGTGAAGGAATCCGCCGCCCCGACGAAGACCATCGGCGTCTCCCTCCTCACCCGCGAGCAGGACTTCTATCGCCAGCTCGAGGGTGGGCTGCGTGACGAGGCGGCGAAGAAGGGCTACCGGCTGATCATCACGACCGGCGACTTCGACCTCGCGAAGCAGCAGTCGGCGATCGACAACTTCCTCGTCCAGGGCGTCGACGCGATCATCGTCTGCCCCACCGACACCAAGGGGATCGCGCCGGCCATCGAGAAGGCGAACGCGGCGAACATCCCGGTCTTCACCGCCGACATCGCCGCGCAGGGGGCGAAGGTCGTCAGCCACGTCGCGTCGGACAACGTCGCCGGCGGCCGCCTCGCCGGCGAATACGTCGCGAAGGCCATCGGCGGGAAGGGGGACATCGGCATCATCAGCCAGCCGGAGCTCCAGTCGGTGATCGATCGCGAGAGCGGGTTCCGCGAGACGATCGCGAAGTATCCCGACATCCACATCGTCGCCGCGATCAACGGCGCCGGCGTCCGCGACCGCGCGCTCCGCGCCGCCGACGACATGTTCCAGGCGCATCCGAAGCTCGCCGCCGTCTTCGCGATCAACGACGAGACCGCGCTCGGCGCCCTCTCCAGCGCGCAGACGCATGGCCTGAAGGACCTCGTCATCGTCGGCTACGACGCGACACCGGAGGCGTTGAAGGCGATCGTCCAGGGGACGCAGCTCAAGGCGGACGTCGCCCAGCAGCCGGCGGAGATCGGCAGGCGCACCATCGACGCGATCGCCGCGCACTTCGCCGGCCAGCCGCCGCCGGCGGTGGTCGCCGTCCCCGTGCGCATCGTCGACGCCGATTCGGCGCGGGCGATGGCAACCGCGCCGACGACCTGACGGGCGCCATGCGCGGCCGCGTCACCCGGCAGCGGCTGGCCGAATACGCGCTCGTCGTCGCGACGCTCACCGAGTCGCTCGCCTTCGCCGCGGTCGCGCCGGGATTCCTGTCCGTCGCGAACGGGCTGAACATCGCGATGAGCGTCGCGATCACCGGGATCCTCGCCGTCGGGATGACCGCGGTGATCGACAGCGGGGGGATCGACCTCTCCGTCGGCTCGGTGCTCG
>JABFXC010000109.1 GCA_013361935.1 Gemmatimonadaceae bacterium
GGCGCGCTGGCGACGGGGCGCTGGACGCTCGCCGTCGTCGCGCTGCTCGCGCTCGCGGCGCTCGCGATCGCCCGGCTGCACGGTGCGGCGCGCGCGCTGGCGCTCGTCGCGATCGGTGCGTCGCCGCTGCTCGTCATGCTCCTTCGCGCGCGCTTCGATCCGGCGATCGATCAGGGGAACCCATCGACGCTCGCGGCGCTCGCCGACGTCGTCGCGCGGCGGCAGTACGAGGTCGCGCCGCTCTGGCCGCGGCAGGCGCCGCCCTGGCTGCAGCTCGCGAACTTCCTGCAGTACCTCGACTGGCAGGCAGCGCTCGGCGTCGCGCCGGAGAGCACGGTGAGCGTCGCGCGGCTGCTCCTCTCGCTGGTCTTCGTCGCGCTGGGAGTGGCCGGCGCGCGCGCGCATGCGCGGCTCGACCGGCGCAGCTGGCGCGTGCTGCTCGCGCTCTTCGCCAGCGCGTCGCTAGGGGTGATCGCGTATCTCAACCTGAAGGCCGGCCCCTCGATCGGGTGGGGGATCCTTCCCGACGGCGCTCCGCACGAGGCGCGGGAGCGCGATTATTTCTTCGCGCTGGCCTTCTGGTGCGGTGGCCTGTGGCTGGGGATCGGCGCGGTCGCGCTTGCGCGACGGTGGCTGCCGGGGCGCCGCGCGGCGATCGCCGGCGTCGCGATCGCGGCGCTCCCCGCGCTGCTCAACTGGCGGGCGATGAACCGCCGCCGCGAGCCGGACGCTTCGACCGCCGCGCTTCTCGCGGGGTCGCTGCTGACGAGCGCGCCGCCTAACGGCGTCCTCGTGGTCTGGGGGGACAACGACACCTATCCGCTCTGGCAGGCGCAGACGGCGCTTCGCACCCGCCGCGACGTCCTCGTGGTGACGAGTCCACTGCTCGGCGCCTCGTGGATCCGCGACGAGCTCGTTCGGCGCAGCGCGATCGATCCCGGACCGCCGCGTCCGGAGGGTGCGATGGTCGCGGCGACGGTGCGCGCGGCGCGCGCGGCGGGGCGGCCGGTGGCGTTCGCGGTGACGGTTCCGGAGAACGTCCGCTCCGCCGCCGGAAAGGATTGGCGGCTCTGCGGTCTCGCCTGGATCGAGCCTGCCTCCGCGTGCACCTTCGGCGACTCGGCGACGGTGGCGAGATTCATCGCCGCGCATCCACCGTCGCGCTTCACCGAGAACACCGTGCGGGTGATGCTCCGCCCGCTTGCCTGCGCGACGATCCGCCGCGGAACGACCCCCGCCGAGGTCGGGCCGGATTCACTTGCCCACGCGTGTAACGCACGGTAATTTAGCGTGTTATGCCATTTCCAGACCTCGCCGACCGCCTCGCCGAGGTGCGCGGTCGGATCGCGGACGCGGCGCGGCGAGGGGCAGGGCAGCAGGTGACGCTGGTCGCGGTGACGAAGACGCATGGAGCGGAGGCCGTGAGGGCCGTCCACGCGCTCGGAGCTCGCGACGTCGGAGAGAACAAGGTTCAGGAAGCGCTGCCGAAGATGGACGAGGCGGCGGTTCCGGTGCGCTGGCACCTGATCGGGCATCTGCAGCGCAACAAGGCGAAGGCGGTCGAGCGATTCGCGCTCGTGCATTCCATCGACAGCCTGCGGCTCGCCGATGCGGTGTCGAACGTCGGGGCCGCGCTTGGCCGGCGGATCCCGGTGCTGGTGCAGGTGAACGTCTCCGGTGAGGAGACGAAGGGCGGCTTTTCCCCCGCGGATCTTGCCGCGGGCGTCGAGCGGATCGTCGCGATGAAAGGTCTGGATGTGCGCGGCGTGATGACGATGGCGCCCTTCGACGCGCCGGAGCGCACGCTCCGCGGCGTCTTCACGGGGGCGCGGGGCGCGCTGGAGACGCTGCGCGGCGGGGGACTGCCCGACGCGCGCGAGCTGTCGATGGGGATGTCGGGGGATTACGAGATCGCGGTGGAAGAGGGCGCGACGATCGTCCGCCTGGGGACCGTCCTGTTCGGAGCGAGGGGAACATGATCGACGAGACCTTTCATCTCACGCCGCTCGACGT
>JABFXC010000135.1 GCA_013361935.1 Gemmatimonadaceae bacterium
GTCACCGACGCGCCCGCCGACGTCGCCTGCGCGCGCGTCGCACCCTCGCGCGCCGCGCCGAATCCGGGGTCGATCCGCGCCGCGTCCTCGAACAGCCGCGCGGCCTCGTCGAAGCGCCCGGCGTCCTCGGCGGCGAGGCCGCGGCTGTAGGCGAGGAACGCGGCGAGCGACCTGGTCGGACGCTGCTCGACGGCCGCGCGCTCCGCCGCCGTCAGCGCGATCCCCATGTCGGCGAAGACGCCGAGCACGATGCGCTTCTCGGCGTCGAACACGGCGTCGAGATCGAAGTCGGCGCCGAGCGGCGCGCCCGCGCGCGCGGTGCTCACGTCGAGGACGGCGGCATCGGCGCGGAGCGACTTCGCGTCGAGCTGGGTGATCGAGCCGCGCACCATCCGTCCCGCGCGAGCGAGGCGGCCCGAGCGGACGAGCGTGCTCGAGTCCACCGTGCCGCTCCGCGACCGCGCGACCTCGTCGAGGAGCGCGTCCAGGCGGTCGCGCTCGACCACGGTGAGCTGCGCCGATCGCGAGAGGTCGGTGATCATGAGATCGGCGAGCCCGCGGCCGAGGGTCGCGAGCGTCGTGTCGCTGCCGTTGAAGGCGAGCGGCATGACGGCGACCGTCGTCGGCGAGCCGGCATCGCCGCCGAGCGACGATTCCTGCGCGACCGCGGCCTTCGCCTCCGCCTCGAGCTCCTTCCGGGCCAGCGCGGCGAGGCGGTTGCGGAGCTGTGCCCGCACGCGTGAGGTGCGTCCATGCCGGACGTATCCCTCGTACGCGGCGCGCGCGGTCTTCAGGTCACCCGACTGCTCGGCGCTCATCCCAAGGTAGAGCGCGGTGACTCCGTCACTCGGCGCGAGCTCGGCGGCGCGCGTCAGCACGCGCTGCGCGTCGCTCCAGCGCCCGGCCTGATAGTAGGCGATGCCTAACGCGCGGAGGGTCTTCGCGGCGTCGGGGTGCGCGTCGCGCTTCGCCTCGAGGCGGGCGATCGCGCTCGCCGGCGTGCGCGGGGCACAGGCCCCTGCGGCGAGGACGAGCAGCGAGACGAGAAGGATCGAGCGTCGCATCGGCGGTCTCCTAGCGGTCGGGGTCGAGCATGTCCTCGAAGCGCATCCACTTCTTGTAGAAGTACAGATCGGCGTAGCCCGTCCCGCCGTTGCGGTTCTTGTTGACGATGAGCTCCGTCGCGCCCTCGATGCCGCGGCCGGCGGCGTCGTACATCTCCTCGCGGAAGAGCCCGAGCACCACGTCCGCGTGCTCGGCGATCGCGCCGAGCGCGCCGTAGTCGCCGAGCTGCGGGCGAAGGTCGCGCCGGTCGCGGGGGAGCGCGGCGAGCTGCGTGGTGACGAGGAGCGCGACGTCGAGGTCCACGGCGAGCGCCTTCAGCGCGCGCACCGTCGCCGCGAGCTCCTCGTCGCGTCCGCGCGTCCCGACCGCCACGGCCTGCAGCGAGTCGACCACGGCCAGCTCAAGATCGATGCAGCGGCGCAGGTCGTCGGCGAGGGCCGCGGTACCGCCGGGGGCGATGCGCTCCACCTGCGGCGCGCGGTCGCGCAGCCGCACCGCCGCCGCGCCCAGGCTCGCGCGCGATTCGTCGTCGAGCTTTCCGCTGCGGATGTCGTCGACCGCGACGCGTCCCTCGATCGCCAGCGCACGCTCCATCACGCGGGAGACGTTCATCTCCCCGGTGAGGAACGCCGCCACGCGGTCAGCCTGCGCGGCGCGGAGCGCCATCGCCAGCGCGAGCGCGGACTTTCCGCTCGCCACGTCGCCGCCGATCACGACGAGATCTCCGCGGCGGACACCGCCGCCGAGGAGCTTGTCGACGCTCGGAAATCCCACCGCGATCGTGTCGGGCGGCGGGGCGCCGTCGGTCGCCTCGTCCACGCGGCGCATCACGCGCGCGAGGGGAGAAATATCAGTGAGATGCGACAAGTGGGCGGTGAGGTGTGACGGGAGACGGCGGGCGGTGAGCTGTGACGGGCAAGAACCCGGGCGCGGCTAGCCGAGCTGCGCGGCGAACGCCCGCAGCTCGGCCAGTGCCGGACCGTCCAGATACGACGCCGCGGCATCGGCCACCGTCACGAGCGCCGACGCGGCGGCGCGGGCGTCGGTCCCCCTCGTGGACTCGATCAGCTTCGTCAGCGGGGCGCGCAGGGGGGTCGGGAGCGCCAGGGAGGCGAGCCAGGTCCGCGCCGCGCTCGCCCGCGTCGCGCGGTCCTCCGGCGGAAGCTCGCTCCCCGGGAGCAGCCCCACCGCGAGCCGCGCCGTGACGTAGCAGGCGAGCGTCGCCTCGCGCGCTCCTCCCAGCGCGGCCTGCCCGGCGTGCAGCGCGAGCGCGCGGAAGCGGAACGGCGTGGGAGTGATCGCGTACGGGGGGACGGGGGGCACGCGAGAGAAGCTATCGCCATCGGGCGACCGCCGCACCCGCTCGGCCGGTGACGCGCCGCACCTTTCCGCCATTTTTTCAGGGGACTACATTCCCACGGACATGGCGCGTCAGGCGAGATCGATCCTCTGGGTGGACGACGAGGCGGAGCTCCTCGAGCCGCATCGCCGCTTTCTCGCGGACCGCGGCTTCGACGTCGCGTCCGCGAGCAACGCGGACGACGCGGCCGAGATGCTGCGTCGCCGCCCCTTCGACATCGTGCTCCTCGACGAGCAGATGCCCGGCCGCCGCGGCCTCGACGCGGTGAAGGAGTTCGCCGAGATCGCGCCGACGACCCCCGTCGTCATGGTCACGAAGAGCGAGGAGGACGCGACCCTCACCGAAGCCCTCGGCGCCCAGGTCGGCGAGTATCTCGTGAAGCCCGTGTCGCCCCGCCAGGTGCTCACCGTCGTCACGAAGGTCCTCGAGGGGCCGCGCATCCGGAAGGAAGCGCTCGCCCGCAGCTTCGTCGACCGCTTCCGCGCGATGCAGGAGGTCGACGCCCGCAACCTCGACTGGCGCGGGTGGATCGACCGCTACGTCGAGGTCGCCCAGTGGGACGTCGACCTCGCGGCCGGCGGCGAGACTGGTCTTTACGAGTCGCTGCGCGGGCTCTATCCGGCGATGCAGCGCGAGTTCGCGCAGTTCATGAAGGTGCAGTACCCGAAGTGGCTCGCCGACCTCGACGGCGACCGCCCCTCGCTCTCGGTGGACATCGTCTCCGAGTATCTCCTCCCCCTGCTCGCGTCGCACAAGGCCGCGGTCTTCGTCGTCATCGACTGCCTGCGCCTCGACCAGTGGGACGTGCTGCAGCCGCTGCTCGCCGAGCTGTTCGACGTCGAGACCGCGCACTACTACTCGATCCTGCCGACGGCGACGCCGTACTCGCGGAACGCGCTCTTCAGCGGGCTCTTTCCCTGCGAGATCGCCGGCAACTATCCCGACTGGTGGGGCGAGCGCGACGACGAGTCGCTGAACGCGCACGAGCGCGAGCTCCTCGAGCAGCAGCTCCGCGCGCTCCAGGGTGCGCCGGCGACGGTCAACTACGAGAAGATCTCGACGCACGCCGACTCGGACGACCTGGAGCGCCGCATCCCGCGCGCGATCGCCGCCGAGGGGGTGAGCGCGTTCGTCTTCAACTTCGTCGACCTGCTCACGCACGGCCGCAGCGAGTCGGCGATCCTCTACGAGGTCGCGCGCGACGAGATCGCCCTCCGCGCGCTCACGAAGCAGTGGTTCCAGCGCTCGGCGCTGCTTTCCGTGCTCCGCGAGGCGGCGCGGCGCAACGTTCCCGTGCTCGTCACGAGCGACCACGGCTCCATCCACTGCCGCACGCCGGCAACCGTCTTCGCGAAGCGCGACGCGACGCAGAACCTCCGCTACAAGTTCGGCGAGGATCTGCGCGCCGAGCGCAGCGAGCAGGCGCTCCTCTTCACGAAGGAGGAGGCGCTGAAGCTGCCGCGACGCGGCCTCGGCGCGAACACCCTGCTCGCCGCCAACGACTGCTTCTTCGTCTACCCGACGAAGCTGCGCGAGTATCAGGGCCGCTATCGCGGCTCCTTTCTGCACGGCGGGGTGACGCCCGAGGAGGTGATCCTCCCGGTGTCGCTCCTGACGCCCCGCCGCTGAGCATGTACCGGCGCCTCCTGCGCATCCTCCGCCCGCATGCCTGGCGGATGGCCGGCACGATCGCGTGCAGCATCGGCGCGGCGGCGCTCGACACGTTCTCCTTCGCGCTGCTCATCCCCTTCCTGAACGCGCTCTTCGGCGAGACCTCGCTGATCCCGAGCGGCGGGGGCTGGATCGCGCGCGTCCTCGCGGCGACGATCGGCCATCTGCTGAACCCGGCCGACCCGATGGGCTCCCTGCAGCGGGTGATCTTCGTGATCCTCGCCTCGGTGCTCGCGAAGAACCTGCTCGTCTGGGTCGGCGGCCAGCTCGGCGCGCAGCTGCAGGAGTACGTGACGCGCGACCTGCGCGACAGCGTCTACGCGCACCTGCAGCGGCTCCCGCTCGGCTTCTTCCAGCGGACGAAGGTCGGGCAGATCATCTCGCGCGTCCTCGCCGATACCGAGCAGACCAAGGCGCTCATCACGCAGCTCGTCACCGCGTCCATCCAGAACGTCGCGACGATCGTCGGCTACGTGATCTTCCTCTTCGGGATCTCGACGCGCCTGACGCTCTACGCGCTCATCGTCGCGCCCCTGCTCATGGGATCCCTGCAGCCGCTGCTGCGGAAGCTGCGCAAGGGCTACCGCCGGCTGCGCAACGACTACGGCGAGATCACGAGCGTGCTGCAGGAAGTCATCGCCGGCATCCGGCTGGTGAAGTCGTACGGCGCCGAGCGCTATGAGGAGCGGCGCTTCACCGAGGCCAGCTCGCGCTACTCGAAGGCGATGGTGCGCGTGACTCGGCTGGCCTTCATGGCGCAGCCGATCACGGAAGTGATCGGGATGGCGATCGCCGTCGTGCTCCTCTGGATCGGGGCGCGCCAGGTGCTCGTCGCGCACACCCTCGCCGGCGCCTCGCTCATCACCTTCCTCGCCGTCGTGATGCGGCTCCTCCAGCCGCTCAAGCAGGTGTCGCAGATCCCGACCGCGGCGCAGAGCGCGCTCGCCGCCGCCGAGCGGATCTTCGAGGTCCTCGACACGCCCACCGAGCAGGCCACCGATCGCGGGACGAAGGTCGCCGACGCCTTCCGGCGCGACGTCGTCTTCGAGAACGTGAGCTTCGCCTACGGCGACGAGCCCGTGCTGCGCGACATCTCGCTCGTCGCGCGCCGCGGCGAGATCGTCGCCCTCGTCGGCGCGAGCGGGGCGGGGAAGAGCACCCTCGTCGACCTCATCCCCCGCTTCTACGAGCCGACCGCCGGGCGCATCCTCCTCGACGGCACGGACACGCGCGACATCACCCTCGACTCGCTGCGCGCGCTCACCGGGATCGTCAGCCAGGACACGGTGCTCTTCAACGACACGGTACGCGCGAACGTCGCGTACGGCACGGCTGCGCGGTACAGCCAGGAGCAGATCGAGGCCGCCGCGCGCGCCGCGAACGCGCACGCCTTCATCGCCGAGCTCCCCGAAGGCTACGACACCGTCCTCGGCGAGCGCGGGACGCGGCTCTCGGGGGGACAGCGGCAGCGCATCGCGATCGCGCGCGCGCTGCTCACCGACCCGCCGATCCTCATCCTCGACGAGGCGACGTCGGCGCTCGATACCGAGAGCGAGAGGCTGGTCCAGGAAGCCATCGACCGCCTGCTCGCGGGCCGTACCGTGTTCGTCATCGCGCACCGGCTGTCGACCATCGTGCACGCGACGCAGATCCTCGTCCTCGATCGCGGGCGCATCGTCGAGCGCGGGACGCACGCCGAGCTGCTGGCGAAGGGCGGGGCGTACCACCGGCTCTACGAGATGCAGTTCCGCGACCGCGAAGGTTCCGCGACCCCCGTCGAGCAGACCGCCTAGATGCGCGCACTCTTCCTGATGGAGGATGCCGCGTGGTCCGGCTCGGCGCGCGTCTTCGCCGCCGCGGCGCGCGGGCTCGCCGCGCGAGGCTACCAGGTCACTGCCGTGACCCGGCCGGAGACCGCGGTGGAGCAGCGCTTCGCCTCGCTCGGGCTCGACGTCGTGCCCGTGGAGCTCGACGGCTACTGGCGGAACGCGGCGCGGCGGCTGCACCACGTGCTCGAGGATCGCTTCGTGGAGGTGATCTTCGCGCACTCCGAGCGCGAGGCGCTGGTCGCCGCGGCGGCGACGCGGATGGCCGACCGCGGCGCGGTGGTTCGCCGCGTGAAGGTCGGCGAGACGCTGTCGATGGGCTGGCGGGCCCGGCTCGGCGGCCGGCTCGCCGCGACGGGCTTCGTCTTTCCCTCCGAGCAGGAGCTGCGCGCTGCGCCCCCGCTCCCTGCCCGCGCGTTGGGCGCGGTGCGCGCCGAGGTCGGCGTCGACGCCGAGAGCTACGCGGCGGTGAAGCCGGTGCAGCGCGCGACCATCGGCGTCGCCGGGACGGGGGTGAAGCTCATCGCCTGCCTCTACGATCCCTCGGCCCGCGCCCGCATCGCCACCGTGTTCCGGACGATCGGCCTCCTCGCGCCTCGCCATCCCGATCTCCGCCTCGCCGTGCTCGGCCCCGGCTCCGACGACGAGGGGCTGCGCATGCACGCCGCGGCGCTCGGCATCAGCCCGATGGTCTCCTATCTCGGCGACCGCGAGGACCGGCTCTCGATCCTCCGCGCCGCGGACCTCGGCTGGGTGGTGGCGTCGAGCGACGACGCGGAGTACGGATTTCTCGATCTCTTGGCGCTGCGCGTGCCGGTGCTCGCCGAGCGCAGCGAGACCGCGCAGCGCTTCGTCGCCGACGGGATCGGCGGGATCCTCCTCCCGCCCGGCGACGCGCCGAGCACCGCGGCGCTGGTCACGAGCTTTCTCGCCGACGATGAGCGCCGCGCGGCGATGGGGAACGCCGCGCACAACCGCGTCGCGCGCGCCTTCACCGAGCGCGCGATGATCGACGCCTTCGCGCAGGTCACCGACGCAGCGCGCGATCGCTCGAAATGGGTGACGTGAGCGGGGCGCGCGCACCCGTCACGGTGGTGATCGCCGCCCGCGACGCCGCGGCGCACATCCGCGAGTGCGTGGCCACCGTCGTGGGGTGGGCCGGTGAGGTGCTCGTCGTGGAGAACGACTCGCGCGACGAGACGATCGCGCTCGCCAGGGCGGCGGGAGCGACGGTCTTCACCAATCCCTTCCGCACCATCGGCGCGCAGCGCAACGCGGCGATCGAGCGCGCGGCGCATCCGTGGATCTTCGTCCTCGACGCCGACGAGCGCTGCACCCCGGAGCTCGCCGCGGAGATCGCGGCCACGGTCGCGACGCCGGGGCGCGACGCATATCGGGTGAGCCGCCGCAACTTCTTCCTCCGCCGCGAGATCAGGCACGGCGGCTGGGAGAAGGACCGTCCGGTGCGGCTCTTCCGCGCCGCGCTCCGCTACGACGAGCGCCCGGTGCACGAGCACGTCGTCACGAAGGGCGCGGTCGGCGCCCTCGCCGCGCCGATGCTTCACTACACCTACGACTCCCTCGCGCAGTACTTCGAGAAGTTCGACCGCTACAGCCGCTGGTGGGCGGAGCAGCAGCACGCGCGCGGCCGGCGGACGAGCGCCCTCGCGGTCGCGGTGAAGCCGCCGGCGCGCTTCGTCTCGATGTACCTGATGCGCGGGGGCTTCCGCGACGGTCCGCACGGGCTGGTGCTCGCGGTGCTCGCGGCGATGAGCGTCGCCGCGAAGTACGCGCGGCTCTGGGCGCTCGACGAGCGGCGGTAGTCGTGCGCGTCCTCGTGCTCGGCAGCGCGCGGCGCTGGCGCATCGAGTCCTGCTTCGCCCGCGCGTTAGGCAGGGCCGGCCACGAGGTCCTCCTCCTCGACGACCGCCGGCTCGCCCGGACCGTCGGGCGCCGCGCCGCGCAGCGCTGGGTCGTCTGGCGCGCCGAGCGCTTCCGTCCCGACTTCGTCCTCCTCTCGAAGTGCCTCGGCCTCGAGCTCGAGACCGTCGACCGGCTCGTGCGCGACCGTGCCAACGCGATGTGGTACAGCGACGCCCAGTGGTTCACGCACGTCGACGTCCGTCCGGACATCGGTCACATCGCGGCCGTCGCGCGGCAGGCGCGCACGCTCTGGCTTCCCGCCTTCGTCGACGAGTGGCGGGCCATGGGCCACGACGCGCGGCTTCTTCCCTTCGCTGCGGACGTGGACATCGTCCCCGCCGCGCCCAGGCCGGAGCTCGCCACCGACGTCGCCTTCCTCGGCACCGGGTACGATCCCGAGCGCGCGCGCTTCCTCGTCGAGCTCGCGAAGCACGTCCGCCTGCGGGTCTGGGGGCTCGGCTGGGAGAAGTGGCGCGGACAGCTCGACTGGGCGGGCGCCCCCGTCGAGGGCCGCGCCTTCGCCGAGGTCTGCTCGAGCGCGGCGCTGACCCTCGGCATCACCGCGTCGAACGCGAAGGGGCATCCGTTCTACACGGACCGCATGTTCATCGTCATGCTCGCCGGTGGCTGCTATCTCGGCGAGGGTGGTCGCGACGCCAACCGCATGCTCGCCGACGGCGTGCACTGCGTCTGGTACGACTCGCTCGACGACTGCGTTGCCAAGGCGACCCGCTGGCTCGCCGACGAGCGGGGACGCCGGCGCATCCGCGAGATGGGCGAGCACTTCGTCCGCGAGCATCACAGCTACGACGAGCGCGTGTCGCACTTCCTCACCGGCGCGCCCTACGTGTTCCCGCTGTGAGGCATCTCTTCGTCACCCAGGATTTCCTCCCCGATCGCGGGGGGATGGCGCGGCGGCACGTCGAGCTCGCGCGCCACTGGCCGGGCGGCGAGATGGCGGTCTCCACCGTCGCCTCGCCGGGCGCCGCGCGCTTCGACGCCGCGGAGCGCTATCCGATCGACCGGCAGCCCTTCGACTTCGCGCACGCGAAGCTCATCACCAACCAGCTCCGCTGGGCGCGCTGGCTCGTCGCGCATCGCGACGACTACGACGTCATCCATTGCGGCAACGTCCGCCCCGTCGGCTATGCCGTGCACTGGGCGGCGCGGCGGACGGGCAAGCCGTATCTCCTCTACGTGAACGGCGGCGACGTCCTCCGCGAGCGGGAGAAGTCGCGCGGCTGGCTCAAACGCCTGACGGCGCGGCACATCTTCGGCGCGGCAGCGGGGATCGTCGCCAACTCGGAGTGGACGGCGCGGGTGACTCGCGAGGTCCTCGCCACGGTCGGCGTCGACGAGCCGCCCCCGGTCGCCGAGATCGATCTCGGCACCGACCCGGCACATTTCCGTCCCGATCGCGACGGCGGCTCCCTCCGCGCCCGTTTCGCGTTAGGCGACGCGCCCCTGATCCTCACCGTGGCGCGGCTCGTCCCGCACAAGGGCCAGGACGCCGGCATCCGCGCCCTCGCCGCCCTCGCGCCGGAGCTGCCGACGCTCCGTTATCTTCTCGTCGGGGAGGGACACGACGAGCCGCGGCTGCGCGCGCTCGCCGCGTCGCTCGGCGTCGCCGACCGGACGATCTTCGCCGGCGTGCTGAGCGACGACGAGATCGCCGAGGCATACGCGACCGCGACCGTGTATCTGGGCGCGTCGAGACTGGACAGGGGAGTGAACGTGGAAGGATTCGGGATCTCGTTCATCGAGGCGGGGGCGAGCGGCACGCCGTCGGTGGCGGGCGATTCGGGGGGCGTGCGATCCGCGGTGCGCGACGGGGAGACGGGGCTGGTCGTTCCCCCGGAGGATGCCGGCGCCGTGGCGGCCGCGCTCCGCGCACTGCTCACCGACGCTCCGCGCCGCGAGGCGATGGGCCGCGCGGCGCGCGACGCCGTCGTGTCGCACTACAACTGGGCGCGCGTCGCGCGCGAGACCCGCGACTTCGCCGCGCGCGTGGCCGGATCGTGAGCGCCGCGTCGAGCGAACAGGGAAAGCCGAAGGGTCCGACGCTCTCCGACCGCCTCCAGTACGCCGCGCTGCGCGGGGTCATCGGCGCGCTCGACACGATGAGCTGGGAGCGCGCCGGCCGGCTCGGCGAGCGCATCGGCGCCCTCGGCTACTCGCCGTTAGGCATCCGCAGGCACGTCGTCGTCCGGCAGATCGCCGCCGCCTTTCCCGGACTCTCCGCCGACGAGGTCGAGCAGATCGCCCGCGCCTCGTATGCGCACCTCGGCCGCACGACCATCGAGACCGCGCTCCTCCCGCGCTTCAGCCGCGAGCAGATTCTCGACCTCTTCGCGCGCGTCGAGAACTGGTCTGCGGTCGAGCGGGCGATGGAGGCGAAGAAGGGGCTCATCCTCGTCACCGGCCACCTCGGCAACTGGGAGCTCGGCGGCGCGTATCTCGCCGCGCGCGGTGTCGGGCTCGACGTCGTCGCGCGCGGGATGGCCAACCCGCTCTTCGACGGCTACCTCACGCGCACGCGGCAGCGGATCGGGATGAGCGTCGTCCACGACGCGGACGCGGTGCGCCGCACCCCGCGCTCCCTCCGCGCGGGGCGCGCGGTCGCCTTCGTCTCCGACCAGGGCGTTCTCGGCCTCGCCTCGACCTTCGTCCCCTTCTTCGGGATGCCGGCCAAGACGCCCCGCGGTCCGGCGGTGTTCGCGCTTCGCCTCGGCGTCCCCGTCGTCTTCGGCTGCGCGCTCCGCCAGCCCGACGGCCGCTACGTCCTGAGCTTCGAGCGCGTCACCGTGCAGGACACCGGCAACCGCGAGGAGGACGTCGACGCCGTCGTCGCCGAGTACACGAAGACCCTCGAGCGATGGGTGCGACGCGCGCCCGAGCAGTACTTCTGGCATCACCGCCGCTGGCGCCGCCAGCCGCCGGGGACGCCGGACGAGCTTCGCGACCCGTCGCGGTAGAGCGGTCGCTCACTGGCGGCTCGCCCCCGCGGCCGCGACATTTCTCTCCCGATGAGACCCTCGTTCTGGAGTCGCCTGGCGCGCGATCCGCGCGCGGTCGGCGGCGTCGCCGTGGTGGTGCTGCTCGTGCTCGGCGCGATCGCCGCGCCGCTCGTCGCGCACCACGATCCGCTGCAGGTGAACCTCCTCCAGCAGCTGCGCGGTCCCTCCGCCGACCACTGGCTCGGCACCGACGTGCAGGGGCGCGACGTCTGGGCGCGGCTCGTCTACGGGGCGCGGGTGTCCCTCGCCGTCGGCCTCCTCTCGCAGGCCATCGCCCTCGCCCTCGGCGTGACGGCGGGGCTCGTCGCCGGCTTCTACGGCAAGTGGGTCGACGAGATCGTGATGCGACTCGCCGACGTCACCCTCGCCTTCCCGACGCTGCTGCTCCTCGTCGCGATGGTCGCCGCGCTCCAGCCCTCGCTCGGCGTCGTGCTCTTCACCATCGGCGTCGTCGGCTGGGCGGGGATGGCGCGGATCGTCCGCGCGCAGGTGCTCGTCGTCCGTCAGCTCGAGTACATCCAGGCGCTGCGTGCGCTCGGCGCGCGCGACGTGCGCATCGTCCTCCGCCACGTGCTGCCTAACGTCGTCGCCCCCGTCGTCATCGCCGCCACGCTCGGCGTCGCCGGCGCGATCATGGCCGAGGCGGCGCTCTCCTTCCTCGGCCTCGGCGTCGCCCCGCCGACACCGAGCTGGGGCTCGATGATCGCCGAGGGCCGCGACCTCTCGCAGCTGCGCAGCGCGCCGTGGACGTCGCTCTTCCCGGGGCTCGCGATCGGCGCCGCGGTGCTCGGCTTCAACCTGCTCGGCGACGCGCTGCGCGACGCGCTCGATCCGCGCTTCCGCCGCCAGGCGCTCGCCCTCGAGCGCCGCCTCGGGAGCTGACCATGTCCGACGCGATCGACGTCGCCGCCCTCCGCCGCGCGGAGTTCCCCTGGGCGGACCGCGACGAGCGCGTCTACCTGAACAACGCGTCCACGGGACCGCTCACGCAGCGCGGCGTGCGCGCGGCGCAGCAGATCGTCGACGATCGCATCGAGCCCTTCCGCATCGACGACGCGAAGAACTTCGCGATGCTCGAGCGCACGCGCGAGCTCGTCGCCAGCCTCATCGGCGCGGCGAAGGGGGAGATCGCGCTGATGACGAACACGTCGTACGGGCTGAACATCGCCGCGCGCGCGCTCCCGTTCGCGAGCGGCGACGTCGTGCTCGTCCACGACCGCGAGTTCCCGGCGAACGTCTACCCCTGGCTCGCCCTCGAGAAGCGCGGCGTCACCCTGCGCCGCATCCCGCCGGCGGGCGCGCTCCCCGACGAGGAAGCGCTGATCGCCGCGATCGAGCGCGAGCCGCGAGTGCGCGCCGTCAGCGTGTCGTGGATCGCCTTCTCCACCGGATTCCGGAGCGACCTGCGCCGCATCGGCGCGCTCTGCCGCGAGCGCGGGATCTGGTTCATCGTCGACGCGATCCAGGGGCTGGGCGCCGACTTTCTCGACGTGCGCGAGTGCTCGATCGACATCATGGCCTGCGGCGGGCAGAAGTGGCTGCTCAGCCCGTGGGGGAGCGGCTTCGCCTACGTGCGCGCGGAGCTCGTGCCGCAGCTGGACCCGCAGCCCGTCGGCTGGATGGCGGTGAAGGGGTCCGACGACTTCACGCGCCTGCTCGACTACGACCTCACCTGGCGCGACGACGCGCGGCGCTTCGAGGTGATCACGATCCCCTTCCAGGACTTCGCCGGACTGGGGGCGAGCCTCGAGCTGCTGCACGAGCTCGGGCCCGCGGCGGTCGCGCGGCGCGTGCAATCGCTCGCCACGGAGATCGTCCGTTGGGCCGGGTCGAAGCGCGATGTCACGCTCGTGACGCCCGCCGACTCCGCGCGCCGTGCCGGGATCGTCTCGATCGTGACGCGCGACTCCGCCGCGGACTCCGCGCGGCTGAAGACGGCCGGCGTCGCCCACTCGCTGCGCGAGGGCGCGCTCCGTCTCGCGCCGCACGTCTACAACACGAGCGCCGAGATTGAGCGCGCGCTCGAGATCCTCGACGCGGGGTGACGAACGAGCGGAGGCGCGCGTTCTCCGCCGCGCTCATCGTGCTCGGCGCGTTGCTGCGGCTCTGGCAGTTCTTCGGACGCGGGAGCTTCTGGATCGACGAGGCGGCGATCGCCCGCAACGTCTCCGCGCGCTCCTTCGCCGGGCTTCTCCAGCCGCTGGACTACGCCCAGATCGCGCCGAAGGGATTCCTCTTCGTCGAGAAGGTCGCGACGCTCGCCTTCGGCGCCCACGACTGGGCGTTCCGGCTCTACTCGATCCTCACCGCGCTCGCTGCGCTGCCCCTGTTCTACGCGCTCGCCCGCCGCGTGCTCGACGTGAACGGCGCGCTGCTCGCCCTCGCCTTCTTCGCCGTGCTCGGCCGCCCCATCTACTACGCGTCGGAGGCCAAGCAGTACGGCGGCGACATCTTCTTCGCCTGCCTGCTGCTGCTGCTCGCGCTCCGCGTCCCCACGCACGACGCCGCGCCGCGCCACTGGCTGCGGCTCGGCGTGCTCGGCGCGGTCGCCGTGTGGTTCTCGCAGCCATCGCTCTTCATCCTCGCCGGTGTCGCCGTCGCGCTCGCCCTCGCGGTGCGCCAGGGAAAGATCCCGCTGCGCTGGCCGGCGGTCGCCGCGTGCGTCATGTGGGCCCTGAGCGGCATCCCCTCGATCGTGGTGACGCTCCACAGTCTGAAGCCCGAATCGCAGCCGTACATGCGCAGCTTCTGGAGCGACGGGTTCTGGCCGCTCCCGCCGCGTACGCTCGCGGATGCGGGCTGGCCCTTCGTGAACCTCTACGGACTCTTCCGCGATCCGCTCGGCATGCCGGTGACGGCGCTCGGCGTCGGGATGTTCGTGCTCGGGTGCATCGTGCTCGCCCGGCGCCGTCCGGTGACGCTCGTCGCCCTCGTCGCCCCGGTGGTCGTCGTCTTCGCCGCTTCCGCGTTAGGCATCTATCCCGTCGACGCCACCGTCGCCGGGCTGAACAAGATCGCCGCCGGGAACGGGCGCGTCCTGCTCTTTCTCGTGCCCGGTCTCGTGCTCGTGGTGGTCGCCGGCGTGATGGCGCTCGTCGAGTCCCCGATCGGCTGGGTGCATCGTGCGGGGATTCTCTGCGCGGCGGTCGTCGTCGGGGCGCCGGCCTTCTACGCGGTCACCGAGCTGCCGTACAGCCCGAACGACGTCGCGCCGCTGCTTCACGTGCTCGAAGCGCGCGCACGTCCCGGCGATCAGCTGTACGTCTACTACGGGGGAGAGCAGGTGTTCGAGTGGTATCGCGGGCGCGTGCCCTTCGCCGACGGCCAGGTCGTCCGCGGCGGCTGTCATCGCCTGGCGTGGCGGGAGTACCTGCGCGAAGTCGACGCCTTTCGCGGTGCTGGCCGGCTCTGGGTCCTCGTCGCTCACCCCGCGACGATCCACGGCCTCGGCGAGATGAGCGACGTCACGATCCCCTATCTCGATCGTGTCGCGCGCCGGGTGGGTCAGTGGGGCGCGAAGGACGCGTTCCTCGTCCTCTACGACATGAAGGATGCGTCCCCGCCCCCCGGCCCGCCCGCCGCCTGGCACCCGCCGCCGCGCCGGCTCGCGTTCGCCGACACGATCGCGCTCGGCCGGAGCTGCACGGGCATCTACAGAGCTTCGGCCGACTCGATCTCGAGCGTCCGGCCCTAGCGGAGCGAAGTGGTGCGCTGCGGAGCGAGGTAGCGCCGCAGGAACGCCGTGCTCTCCGTCCAGCTCTCCATCGCCTGCGGCGTCTGCAGCCGCGAAAAGGCATGCCCGCCCGGCGGATCGTGCCACTCGCGATACGTGTACAGCCCTGCCTTGTCCTTCCCCGCGACCACCATCGAGTCGCGCAGGTGGTGGTTCTCCTCGATGAAGACGTCCGCGTCGTTGTCAGCCGCGTGGACGAGCAGCGGAACCTTCAGCTCGCGCGCGTGCGACGCCGGCGACCGCGCGACGTAGCTCTGCAGGTGGGTCTCCACGGGGCCGCCGAATCCTGGCTGATCCGCGAAGATCTTCCGGTATCCCGCGGAATGACTCCCCATCCGTGACACGAGATCGGCTACGGGCACGTGCGCGACGGCGGCCCTGAACAGCTCGGGACGGCGGAAGATCGAGTGCAGCGTGATGAACCCGCCGTGGCTCCAGCCGAGCATCCCGAGGCGCGACGTGTCCGCCCAGGGAACGAAGCCGGCGAGATACTCGCGCGCCGCGATCACGTCCTCGACTTCCTTCCCGCCGTAGTCGATCGCGTCGTAGTGCGCGCGCCCGTAGCCGGTGCTTCCGCGGTACTCCGGCGCGATCACGACGTATCCCTCGCCGACCAGCGAGCGGATCTGCCAGACGTAGCCGTCGTCGAGATCGCCGTGCACCCCACCGTGCACCATGATGATCGTCGCGTGCCTCACGGCGGTGTCGCGCGGCGAGAAGAGGTACGCCGGCACCACGAACCTGTCCGCACCCGCGTAGCGGACCTTCCGCACGATCATCTCGGGCGAGAGCTGCACGTAGAACGACTGGTCGGTCAGCGCCTTGAAGAGCACCTGCCGGTCGAAGTCGTCGAACCCCGGCTCCGCCGGCGTGACGGGCGCCGCGGTTGCGGGGTGCGCGGGCGACGACTCGTGAACCGCCTGCGGACGGGGCGCGCACGCGAGCAGCGCGAGCGCGAGCATGGCGTTGCGGAGCGCGAGCGCTGGCGTGCGCTCGCTGCCGCTGATCGAAGGGAGCATTCACAAAACTGCGTTGCGGCTCGCCCCCGCGGAACCACTCATCGGGCTTGCGAGGGGCGCGTATGGCCGTCGCGCGGGTCGCGTCGAGCTCCGTCTCGGCGGCGAGATCGCGCGATTCAGCTGGGGAGCTCACCGAGGCACCGAGATCATGAGCGCTCTCGGAAAATCTCGGTGCCTCGGTGAGCTCCCACCACAAATCGCGCGATGCCGGCCTACGCCCTGAACCCCGACGCGACCCGAGCCCACGCCTCGGCGAGGCTCCAAAACCGAAGAGCCGACCGCCTAACGCCCCACGAACCTCACCAGCGCGTAGTCCCGCGCTCCCTTCCGCAGCAGCGCGTGCCCGCCGGCGAGGAGCGTCCCGCCGTCGATCGTCCGCGCGTTCATCGCCACGCGCGCGCCGTTCACGTACACGCCCCCCTGCTCGACCAGCCGCTTCGCCGCCCCGCGCGACGCCGCGAGGCTCGTGCTCACGAGCAGGTCGAGCACGTCCGCGCTCTCCGAAGGCAGCGGCGACTCCACCGTCGTGATCTCGCGGCCGAGCGCCTCCACCGCGCCCAGCGAGAGCGAGCGCGCGTCCGCGCCCCCGAAGAGGAGCGCGCTCACCTCGCCCGCCACGCGCGCGGCGTCCTCCCCGTGCACGCGCGCCGTGACGTCGCGCGCCAGCGCCCGCTGCGCCTCGCGCTTCTCCGGGTGCTCGGCCAGTTCCCGCTCCAGCGCCTCGATCTCCGCCCGCGGCAGCAGCGAGAAGAAGCGGAGCAGCCGCCCGACGTCGCGGTCGTCGGAGTTCACCCAGAACTGGTAGAACCGGTACGGCGAGGTGAGCTGCGCGTCCAGCCACACCGCGCCCCCTTCGCTCTTTCCGAACTTCGTGCCGTCCGCCTTCATCATCAGCGGCATCGTCAGCACGTGCGCCTCACCCGCGCCGGAGCGGCGGATCAGCTCCATCCCCGCCGTCATGTTCCCCCACTGGTCGCTCCCCCCGAGCTGCACGCTCACCTCCTCGCGCCGCTTCAGCTCCAGGAAGTCGTACGACTGCAGCAGCATGTACGAGAACTCCGTGTAGGAGATCCCCGCGTCGAGCCGCGACTGCACCGAGTCCTTCGCCAGCATGTAGTTCACCGTGAAGTGCTTCCCGACGTCGCGCATCAGGTCGATCGCGCCGAGCTTCAGCAGCCAGTCCGCGTTGTTCCGCACGCGGGCCGCGGAGCGCCCGCTGAAATCGAGGAAGCGCTCGAGCTGGCCGCGCAGCCCGCGAACGTTTTCCTCCACCTGCTCGACGGTGATGAGCTGCCGCTCGCTGCTCCGTCCGCTCGGGTCGCCGATCAATCCCGTCCCGCCGCCGACGAGCGCGACCGGCTTGTGCCCCGCGCGCTGCGCGTGCACGAGCCCCATCACCGGCACCATGTGACCCACGTGCAGGCTCGCCGCCGTCGGGTCGAACCCCGCGTAGATTCCGCGCGGCTCGCGCAGCCAGTCGGCGATGTCGTCGGTATGCTGGTAGAGCAGTCCGCGCCAGGAGAGCTCGTCGAGGAGAGAAAGGGACTCGGCCATGGCACAAAAATAGACCGCGCGGGGTCGAATGTGACAGGAGGGACGCCGCCATGTGCGTCCACCCGCGCCGCGGGTTAGCTTCTCGTCTACCAGCTTCCGTCCGCTCTCCGTGGCCTTCTTTCGCGACTTTCGCCGACGCCACCCGCGCCTCGTGCGCTCCGTGCTCGTCGTCGCGACCTTCCTCGTCACCTTCGCCCTCGGCGCGCTCTACGCCGGGTGGGCGCTCGTCTGCCGTGACAACGCCTGCCCGTCGATCGACGTGCTCGAGGACTACACCCCGCGGCAGACCTCCAAGCTCTACGCCGCCGACGGGCGCTTCATCGCCGAGATCGGCCTCGAGCGGCGCACTCTCGTCCCCCTGCGCGACATCCCCCGCGTCGTCCGCGAGGCCTTCCTCACCACGGAGGACAAGCGGTTCTACGAGCACGCCGGCATCGACTGGTATCGCGTCCTCGGCGCGGGGCTCAAGAACATCCGCGCCGGCGGCTACGCCCAGGGGTTCTCGACCATCACGATGCAGCTCGCCCGCAACGTCTTTCCCGAGCGCATCTCCCGTGAGAAGAACCTCGTCCGCAAGCTGAAGGAGGCGAAGGTCGCCCGCGCGATCGAGGCCCGTTACAGCAAGGACAAGATCCTCGAGCTCTACCTCAATCAGATCTACCTCGGCAACGGCGCGTACGGCGTCGAGACCGCGGCGCAGCGCTACTTCGGCAAGTCCGTCCGCGACCTCAACCTCGCCGAGGCGGCGACGCTCGCCGGGCTCCCCAAGGCGCCCGAGCGCTACAACCCGCGCCGCTTCCCCGACCGCGCGGTCCAGCGCCGCAACACGATCGTCGCCCTCCTCCAGCACGACGGGAAGATCTCCGAGGCCGACGCCCGCCTCGCCATGGCCTTCCCCCTCAAGCTCGGCGCGAAGACGGAGTCCGGCGAGGTCGCGCCGTACTTCGTCGAGTGGGTGCGTCGCCAGCTCGACGCGCAGTTCGGGCAGCAGCTCTACGAGCAGGGGCTCAAGGTCTACACGACCCTCGACATGGACATGCAGGGCGCCGCCGAGCGCGCCATGGAGGGACAGCTCCGCAGGATCGAGGGCGGCGAGTACGGCAAGTACAGCCACATCTCGTACGAGCAGTACGTCGCCCGCGCCGCGGGCGGGGAAGAGAACGGCGCGAACTCCCCGTACCTGCAGGGCGCCTTCGTCGCGATGGATCCGCGTACCGGCGCGGTGCGCGCCCTCATCGGCGGCCGCGACTTCGACGACTCCAAGTTCAACCGCGCGACGCAGGCCCTCCGCCAGCCCGGCTCGACCTTCAAGCCAGTCGTCTACTCGACCGCGGTGCAGAACGGACGCCCCGCGTCGTACATCCTCGACGACTCGCCCATCGTCCGCGACCTCGGCAACGGGCAGACGTGGACGCCTCAGAACTACGATCTCAAGTTCGAGGGGCCCATCCCCATGCGCCGGGCGCTGATGCTCTCGCGCAACATCCCGACGATCAACCTCGGCATCGAGCTCGGCGAGCAGAGCGTCATCGACATGGCCCGCCGCTTCGGGCTCTCGACGGACATCCCGCCCTATCCCTCGATCCACATCGGCTCGGCCGACGTCTACCCGATCGAGATGATCGCCGCGTACTCGGCCTTCTCGACGTTAGGCACCCGCGCCGCGCCGATCGGCATCCTCCGCGTCGAGGACGCGAAGGGCAACGTCCTCTGGGAGCCGCAGCCGGTGCGCTCGCAGGTGCTCTCGCAGGAGGAGGCCTGGCTGATGGTCGACATGCTCAAGGACGTCGTCCAGCACGGCACCGCGTATCAGTCGGTGTGGGCATCCGGCTTCCGCATCCCCTCCGGCGGCAAGACAGGCACGACCAACGACGGCACCGACGTCTGGTACATCGGCTTCACCGCCGATCTCGTCGCCGGGCTCTGGATGGGGCTCGACAAGCCGCAGAAGATCAAGTCGAACGCGCAGGGCGGCGTCCTCGCCGCGCCCGCGTACACCGCGTTCATGAAGGAGGTCTACTCGCGCAAGCCCGCGCCCCCGGATTGGCCGCGCCCCGAGGGGATCGTCGTCCGCGAGATCGATCGCACCACGGCCAAGCTCAAGAACCCCTTCTGCCCGCCGGAGGTCGTCACCACCGAGTTCTACATCCCGGGCACCGAGCCGATCGAGGAGTGCCCCGTGCACTCCCCCTTCACCGGCGTCCTCGACTCGACCGGCGCGACCCCGGGCGTCCAGCCCGCGGACACCACCCACGGCGCGCGCGTCACGCCGGGGAGCGTGCCGCTCCCGCAGCCGTCGCGGCCGGCGACGCCTAACGCGCGTCGCGACTCGACGAATCCGTTCGCGGGACAGCGGCCTTAGGGGATGAGCTTCCATCCGGTCGACCTCCACGCCCACACGACCTTCTCCGACGGCGCCCTCACCGTCGCGCAGCTCGTCGCCGTCGTAAAAGGCAAGGGCGTCCGCCCCAGCGTCGCCGACCACATCTCCGGCGACATCGACCGCGCCCTCCACGACGCCGCCGACGTCGAGCGCTACCTCGACGCCCTCGACGAGCACGACGTGCTCCGCGGCGGGGAGTTCTGCTGGCACTGCGACGTCTGGCGCGAGATCCCCGACGATCTTCTGCGCCGCTTCACGCACCGGCTCGGAAGTCTGCACGCCGTCTGGCTCCGCGACGGCAGCCTCCTGCACGCCTTCTCGAGCCCCTGGCCCGCGGGGCTCGATCCGCAGGACTACATGGACGTCCACGTCGCGAACCTCGAGCGCTTCGCGGGTGAGATGGCGGTCGACATCCTCTCGCATCCCACGCTGCTCCCGATGGCGCTGCGGAAGATCCCCTTGGAGGAGCTCTGGACCGAGCCGCGCGAGGAGCGCGCCGTCGCCGCGCTGAAACGCGCCGGCATCGCCTTCGAGATCTCCAACCGCTATCGCCCCCACGAGCGCTTCGTCCGCCGCGCCTTCGACGCGGGGGTCCGCCTCTCCCTCGGCTCCGACGGCCACAACGAGAAGCAGGTCGGCGACCTGGCCTGGCCCCTCGCTCTGGCCCGCGGCGTGGGCGCGAAGGATGACGACCTGTACGACCCGCTCGTCCATGGGAGCAGGCCCCCGCGCTGAGAACGGGGGCGGGAGCCTCTGAAACAACGGGGCGGGTACCGTTGGAAAGGGCGGGGCGGGGAGCGGAATACTGCGGCGCGGAGGGCGGAAGTTTCGAAAGTACCCATACGGACCGTGGCCGACGCGCGGCGCCTATGGCGCCGCAGTCGGCCACTTTCCGAACAGGTTTCTTCCCGCTCTCTGCGCCCCGCCCCGCGGTATTCCGCCCTCCGCCCCGCCGGTTCAACGGTACTCCTCTCCCGCCCCGCAGCTTCACCAATCACCCCCGCGACCCGACAAATGTCGACGGATCTGAATCAGGAACTCGAACTTCTGATAAGATCGAGGTACGGCCTCATCATCCTCGACACCGTCGAGGAAGATCGCGTCGAGGCAATACTCAAGCAGATCGCGTCGTCACTCTCGCTGCACTACTACTCGTGGTCGCGCAGCAAGGGGCTGCGCCGCGGGATGAGCAGCACGCAGCCCACCGTCGACGTCGGCGAGGAGCCGGCGATGGATCCGGCGAAGGCGCTCGCCATCGTCGAGCGTGAGGGGAGCGGCGTCTTCCAGTTCGATGGGCTCGATCGCCACTTCGACGATCCCCTCGTCGTCAGCCAGCTGCGCGATGTCGTGCTCGGCTTCAATCGCCGCCGCGGCGCCGTCGTGATCACCGGGCAGGACGTCCGGCTCCCCGAGCGGCTGCGCGTGCACGCCACCACGAGGCGGCTCGCTCCGCCGTCGTTCGAGGACTACCGCGCGCTCTTCGAGCGCTGCGTCCGCGACAACGCCGCGCGCATGAACCTCCGCGTCGAGCTCGAGCGCGCCGAGATCGAGCAGCTCGTCAACAATCTCATGGGGCTCACCCTCCTCGAGGCGGAGAAGGTCGTCACGAAGCTCATCATGGACGATGGCGCGATCACCCACGACGACATCTCCGGCGTCATCAGCGCGAAGCGTCAGGCGGTCGAGCAGGACGGGCTCCTCGAGTTTCACCGCTCCGCGGAGGACCTCGGCCACGTGGCTGGGCTCACCGGTCTCAAGGAGTGGCTCGACAAGCGCCGCGCGATGGTGGCCGACCCCGTGCGCGCGCAGCAGTTCGGGCTGTCCTTCCCGAAAGGAGTGCTGCTCCTCGGCGTTCCCGGCTGCGGAAAGAGTCTCTGCGCGAAGGCCGTGTCGCGCGAATGGGGGCTCCCCCTGCTCAAGCTCGACCCGGCCAATCTCTACGACAAGTACGTCGGCGACAGCGAGAAGAACTTCAAGCGCGCGATGCAGATGGCCGAGCGTCTCGCCCCCATCGTCCTCTGGATCGACGAGCTCGAGAAGGCCTTCTCCGATGGCGGTGGCGAGGATGACGGCGGCGTCTCGCGCCGCGTGTTCGGCACCTTCCTCTCCTGGCTGCAGGACCGCAAGGGCGACGTCTTCGTCGTCGCGACCTCCAACGACGTCGCGAAGCTCCCGCCCGAGTTCATCCGCAAGGGCCGCTTCGACGAGGTCTTCTTCGTCGACCTCCCCAGGCCGGATGCGCGCCGCGCGATCTTCGAGATCCATCTGCGCAAGCGCAAGCAGGATCCCGCCGCCTTCGATCTCGAGGCACTCGTCGTCGCGACCGAGGGCTTCAGCGGCGCCGAGATCGAGCAGGCCATCGTCTCCGGCCTCTACTCCGCCTTCGCCGCCGGCAAGCCGCTGTCGAGCGAGATCCTCCTCCACGAGATCGACGAGACGCGCCCCCTCTCGCAGACCATGGCCGAGAAGCTCGACGACCTCCGCGAATGGGCACGGAATCGAGCGGTGAGCGCGGACTGAAGGGGCCAGGTGTCAGGCGGAAGGAACCGCGTCGACTGCAGTCAACGCAGTTCCTCACGCCTGGCCCCTGGCCCCCCACCATGGCGCCCCCAGCCTCCGCGAAGTTAGCTTTACGCCATGGCGACACCGACCAACGGACGGACGCAGAAGATCTGGCGCGACGGACAGCTCATCGCCTGGGAGGACGCGACCATCCATGTGATGAGCCACGTCGTCCACTACGGGTCGAGCGTCTTCGAAGGGGTTCGCTGCTACTCCACCCCGAACGGCCCCGCGATCTTCCGGCTGCGCGAGCACATGCGCCGCCTGCTCGACTCGTGCAAGATCTACCGGCTGCCGATCACGCACTCCCTCGAGGATCTCGTCCAGGCCTCGGTGGACACCGTCGCCGCGAACGAGCTCGACGCCTGCTACCTCCGCCCGCTCGTCATCCGCGGCGGCGAGCAGATGGGTGTGTTCCAGACCGGCATCCCGGTCGAGACCTTCATCATCGCCTGGCACTGGGGCACCTACCTCGGCCACGACGCGTTGGAGAATGGTGTCGACGTCCGCGTCTCGAGCTGGCGCCGCGCTGCGCCGAGCACCTTTCCGACGCTCGCCAAGGCGGGCGGGAACTACCTCAACTCGCAGCTCGCCAAGGCCGAGGCGCGGCAGGACGGATACTCCGAGGGGATCATGCTCGACACCTTCGGGTACGTCTCCGAGGGGAGCGGTGAGAATCTCTTCATCGTTCGCGACGGGACGCTCTATACCTCGCCGCTCGCGTCGGCGATCCTCAACGGGATCACTCGCGATTCGGTCGCTCAGATCGCGCGCGATCTCGGCTACACGGTTCGCGAGCAGCAGATCCCGCGCGAGATGCTCTACGTCGCCGACGAGTTGTTCTTCACCGGTACCGCTGCGGAGATCACGCCCATCCGCTCGGTCGACCGGATTCCGGTCGGGGAAGGCAAGCCCGGCCCGATCACCCTCGCGATCCAGAAGCAGTACATGGGGATCGCGACCGGGCGCGTCCCCGACGCGCACGGGTGGCTCACACCGGTTCCCGCGACAGCGGGCGCGACTCGCTGAGAGTCCGCCTGACGATGCGAGGAGACCTGTCGAGACGCCCGGACGAACTACGCCGGGCGTTTTGTTGTCCGTGGGGCCGCGCCCCGCGTCGTCCCGCGCGCGATCGGCGGGCGTAACGGGTCGGCGGGCGCGGTCGTCGTTCTTGTAAGAGGAAGCGTCCCCGCATCCAGCGGGACTCGCTCCACCTCACGCCGCACAGGGAGGAACGTTCGTGATCGTTGGCTGTCTGGCACTGAACGCGTCGTTCGAGCCCCTGACGATGGTCCCGCTGCGTCGCGCGCTCCGTCTCGTCATCGACGGGAAGGCGGAGATCGTGGAAGCCGACGCCGGGAAAGCGGTGCACTCCGAGCGCCTGACGATGCCGCGTCCCGCGGTTATCCGGCTCAAGGCGTTCGTCCATGTGCCCCGCCGCTTCCGTCGTCAGGTCACCAACACTTTCCTCTTCGCTCGCGATCGCTACCGCTGCCAGTACTGCGGCCGGACGGGCGCCGAGCTGAAGCCGCGCGAGACGCTCACGCGCGACCACCTCATCCCGATCTCTCGTGGCGGGACGAACGAGTGGACGAACGTCGTCACCGCGTGCAGCCCCTGCAACACGCGCAAGTCGAACCATCTCCCCGACGAGATCGGGATGCACCCGATGGTCCGCCCGCTCGAGCCGCACTTCGTCCACCTGAGCTGGGCCGTGCGTCGCCTCACCCCGACGCAGGCGCGCTACATCCGCCTCTTCTACGGCGAAGACGTGCTCCACCAGCTCGAGAAGACGCTGTAGCTGCGGGGGTCAGGGGCCAGGGGCCAGGCGGAAGGGACGGCGCAACCGCAGTTGACGCCGTTCCTGACGCCTGGCCCCCGGCCCCTAAGTGCGGAACGTCCCGGTCCGCGTCTCGAAGTGCCGCCGCGTGCCGCCGAGCAGTCGGACGACCAGCGTCCGAACCCCGCGCGTCAGCGCCGTCCCCGGATTTCTCCGTCCGCTCACCGCCGGCCGCAGCTCGCCGCGCAGCCAGCGTTCGAGCTCGTCGAGATCGCTCAGCGAGAGCACCTCGACGTCGAGCACCGCGTTGTAGTAGAACCGGCCGCGGTTCGGCGCGTTCAACGGCACCCGCACCGCGCGCCCCACCGCGACGCCCGCGTCGGCGACGTCGGCGAAGCTGCCTAACGTCACCGCCCGGTCGCCGGCGATCCGCACCACCTGGTAGACCTTGTCCAGCGGATCGTAGCGGACGATCACGTCCCACACCGTGCTCGCCGTCAGGTCGTTGAAGAAGCCGCCGGTCGACCAGAGCTCGACGCGGAAGGTGAACCGCGCCGGAAATCCGTTGCGCACGAGATCGCGCAGCTGCGGATCGGCGAGCAGATCGGTGCCGCGCAGCGTCGGACCCTCGCGGAGCAGCGCCTCCTGCGCCGGCAGCGCGAGGTCCAGCCGCGGGCTGCCCTGCGCCGGCGCCGCGCGCGCGCCGAGCGTCAGGCAGAGCGCGACCAGCGCGCCGAAGACGGTCGCTCGCCGCACGCTAGAAGCGGTGCTTCAGCCGCACGAAGACGTTGAGCGGCTCGTCCTTCACCGACACCGCCTTCGCGACGTACACCCCGAACAGCGACAGATCCACCCCCGCGCCGACGTCGCTCTGGAAGGTGTTCAGCGGCGGCATCCGCCCGCCGCGTACCCCGAGCCCAATGTCGCGCCGGTCGTCCACGCGCCAGCCGCGCCCCGCGTCGACGAACACCACCACCGCCGCCTCCGAGTACCAGATGGGCACGACGTTGCGCCGGAAGCGCTCGAGCCCGAGATCGATCCGGTACTCGAGCTGCGCGAGCGCCACCCGGTCGCACTCCCCCGGCTTCCCCGGCGCCGCCACCACGCCGTGGCACGACAGCTTGTCCTCCCCCGGCGTCTGCTCGCGCGAGTCGTAGCCGGGCAGCGTCCCGATCCCGCCGAGCGAGAGCTGCCGCTGGATCGGAAGCGGATCGCCGCCGAGCCAGCCGGCGAGGACGACGCGGCCGTTGAGCTGCGTCTCCGGCGACACGCGATTGTACCGGCGCAGATCGAGGAACCCGCGGCGGTAGCTGTCCGCCCGCGGCGGCACGAGCGGCCCGTCCGTCGGCGAGATCCACGACCGCGCGCCGAAGCTCGTGATCTCCCCCGTGCCGTGCTCCAGCTCCGCGAGCACGTACCACCCGACCCGCGGGTTCACCGGATCGTTCCGCGTGTCCAGCGTCCCCGTCAGCCGGAAGATGTGGAAGCGGCCGTCGTCGATCGTCGGGTTCGGCCGCCACTGCTGGGTATCGCGGAAGAGCGTCCACGGATCGCGCTCGCGCCGCGACGCCCAGCGCTCGTCGGAGAGCGACGCGGTCACCGACGCCCCGCGCGCGTCGGCGACGCCGACGTACATCGTTCCGCCGAGACGCGAATACCAGTCGCGCATGTCGCGGTGCAGCAGGAAGCTGCCGAGCGCGGCCTCGCTGTTCGAGATCTGCCACGACTCGATCGCGTCCACGACGTCCTGCAGCCGCCCGCCCGCGAACAGCTGCACCTGACCATCGCTCCGCGCCTCGAGCGTCGCACGGTGCCCGATGTTCTCGCTCGTCCAGGCGAAGTTGTCCGCGCTGCGGATCACGCCGAACAGCTCCGCGGTCACCCGGCCCCCCGGAACTCGGCGCGTGATGAACGGCCCGCCGTAGATCGGGAGCCCTTCGACCCGGTTGTAGGTCGCGTAGTTGCGCACGCGCAGACCGTTCTCGGCTTCCTGGCGGTCGCGGAAGTGCATCCACGAGAGCAGCGGCTCGACGGCGCTGGGTTCGTCGATGACGATCGACTCCCCCTCGCGCGTGAAGCGGAGCGCGGCCTGGTAGGCGCGCACCTCGCCGCCGACCCGCGCGCCCTCCAGCCCCGCCACGACACCGCCGACCACGAGGATCGCGCCGTCCACCCGTGCCCCCGCGCGCAGCGTCACGTCCGCGTTGATCGCGGTCACGTTGCCGCGTACCACGCCGGCGATCGTCAGCGGCGCTTCGAGCGAGGCGACGTCGCCGTCCACCACGCGGCCGCTCTCGATCGTCGTCGGCGTGCTCACGCGAAGCGCCGCCGGCGCGTTGTAGCGCGCCGCCGCCTCGCGGCTCACCGAGGGCGGCAGCACGCCGGCGGCGGTCGGCAGCGTGTCCGGCACCTGCGACGC
>JABFXC010000003.1 GCA_013361935.1 Gemmatimonadaceae bacterium
GCAGCCCAAACGGCTCGCTTTCTCGCGGCGCGCGCAGCGGCTCATCAACTATCGCCGCATCTTCGACATCAACGAGCTGATCGCGCTGCGCATGGAGCGCGACGAGGTCTTCGCGGGGGTGCACGCGACCGTCCTGCGCTGGGTCGCGGACGGGGAAGTGCAGGGGCTGCGCGTCGATCACGTCGACGGGCTGCTCGATCCGCTCGGCTACCTCGAGCGCCTGCGCCGCGAGGGCGACGCGCGCGCCGCGGGGAAGCTCGGCGACCCGGAGCTGCCGATCCTCGTCGAGAAGATCCTGACCCGCGGCGAGCGGCTGCGCGAGGAGTGGCCGGTGCAGGGCACGACCGGCTACGAGTTCCTCAACGATCTCGAGTCGGTGTTCGTGGACGCGGAAGGAGCGCGCGCGATCACGCAGTTCTATCACTCGCTGCGGCCGGGAACGCGGCGCGAGCCGCTCGAGGACTTCGAGCAGGCGGCGATCCACGGAAAGCTGCGCATCCTCGGCGGCGCCCTCGCGCCGGACGTCCGCGGGCTCGCCGCGCTGCTGCTTCCGATCGCGAAGAAGGACCCGCGCGCGCGCGCGCTCGGCGCGGCGCGGCTGGCGAAAGCGCTCACCGAGTGGCTCGCCTGCTTTCCCGTCTATCGCACCTACATCGACGGGCGCCCCGGCTCGCCGGGCGCGGCCGACCGCGCGGTGGTGGAGCGGATCGTCGAGCGGTGCACGAGGCGCGGGCGCATCGCCCCGCACACCATCGCCTTCCTCCGCGACGTGATGCTCGAGCCGGCGACGGGTGGCGACCGTGAGGCGCGGCTGCGCTTCGTCGCGAAGCTGCAGCAGGCGAGCGGACCGGCGACGGCGAAAGGAGTCGAGGACACGGCGCTCTACCAGTACGTCCCGCTCGTCTCGCTGAACGAGGTCGGCGGCGAGCCGGCGCGCGAGCTCGAGGATGCCGTACGACGCTTCCACGCGGCGAACGCCGAGCGCGCGCGCGGCTGGCCGCGCAATCTGCTCTGCACGAACACCCACGACACCAAGCGCAGCGCCGACGTCCGCGCGCGCATCGACGCGCTCGCCGAACGTCCCGAGCGCTGGACCGACGCGGTGACGCGGTGGCGCGCGATGAACGCGCCGCTGCGAAAGCGCGCGAAGAGCGGCGTCGTCCCGGACTCGAACACCGAGTACCTCCTCTATCAGACGCTGCTCGGCATCTGGCCCGTCGATGCGGAGGAGCCGGAGGCGGTGCCCGATGGAAAGACCCTCGGCGCGCTGCGGGAACGCGTCGAAGAGTACATGCTGAAGGCGGTGAAGGAGGCGAAGCTCCACACGGAGTGGACCGAGCCGAACGAGGAGTACGAGGGCGCGTTGAAGGAATTCATCGCCGCGCTGCTGCCGACGAAGGGCGGCGCGCGCTCGGAGCTCCTGCGCGACGTCGCCGGCTTCGCCGCGAGCGTCGACCGGCTCGGCCGCTGGACGTCGCTGTCGCGCATCGTGCTGCACATGACCGCCCCGGGCACTCCCGATCTCTACCGCGGCGACGAGCTCTGGAACTTCGCGCTCGTCGACCCGGACAACCGGCGCCCGGTGGACTTCGAGCGGCGCGGGGCGTTGCTCGACGAGCTCGCGAAGCGCTACGACGCGTCGGACGATTCCCGGAGCGCGCTCGTCCGCGAGCTCGCCGCCGCGCCGGCCGACGATCGGACGAAGCTGCTCGTGACCTGGCGCGCACTGCAGTCGCGCGCGCGGAACATGGCGCTCTACCGCGACGGCGCATACGAGCCGCTCGCGATCACCGGCGCACGCGCCGGCAACACCGTCGCCTTCGCCCGCCGGCTCGGCGATCGCGCGTCGATCACCGTGGCGCCGCGGCTGACGGCCGCGCTCGGTGGAGCGGAGCGAGCTCCCGTGGGTGTCTCCGCATGGGGCGACACGCGCATCCAGCTTCCGGCCGAGCTCGCCGGAAGCTATGTGTGCGCGCTGGCCGGGACCGCGGTACGTTCCGTATCAGACGGCGGAAGCACGATCCTCGCTCTCGCTGACGTCCTGAACCAATTCCCCGTGGCGGTGTTGGAAAGGTCATGACGCTCGCGTCATGATGACCTCGCCTCCGCGGTAATCGTCCGAATGGCGGCGGGAGGCAGGAAGCAGGAGGCCATAGGCAGGAGGCTGCAGGCTTTCAGCTTTCAGCCTCCTGCTTTCAGCCACGAGCGCGAAACCGCCTGCGCCGAAACCGCCCGCGTCGCCCAGACACTCAGCTTCTGATGAACAGATCAAGCTCAACGATCGCCTATTTCTCGATGGAGATCGCACTCGAGACCGCCGTGCCGACGTACAGCGGCGGGCTCGGCGTTCTCGCCGGCGACACCATCCGGTCCGCGGCCGACCTCGGCGCGCCGATGGTCGCGCTGACCCTTCTCCATCGGAAGGGCTACTTCGTCCAGCACCTCGACCAGTCCGGGCGTCAGACCGAGACGCCGGTGGACTGGCGTCCCGAGGAGAAGCTCGAGGCGCTGCAGCCGAGGGTGACTGTCGAGATCGAGGGACGCACCGTGCACGTGCGCGCCTGGCAGTACACGGTGCGCGGGGTGAGCGGGGCGATCGTCCCCGTCTACCTGCTCGATACCGCGCTCCCCGAGAACACGCCGGACGACCAGCGCATCACGGACACGCTCTACGGCGGCGATGCCGAGTACCGGCTGCGGCAGGAGATCGTGCTCGGCATCGGCGGGGTGGCGATGCTCCGCGCGTTAGGCATCGACGGGGACGTCGTCCACCATCTCAACGAGGGGCACGCCTCGCTGGCGACGCTCGCCCTGCTCGAGCGGCAGCGTGAGGGGCGGCAGTGGGAGCAGGAGGTGTCGGAAGCCGACGTCGCCGCGGTGCGGCGGCAGGTCGTCTTCACGACGCACACCCCGGTGCCCGCGGGCCACGACAAGTTCCCGATCGACCTCGCGTCGCGCCTGCTCGGCGCCGAGCGCGTCGATCTGCTCCGGCGCGCGCAGGCGCTCGACGGCGACTGGCTGCACATGACCGTGCTCGCGCTGCGCTTCGCGCGCTACGTGAACGCGGTCGCGATGCGCCACCAGGAAGTGTCGCGGGAGATGTTCCCCCAGCACGAGATCGAGGCGATCACGAACGGGGTGCACGCGGTGACGTGGACCTCGCGCGCGTTCCAGGAGCTCTTCGACCGGCAGATCCCGCGCTGGCGGCACAACAACCTGTATCTCCGCTACGCGGTGAAGATCCCGCTCGAGGAGATCCGCGACGCGCATGCCGCGTCGAAGGCGGTGATGCTCGGCGAGGTGAAGCGCCGCGCCGGGGTCGAGCTCGACCCGAAAGTGATGACGATCGGCTTCGCGCGCCGCTCGACGCCGTACAAGCGCGCCGACCTGATCTTCACCGACGTCGACCGGCTGCGCGAGATGACGCGCCGCGTCGGCCCGATGCAGATCGTCTACGCCGGCAAGGCGCACCCGCACGACGAGTTCGGGAAGCAGCTCATCCAGCGCATCTACGAGGCGAGCACGAAGCTCGGCGACGCGCTGAAGGTGGTCTACCTCGAGAACTACGACATGACGCTCGGCGGGATCCTCACCTCGGGATCGGACGTCTGGCTGAACACCCCGCTGCGTCCGCTCGAGGCGAGCGGCACGAGCGGGATGAAGGCGGCGATGAACGGCGTGCCGAGCTTCAGCACGCTCGACGGCTGGTGGATCGAGGGCTGCGTCGAGGGGGTGACGGGCTGGGCGATCGGCGAGGACCGCGCGCTCCCGCAGGACCCCTCGCACGACGCGGTCGATCTCTACCGCAAGCTGGAGCAGGTGATCCTGCCGCTGTACTATGGCCTGCCGTACCGCTGGGCCGAGCTCTCGCGGAACGCGATCGCGCTGAACGGCAGCTTCTTCAACACCCAGCGCATGGTCGGCGAGTACATCCAGAACGCCTACTTCCCGAACGGGACGATGGTGCGGCCGCTGGCGAAGGAAGCGGTCGGGTAGAGCGGGTGTCAGGGGCCAGGCGGAAGGAACTGCGTCAACTGCGGTCGACGCGGTTCCTCACGCCTGGCCCCTGGCCCCTGACCGCGCGTAGACCTCCAGCCAGGGCGACGCGGTGACCGGCGTGAGGTGCAGCGTCCGGAAAAGCCGCAGCGCGCCCTTCAAGGCACGCTCCTCGACGCGCGCCCAGCGCTTCGTGTGCTCGTCGGCGATGGGGACGAGGGTGTCGCCCTCGACGTGGACGACCTCGAGCCCCGCGTCGCGGAGCAGGCGGCGCAGCGAGCGGAGGGTGAAGCCGAAGCGGTAGGGGAAGGTGAGCAGGTTGTTGTGGGCGAGCACCGCGCGGGCGAGGGGCGCCGCCGCGCCGTGCTCCGCGGCCTCGCGCCAGCGGGCGTATGCCTCGCCGTTAGGCACGCGCACGGCGACGACGCCCTTCGGCGAGAGCATCGCCCGCGCGCGCATGATCACGTGCCGCGGGTCGGGGAGCTGGTCGAGGCAGTTCCAGACGGCGACCGCGTCGAAGCGCCGCGTCGCGGGAACGTCGTCGATCGTGCCGATGGTGACCGCGAACCCCTTCGAGCGCGCGAAGCGCGAAGCACCCTCGTTGACGTCCACGCCCTCGAAGCGCCATCCCATGCGCCGCGCCGCGTCGAGAAAGGCACCGACGTAGCTACCGACCTCGAGCCCGGTGCCCACGCCGCCGGCGATCCGCGTCAGCCGGCGCGCCTGCGCGCGGTACGAGCGGCGCTGCGTCTCGAGCAGGGCGGCGAGCACGTCGTCGCCGACGCCGGCGTCCGCCTCGTAGATGCCGGCGAGCGCGCTCGCGCGCTCCTGCGGATTGCGATAGACGAGCCCGCAGGCGCGGCAGCGCACGACGCGCACCGGCGGCGGCTCGGAGAACGCCGCGCGATCGAGCAGCTTCTCCGGCGGCGTCGCGCCGGCGACCCGCCGCGTGTGAAACTCCCACAGCGCCTCGACCTCCGCGCGCACCTCCTCCGCGTCGGCGACTTCGTCCGTGTCGGCACCTCCACAGACATGACAGCGGGCGAGCTCGTAGGCGATGGACGACATGAGGCGGGGAAATGCAGCGAGCATGCCGTGCCCGTGCGCGGCGTGCCTCTGCGCGGCGTGCCTTTGCGCGGCGTGCGCGAGGACTCTCTCGTGGGGTCCGCTATTGGCTACATCGCGGGGAGGGCGGGAGGTCGGGAGAGTCGCGGTTGCCATGGTTGTTTCCTGAAAGAGGCAACCCGCCCCCCCCCCCCGCGATGTCGGAGATCCCGGCACGTCGCACGACGCTCAGCGCACGGTGGCGCCGCGGGACCGCGGCACGGCGACAGGCGCGCGAGCCGTCCGCGGAGGTCTAGTCTGTTTCTTGCGCCCGGAGCCTCCGATGATCACGCGAGCGAAGAAGCTGTCGGTCCGCGACGCGGCGGTGAAGAGCACGCGGGGGATCCGCGACGGGAGGCGGATCGTGCTCGAGATCCCACTCATCGGCGAGATGGTGCCCGCGGTGCTGCTGCTCCCCACGGCGAAGGTCCGTCCGCCGGCGGCGCTGCTGCTGCACGGCTACGGCTCGCGGAAGGAGCAGATGGCCGACTCGGTCGGGCGTACGCTGCTCGAGTCGGGGATCGCGTCGCTCTCGATCGATCTCCCGCTGCACGGCGAGCGCGAGCGGTCGGTGGAGCTCGACGCGGTGCGCAACCCGCTGGTGCTCGTCTCGCAGTGGCGCGCGGCGCTCGCCGAGTGCGGCGCGGCGCTCGAGTGGATGGCCGAGCACGACGAGGTCGACGGCCATCGCCTCGCCGTCGTCGGCTACTCGATGGGCTCGTTCATCGGCGTCATGGTCGCGGCGCGGAGCGATCACGCGAAGGCGCTGATCCTCGCCGCGGGCGGGGACCTCCCCGAGGGGACGCCCTTCACGCGTCTCGTGCGCACCGTCGCCGATCCGATCCGCGCGGTGCGCCGTCTCGAGGGCCGGCCGCTGCTGATGGTCCACGGAACCCGCGACCGCACCGTCCGCCCGGAGCAGGCGGCGCGTCTCTTCGAGGCCGCCGGTGAGCCGAAGGAGCTCCGCTGGTACGAGACTGGCCACTGGCTGCCGGACGCGGCGACGCGCGATGCGGCCGTCTGGCTATCGGAGAGACTGCAGGGGCCAGGGGCCAGGCGTCAGGAACGGCGTTGACGGCAGTCGACGCAGTAACCTCACGCCTGGCCCCTGGCCCCTCGGAAGCCTAACGGCCGCCGAGCTGGTACAGCTCCACCTGCCCCTTGTTGAAGAGCGGGATCGCGAGCAGGCCGCGCGCCGGGTCGAGGCCGATGTCGGCGGGGGCTTCGACGCCGGTGACGAGATGGGTCAACGCGTTCCCGTTCACCACCGAGACCGAGCTGTCGGCCCAGCTCGAGACGAGGATGCGGCCGTCGCTGGTGATCTCGGCGCCGTCGAACTGGCCCTTGCCGGTGGCGAGCGTCGTCACCGACTTGCTCCCCGGCGCCCAGGCCACGACCGTCGGCGCGCCGAAGGAGAGGACGACGAAGCGGTCGTTCTTCGCGTCCCAGATGATGCCGTTGGGACGCCCGAGCGAGTCGTTCTGGATCGCGATGCTCGCGCCCTTGCGGTCGCGGTTGAGCATGAAGATCCGGTCGGTGGTCGTGTGGCTCGTCGAGCCGTCGGCGTTGAAGGCGACCTCGGTGTCGGTGATGTAGACGTCGCCGTTGGGGCCGAGCGCGATGTCGTTCAGGAAGTGGGCACCCTGCGGCGCGAGGTTCCAGCTCGTCAGCGGCTTGCCCGTGGACTTGCTGAACGCGCGCACCGCGTCGATGTCGGCGACGAAGAGCGTGTCGCCGGAGACGGCCATCCCCTTCGGTCCGTTGAGCGTCACGCCGTTCTTTCCCGCCTGGATGAAGTGCAGCGAGTCGACGGTGCCGTCGGCCTTGAGGCGCGAGATGAAGCCGTTGTTGTCCTTCGCCAGCGGCGAGCCGTTGATGTTCGACACGAACCACTGGCTCGACGACGCGTCCCAGCGCACCGACTCCGGCGTCTTGAAGCCGTCGATGGTCTTCACCTTCGACGCGCCCTGCGCGCCGGCCGCGGTGCCTCCCGCCGTCCCTCCCGCCCCCGTCTCGCGCGCGGTGTCGGTGTTCGTTCCGGCGACGCCGGCGTGCATCGCGGTGTCCTGGAGCTTGCTGTCGTTGGAGCAGGCGGCGACGGAGGCTGCCGCGAGGAGGGCGACGAGAGCGGATGTGGTGCGCATGTACGAGGCGAGGTTGGTGTGCGATTGCTGCCCGGCGAGCGAACGCGGCGCGCCGCGAGAAACGTTCCCGCGGGTGCGGCGACGCGAGGAGGCCCACACCGCGGTGACATCACCACGATGTGGGCCTCGACTTCAACTCGCCAGTGCGTGCCGCCGGATCAGCCGATCAGGGGCGATGACCCGCGCCCGCGCCCGCCCCGGCTCCGGCCGGCCGGCCATGCCCGCCGCCGTTCGCGGGAATCGTCGAGGGACGACCGCCCGCGTTCGCCGGACGCTTGGTCGCGGCCAGATCCTTCCCCGTCGTCGACGGCTTGTGCGCCTGACCCGCGGCCGCCTGCGCCGGGAGCTCGGCGGGCATCTTCTCCAGGTCGGCGTCGCTCGCCTTCGCGAGCAGGCGGTCGTGCACCCGCTGCAGCGCCGCGTCCGAGGGGAGACCGCGGTCCATCAGGCTGCCGATGACGTAGAGCGGCACGGCGAGCGAGCGCCCCGAGGGGGCACTCTTCGCCAGCGCGCTCACCTGCGCGCCGTCGACGCCGCGGCGCATCGCCTCCGCGCCCGCCTCGACCTCGTCGTCCGCGGGCTTGCTGCCGCGCGAATTCTCGAGCGCGTCCTTCGCCTGCTGCATCCGCGCGGCCTGATCCTTCACCGACTGCTCGATGTCGGCCGGCGCGACACCCTTCGCCGCGAACTTCAGCGCGCGGTTCTCGAGCGCCGCCGCGGGGAGATCGTGCGAGCGCGCATCCGCGATGGTCGCGAGCACGCGCTGCGCGACGTCCGCGGGAAGCACCGCGCTCAGCCGCGCCGAGGGATCGTTCGCCGGCGTCTGCGCGGCGAGGCTCACCGAGATCATCGACGCCCCCGCGAGGGCGAGGAGCGAGTTCACGTACCGCATGTTGTTCCTCCTTGACCGCGTGTCGCGCGTGCCCTGGTCCCACCGCACGCGCATCGTTCGTCGTACAGCAGATGGACTACACCATCGAGCCGGCGCGTCACACCAGCCGCTCCGCTCACCGCGCGGCGGTGAGGCGGCGCACCGTTCAGCGGTTCGGCACCACCAGCACGCCGACGACACCACCCGCCTCGTCGGCGAGAGTCGTCAGTCCGGGAGGCGAGAGCCACTCGCCACCGTCGAGGCGGACGTTCATCTCGTACGTCCCCGCGGCGATCGGGAGCGTCGTCGTCCACCACCCGTCCTCCTGCTGGACGAGCGCGACGGGCTGCCAGCTCGTGAAGTCTCCGGCGACCTCGACGCGGCCCGCGCCGGGAGCGCGCACGCGCAGCAGCTGCCCTCCTTCCCCCG
>JABFXC010000007.1 GCA_013361935.1 Gemmatimonadaceae bacterium
CCTCGCGCGCTCGCGGGTGATGCTGCCGATCCCGGGCACGTCGAGCGTCGCGCACCTCGAGGAGAACACGGCGGGCGCGCTGCTCCAGTTGAGCGCGCGCGAGGTGCAGGAGCTGAGCGCGACGTCTTGAGCGAGCCTCGCTCGGGGTATCCGCCGCGACGGTTGATCTGGCTGCTGACCGTCGCGGGGGGCGTCAGCGTCGCGAACCTCTACTACAACCAGCCGCTCCTCTCCGACATCGCCGCCGAGCTCCACGCCACGGAGCGCGCGGCCGGCGCGGTCGCGATGCTGACGCAGGCCGGCTACGCGCTCGGGTTGCTCCTCTTCGTGCCGTTAGGCGACGTCGTCGAGCGGCGGCGGCTGATCGTGCTCCTGCTGATTGCGGTGGCGGCGGCGCTGGCGGGCGCCGCGGCGAGCCCGACGCTGCCCATCCTCGCGGCGATGAGCTTCGCGATCGGGACGACGACCGTCGTGCCGCAGCTGATCATCCCCTCCGCCGCCGGCATGGCGGCGCCCCGGGTGCGCGGGCGCGTCGTCGGGACGGTGGTGTCGGGTCTCCTCGTCGGGATCCTGGCCGGGCGCGTCGTGGCCGGCGCGCTCGCCCACGCGACGAGCTGGCGCACGGTGTTCGGCGCCGGCGCCGGGGCGATGCTCGTCCTCGCGATCGTGCTCCGCCTCCTGCTTCCCCTCGCGCCCCCGGCCGCGGAGCGTCTGCGCTACGGCGCGCTTCTCCGATCGTTAGGCACGCTCTTCCGCGGCGAGCCGGTGATCCGCGACGCCGCGCTCATCGGCGCGCTGAGCTTCGCCTCCTTCAGCGCCTTCTGGACGACGCTCGCCTTTCGCCTCCGCGAGGCGCCGCTCGATTACGGCCCCGCGGTCGCCGGCGGCTTCGGGCTGATCGGCCTCGTCGGCGCCGCCGCGGCGCCCCTCGCCGGCCGACTCGCCGACCGGCGCAGCCCCCGCCAGACCATCGGCATCGCGCTCCTCGTCAACGTCGCGGCGTGGCTCGTCATGCTCTTCGCCGGCCACACGCTCGCCGGGCTGGCGATCGGCGTCGTGCTGCTGGACGCCGGCACGCAGGCGGCGCAGGTCTCGAACCAGGCGCGCGTCTACGCCCTCCCCGCCGAGGCGCACGGCCGGTACAACACGATCTACATGGTCTGCTACTTCATCGGCGGATCGCTCGGCTCCGCGGCGGCGACGATCGCCTGGGGTGGGGCGCGGTGGACGGGCGTCTGCGCGGTCGCGTTAGGCGCGCTGGGGGTGGCGCTGGTGGCGTGGGGGAAAGGGGGGAACGGCCATGGGGCAGGAGGCTAGTGTCAGGGTCAGGCGGCACGTGGCACGTGGCAGGACTGCCGTGTGGCAGTGGCCCTTCTGCCCCATGGCCCTTCTGCCACACGGCCCTTCTGCCCCATGGCTCATGCCTCAGAAGCATGACACTAGCCTCGTGCCACATGGCAGTCAGCGCTAGCCTCGTGCCACATGCCCCCGAGCTCACCGCCCGCACTTCATCGCCGCACGGGCCGCGGAGTCGGCCGACTGCTTCACGCGCGGATCGGTCATGTCCAGGCCGAGCGCGCGCTGCGCGGCCGCGGCGCCCGACCACTCGCCGCCGGCGAACGGAAGGAGCAGGTCCCGCGCGCTGGCCGAGTCGCCGAGCGCGAGATAGGCGAGCGCGCGCGTATCGCGGCCGAGCCAACGGCAGGAGTCGATGCGGCTGCTGTCGGTCAGGGCGATCACGCGCCGCGGTTCGCCACGCGCGAGGGCGATCGAACCGAGCTGGCCGTACATGAATGCCCGCGTCCGGCCGGCATCGGGGCCGCCAACGCCTGCGAGACGCTCGAGCAGACGTCGCGCTCCGGTTTCCGCTGAATCGCGCAGCTCGCGGTCGGCGAGCGCGGTCTGGCGCCCGGTGAGATCGAACGGCATGACGCCACGACCCGCGGCGGCCATCCGCAGTCTCCAGCGACGCGCGGCCGTCGAGTCCTCGTATCGCGCGATCAGATCCTGCGCCGTCCAATGGTCATCCGGGATCCCGCGAGTGGACCGCAACACGGTATCGAGCGAGGGGATCAGCCGGAGGATCGAGTCACGAGGCGCGCCGCGAAGCTCCATCGCGTGAATCTCCGCGATCCGCGCATCGACCGACCACGGACTGCGCGGGTAAGCGCGGAGCAGCCGCTCGCTCCACTCGGCGGCAAGGCCGGGCTCTTCGATCTGATACGCCAGCGTGACCATGCCCGCGAGCTCTCCGGCGCGAATCGTCTTCCGCTTGTCGAGAGTGGCGGTCAGTCGGGCGAACCGCCGTTCCTTGCTGGTGAAGTATCCGAGCCAGTCGAGCATCCCGCCCGAAGAGTTCACACGATCGAGCGTCCAGCGCATCGGATGATCCGGAGCCCACCGCACGAACTCCGCAGCGATCCGATCGCGACTCTGCCAGGGACCCACGCCGCGCGCCGTCGCCGCTTCGAGGGCATCGAGCGACGGGCGCTGGCTGTCTGCGCTGTCCGACGTCAGCACGACCAGCGTGCCGAAGCTGTGATCGCCCGCGATCGGCACGTGCATCTCCACCAGACGGAGCGACCCGCCGAGCGCACCATTCGGGAGCGTTAGGCGGCCGCGGTATTCGTCGCCCTCCCGAACGATCGGCACGCCGACCGGCTGCCAGTCCCAGCCGTCGTCGTTCACGACGCGAAGGTCGCCCTCAAGCCAGAGCGTGTCCGTCGGCCGCACGCCGGCGCGGGGCACGAAGCGAACGCGCACGGTCGTTCCCGCTCGCGGGTAGCGCGGGAACATCGTGATCCGCTCCGCGTCCGCCGCGGCGAGCTCGCTGCGCTGCACGCTCGGCCAGACCAGGACGATCGCCGTGAGCGCGGCGGCTGCCGCGAACGCGACGAGGGCGCGACGGCGCCGTGGACTGCGAGCGGGCGCCGCGTGGTCGCCGATCGCGTGGAGACCGGCGAGTGACGACGACTCGCCGCTCGCGAGATCGCTCGCCGCGATCCGCTCCCGGAGCGTCGCGGGAAGGTCCGGCACCGGGACCGCGCGCGCCGCCTCGCCTAACGCGTGCAGCTCGGCGATCTCGCCGCGGCACCGCGTGCAGCGCATGGCGTGACGACCGGCGCGCGAGCGCATCCGATCGGTATCGTTCTGGTCGGCGATCCGGGACAGCGTCTCATCGCTGGGATGGAGCGACATCAGGTCGGCGATCATCGGCGACTCCCGAGAAAGGCGCGCAATGCCTGCCGCGCGCGGAAGAGGCGGACTTCGGAGTTGCGCACGGAGATGTCGAGCAGGGTCGCGATCTCGGCGTGCGAGTAACCTTCGACTTCCTTGAGCAGGAAGACCACGCGCTGCTCCTCGGCCAGTCGCCCGAGCGCGTCGGCCATCGTCAGACGCTCGTGCGGCTCCTCGGCGGGGGCGAGCAGGCTCGCCACCGCGTCGACGTCGACCTCGCGGCGGCGGCGGCCGGAACGAAGGCGCATCAGCGCGAGCCGCACCGCGACGCGGCGCAGCCATGGGCCGAGCGCTCCGCGCGACGCGTCCCATCCGGCGAGCAGCTGCGGCAGACGGGCGAACATCTCGTGGGTGACGTCCTCGGCGTCGGACCGTTCGCCGAGCAGCCTGAACGCGGCGGCGTAGAGGCCGGGCGCGAACTCCGAGTACAGCTCGCCCAGTGCTTCCCGGTCGCCGCGCATGACGCGTACGACCAGCGCCGCCTCGCCGGGCGGATCACTGATCGCTCCGGCGTACAGCGACGCGGACTGGAGGCGGGCGGTCCCGCGCGGGGGGCTCATGTCGATGATATGCCGGCCGCGCGGAGAACCTTACATCATGCCGCAGCCTCGCCACGGTACGACGAGCCGATGGTGACGGACGGCACGCCGCACCGCCCCGTGCGGGCTCTCCTACACCCTCCCCTCCGCCCGCTCCCTGATCCCCCGCAGCATCCCCGTCTGCATGATGAAGTGCGCGGGCTCGAACACGAACACGTTCACCGGACCGAGCACGAGTCCCAGCGCGCTCGGCTTCCCTTCCCCGCGAGTGCGGATGATCAGCCGGGTGGTCGTCGAGTCGATCGGCTGAAGGACGAAGGAGCCCCAGTTCTCGAGCACGAGCGCGCGGTTCGGGACGACGTGCGTCACGCGCCAGCCGAAGCGTGACGCGCCGAGGTAGCCGGGCTGCGTCGCATAGACCGTGTCGCCCGCCTGACGCTGCTGCCACTCCGGGTGGATCCGGTCGGCGTTCGTCACCTCGTCGCCGACGAGTCGCTCGAGCCACGAGTAGCTGTAGAAGCCGCCGCGATCCTGGCCGAGTTGGACGAGCCAGGGCCACACCGAGTCCGCCGGGGCGCGGATGGTGATCGCGTGGTCCACGCGGTAGCGCGCGTCGATCGACGGATCGTCGCCGGGCAGAGGCATGATCCGCTCGTCGGGCGTCGTTCCCCAGCGCAGGAACGTCGGGCGCGCGACGACCACCGCGGCGGCGTAGACGAGGAAGAGCGTCGCCAGCGTCCATCCCGCGCGGTGCAGCCACGGATGACCGAGCCCGCGCACGCCGACGGCCTCGACCACGGCGATGTCCTCGTCGATGAAGGCCTGCGCGCCCTCGAGCACGACGAGCAGCAGGACGAGATCGAAGATGCTGCCGATCAGACCGAGCGGGTGCAGGTACGTGAGGAAGAGCACGATCGACGCGACCGTCGCGAGGACCATCGTCTGCTTCCACCACCGGCGCAGCACCGGCGTGCGAAGCATGCCGAAGCCTGCCGCGAGGTAGCCGAGCATCGCCAGCCCCCACATCGCGGTGATCATCCACACCGGCCCGTCGGCAGCGAGCCAGACGCCCGACGCGGCGTGCGCGAGCCCGTGCACGATGACGAGAATGCCGAGCAGGACGCGCTTCATGTGCCCTCGGGGGATGCCGGGTGAGCGTGCGGACGGGTCGTGCTCACAAGCTGCTCACGTTCGCCACGCGGGTCAGTCGGCGATCCCCAACCCGCCGCTCGGGCGTTCCCCTACAGACAGCTTTCCCTCGCGGCATCACTCTTCGATCACATCGACGGAGAGTCCACATGGATCGCAGATTCGTCTTCGCCGCCGGCCTGGCGATGGCCGCCGCCTGCGGACACGTTCGCTCCAGCCCCGTCCCCCTGCACGGCGAGCGCGAGCTGATCTCATCTCTCGCCGGGAAGTGGCGCGGCGAGTACGAGAGCGCCGAATCCGGGCGCGGCGGGAGCATCACCTTCGTGCTTCGCGCGGGCACCGACAGCGCGACCGGCGACGTGCTCATGGAGCCGCGCGGCACGACGGCGGTCGTCCAGGCCGCCGATCTCGGCAAGCAGCATCTCGCGCACTCGCCGAACAGCCAGCTCCTCGCCATCAGCTTCGTCGGGCTCTCGGCCGACGAGGTCAGCGGCGCCCTCGAGCCGTACATCGCCCCCGACTGCGCATGCACGGTGAGCACCACCTTCCGCGGCCGCGTCGCCGGCGATTCGATCGTCGGGACGTTCACGACGACCGCGCCGATGCTCACCTCGCAGCACGGCCGCTGGCGGATGGTGCGCGAGCAGCCCTAGGACGGCGGGCGCTGCCTAACGGAGCAGCGTGTCGTGGAGGATCAGGAAGGCGACGCTGAAGTAGATCACCAGCCCGGTCACGTCGACGAGCGTCGCCACGAAGGGCGCCGACGCGCTCGCCGGATCGAAGCCCACCCGCTTCAGCACGAAGGGGAGCATCGAGCCGGCGAGCGAGCCGAAGCCGACGATCCCGATCAGCGCCAGCCCCACGGTCGCCGCCAGCAGCAGGTGGTGCACCCCGTAGTCGAACAGGCCGAGGTGCTGCCAGAGCTCGATCCGCACGAAGCCGATCACGCCGAGAATGGCGCCCAGGGTGAGCCCGGTCGGGAGCTCGCGTACGGCGATCCGCCACCAGTCGCGCAGCCGCACCTCGCGCAGCGCGAGCGCGCGGATGATCAGCGACGTCGCCTGCGAACCGGAGTTCCCGCCGGAGCTCATCACGAGCGGGATGAACATCGCCAGCACCGCGGCGCGCTCGATCTCCCCCTCGAAGTGCTGCATCGCCGTCGCCGTCAGCATCTCGGAGAGGAAGAGCGCCATCAGCCAGCCGGCGCGCTTGCGGATCATCTTCCCGAAGCCGATCTCCGTGTACGGCTCGTCGAGCGCCTCCATGCCGCCGAACTTCTGCACGTCCTCGGTCTGCTCGCGCACGATCGCGTCGATCACGTCGTCGACGGTGACGATGCCGAGGATGTGGCCGCCCTCGTCGACGACGGGAACGGCGAGGAGATTGTACTTCGAGATCAGCCGGGCGACCTCCTCGCGGTCCATCCGCGTGTTCACGCAGAGCGGCTTTCGCATGTTGCCGATCGTCCCCACCGCGACGCCGCGGTCGCCGACGAGCATCAGATCGCGCAGCGAGACGACGTGGACGAGCGTCCGCCGCTCCGGCTCCAGGCAGTAGATGGCGTAGACCGTCTCCTTCGTGCGCCCCACCTGGCTGATGTGCTGCAGCGTGCGCTCGACGCTCCAGTCGTTGGGCACGGCGACGAACTCCGTCGTCATGATCCCGCCCGCCGTCTCCGGGGCGTACTGCAGCAGGACGTCCAGCGACGCGCGCGTCCCCGGATCGAGCAGCTTCAGGAAGCGGCCGCGGTCCTTCTCCGGGAGCTCGCGGAAGAGATCCGCCTGCTGGTCGGACGACATCGCGTCGATCAGCGGGCCGGCGGCCTTCTCCCCCATCAGCCGGACGATGTCGCAGCGCCGTCCCTCGAGCTCCGGCTCGTCGAACACCTGCACGGCGAGATCGAAGGGGAGCGCGGCCAGCACCTTCGCCGCCGCGTCCGGATGCAGGTCGCGCAGCGCCTCGGCGACGTCGGCCGCGCGCATCCCCACGAGCGCCTCCGCGAGGTCCGTCGGGTCCCCGTGCAGGAGGTACAGCAGCTCCGGCACGGTCGGGGTTCGATCACCGCTCACTGGCATGGGACCTCGCGAAGGATTCGGACGATGCGGTCAGCCCCTCATCATGGCGCGGCGCGCATGAACCGCACGTTACGGATGCGTCCCGCGTCGAGGAGGAGCTCCTTCGGCGCCCCTCCCTGCCGCGTGAAACGGAGCAGCAGCCCATCGCCGGCGAAGGCGTCCGCGTAGGTCGGCTGGAGCGTCACCGGCGCGCTCCGCCGGCGTTCGAGGATCAGCTTCCCGCTCGCCACGCGCAGCGTGTACGTCGCGTCGAGCTCGGGGCTGTACCAGCTCCCCGCGTACTGCGCGAGCTCCTTCGGCGCGGGCGTCGCCTCCGCCACGCGCTCGAAGCGCGTCGTGTCGCCGGCGGCGTCGACCGCCGACAGGAAGCGGCGCCCGCCGGTGACGTCGGTGAAGAAGATCTCGCCCCCGCGGAAGACGTGGAAGCGCGACGGACCCAGCGCCTGCAGCGGCACAGCACGATTCATGTCGTCGAACAGGACGGAGTCGCCCCGAGTGGAGACGCGGCGCAGCTCGCCCGTGGTCGGGTTGCGATAGAGGCCGACGTACGCGCGCGCGTCGCCGCCGCTCGCACCCGCCGACGCCGGGGTGAAGGCCACGAAGCCCGGCGCGCTCGTGAACGACTTCTCCAGCCAGACGTCGGCGACCCGCTGCGCGAGCAGCGGCGTGTTCGTCGTCGCGAGGTTGCAGAGCACGGCGAACGACGTGTGCTTGTCGGGGAAGCGCAGCAGCTCGGCGCGATAGCCCGCCCACGAGCCGGCATGGCTCACCGTCTTCAGCCCGCGATAGCTGCCGACGCCGAGGCCGAGCGCGTACGTCTGCTTGCGCCCGTTGTTGAGCACCATCGGCGTCTGCATCGCGTCGAGCGCGGCGCGCCCGCCGACCTGGCCGGTGTAGAAGTTCTCGTCCCACTTCTGCATGTCCTCGATGGACGTCTGGATCGCGCCGTCCCCGGTCTGCTCGTAGTTGGACATGTCCGTCGCGAAGGTTCCGTCGCCGCGCTCGTCGTAGCCGGTGGCGCGCATCGGGATCACCGCGCGGTGGTCGTCGTTGTAGCGCGTGTGGCTCATCCCCAGCGGCGTGAAGATGTTCTCGCTCGCGAAGACGGGGAGCGACTTCCCGCTCACCCGCTCGACGATCACCGAAGCGAGGAAGAAGCCGGAGTTGCTGTACAGCCACTGCTCGCCCGGCTGAAAGTTGAGCTCCTTCTGGCGCACGATCGCCCGCAGCGCGTCGTCGCTGGTGGTCAGGTCGGCGTCGTCGCTCCCGGCGAGGGAGAAGAGCGTGAGATAGTCGCGCAGGCCGCTCGTGTGGGTGAGCAGGTGGCGGATGGTCACCGTGTGCTCGTACTTCGGCAGCTCGGGGACGTATTTCCGCACGTCGTCGCCGAGGGAGAGCTTGCCCTGGTTCGCGAGCAGCATGATCGACATCGCCGTCGTCTGCTTCGACGTCGAGCCGATGTCGAACACCGACTGCGGGGTGATCGCCGTCATCAGCTCGAGGTTCGCCATCCCGTAGCCGCGGGCGTAGGCGACGCGCCCGTTCTCGTAGACGCCTAACGCGCAGCCGGGCGAGTCGGTGCGGTCGTAGCGGGCGAACACCGCGTCGACGGCCGCGGCGCGCACGGAGTCCGGTCGGGTCGCGCCCTGGGCGCGGAGGTTCACGGTGGCGGCGAGGGTGACGCTGACGAGGAGCGCGAGACCGCGCGAGGATGAAGGCATGATGGCGGAGCGTGGCGGAGGGATCGGGAGCCTTTCGGCGGCTCGGCTCCCGGTGCACATTGGCTCGCGCCGAAATTACCTCCCGACCACGCCCGGACAAGACGCCATGCGCCGAGTCGCTTCCCTCGCTGCCCTGCTCCTCTCGCTCGCCGCCTGCGGCGGCGGCGTGCCCTCGCCCGCCGGTCGCGCGACGCTCGTCACCAACGCGCGCATCGTCGACGGGACGGGGACGCCGGCTCGGAGCGGCAGCGTACGCATCCGCGGCGATCGCATCGTCGCCGTCGGCGACCTGCGCCGGGAGTCCGGCGATTCGGTCGTCGACGCGCACGGCCTGACGCTCGCGCCCGGATTCATCGACACCCACAGCCATCACGACCGCGGCCTCGACAAGGACCGCGGCGCCCTCGCCGTCGTCAGCCAGGGGGTAACGACGATCATCGCCGGCCAGGACGGCGGCTCGCGCATCCCGCTCGCCGGGTTCTTCGCCGAGCTCGAGGCAAACCCGGTCGCGATCAACGTCGCGTCGTACGTCGGCCACGGCTCGGTGCGCGACAGCATCCTCGGCGAGGATTTCAAGCGCGTCGCGACGCCGGCCGAAGTCGAGCGGATGAAGGCGATCGTCGCTCACGAGATGGGCGCGGGCGCGCTCGGACTCTCCTCGGGGCTCGAGTACGATCCGGGGATCTACTCCGACCCGAGCGAGGTCGTCGCTCTCGCGAGGGTCGCCGCCGATTCCGGCGGACGGTACATCTCGCACATGCGCAGCGAGGACCGCGAGCTGTTCAAGGCGGCCGACGAGCTGATTAACATCGGACGCGTGAACCACATGCCCGTGCAGATCTCGCACGCCAAGCTGGCGATGCGTGGGCTCTGGGGTCGCGCCCCGCAGTTCCTCGCCAAGCTCGACTCGGCGCGCGCGAGCGGCGTCGACGTGACGATGGACGTCTACCCGTACCCCTACTGGCAGTCGACGCTGACGGTGCTCTACCCGTCGCGGAACTTCGACGACCGCGACACGACGGAGTTCATCCTCCGCGAGGTCGCCGCGCCGGAGGGGCTGCTCATCTCGCGCTTCGAGCCGCAACCGGAGTATGCGGGGAAGACGGTGGCCGACATCGCGCGGATGCGAAACAGCGATCCCGCGACGACGCTGATGTGGCTCATCGCGACATCCGAGGCGGCGCGGAAGAGCGGCGGCAGGGGCGGCCAGGGTGTCATCGCGACGAGCATGGACGAGCGCGACATCGCGAAGCTCATCGCCTGGCCCTTCGCGAACATCTCGAGCGACGGCGAGCTCGATGGCCGCCATCCGCGCGGCTTCGGCAGCTTTCCGCGCGTGCTCGGCCGCTACATCCGCGAGCAGCACGTGGTCTCGCTGGAGGAAGGCGTCTGCAAGATGACCTCCCTCGCCGCGCACAACGTCGGGCTCCGCGAGCGGGGAACCATCGCGCCGGGGATGTACGCCGACCTCGTGCTCTTCGATCCGGCCACCGTGATCGACCGCGCGACGCCGCAGGACCCGCACGCGCTGTCCGAAGGCATCGACCGGGTGTGGGTGAACGGAACGCTCGTCTACGCGGACCGGGCAGTGACGGGCGCGCACCCGGGTCTGGTGCTGAGACGCGGGCGGTGAGACTACCCTGCGATGGGTGAGGTGTGAGGTTTCGTGGGGAGTGACTCGTGAAACGGAACTACGGGCGGTGAGGTGTGAGGACGAGTGGGGAGTGACTCGTGACCGGCGGTAACTGCAGTCTACGCATGTCACGAGTCACGTGACACTCACCCACACACCTCACCCATCGCAGGGTCGTTTCACGAAGCACGAGTCACGAAACATCACACCTCACCGCCCGCCAGGTCGTCTCACTCCTCGCAGTTCCGTTTCACGAGGCACTCGTCGCACTACCGAGGCGAGCACGGCCGCGCCGACGAAGATCGCTTCCTCCGCCGCCACGAACTTCGGCGAGTGCGCGGCGACGAACTCCCCGCCGGGCTCGCGCGCGCCGATGCGCAGGAAGCAGCCGGGGATCCGCTCCAGGTAATACGCGAAGTCCTCGGCGGCCATGTTCAGCGTCCCGAGCGGGACGAGCGCCGATTCGCCGAGCAGCGACGTCACCGCGTCGCGGGCGATCGCGATCGGACCTTCCGGGTTGACGATCGCCGGAGTGCCGCGCTCGAAGGTCACGCGCGCGTCGAGGCGGTGCGTCGCGGCGACGCCCTCGGCGATGCGGCGCACGTCGTCGACCATCAGCGTCCGGGACGGGGCGTCGATCGCCCGGATCGTCCCGCCTAACGTCGCGCGATCGGGGATCACGTTGGGCGCGGTGCCGGCGTGGAGCGTGCCCACGGTGACGACGCCCGCGGTCGCCGGGTTCAGCCGGCGGGCGACGATCGTCTGCAGCGCCGAGACGAGCGCCGCGGCGCCGACGATCGGGTCGGCTGCCTCGTGCGGACGTGCCGCGTGCGCGCCTCGCCCGGTGAGCTCGATCTCGAAGGTGTCCGCCGATGCCGCGAGCGGGCCCGCGTCGGCGACGACGCGCCCCACCTCGAAGCGCCGGTCGACGTGGCCTCCGAAGATCATCCCCACTCCGTCGAGCGCGCCCTGCTCGATCATCGCCAGCGCGCCGTCGCCGCGCTCCTCGGCCGGCTGCAGGATCACGACGACGTCGCGCTCCGCCGGGTCGCGCTGCAGCAACGCCGCCGCGCCCACCGCCCACGTCGCGTGCACGTCGTGCCCGCAGGCGTGCATCACGCCGGGAGTCTGCGACGCGAAGGGCAGCCCCGTGGCCTCCGTGATCGGCAGGGCGTCGATGTCGCCGCGGATCGCGATCGCCCCCCCGCCCGGATTGCGCCCGGGGATCCGCGCGACCACTCCCGTCGCGCCGCAGCGCTTCACGTCGCGCACGCCGAGCGCGACGAGCGCTTCGATCAGGCGGCGCGAGGTGTCGTGCTCCTCGTGCGAGAGCTCGGGATGCGCGTGCAGCGCGCGGCGCAGCTCGAGCAGGCGGTCGCGCAGCGCGTCGTCGAACAGCGCCGCGATCGACGCAGGCAGGGCGAGCGCCGGCGCCGTCACGGGTTGCCCCGCTGCGCGACGAGCAGCTCCCGTCGCACCGTGAGGTCGTCGATGCGCCCCATGTCCGGCGCGACGCCCATCCCCACCTTTCCCAGCGGAACCGGCACCAGCCCGTCGCGATCCATGTCCCACGCCGGCGTCACGATGTCGCGCTCCCAGTAGCGCCGGCTCGGCGAGAGATCGCCGGGCAGCGAGAAGTTCGGGAGCGATGCGAGCGCGATGTTGTGCGCCCGGCCTATCCCGCTCTCGAGCATCCCTCCGCACCACACGGGCAGCCCGTGCCGCTGGCAGAGGTCGTGGATGCGCATCGACGGCGTGAACCCGCCCACCCGACCCGGCTTGATGTTCACGATGCGGCCGCTGCCGAGGGCGATCATGTCCTCGCAGCGATCGAGGTCGGTGATCGACTCGTCGAGGCAGATCGGCGTCTTCAGCCGCTTCTGCAGTTCCGCGTGCCGCACGAGATCGTCGCGGCCGAGGGGCTGCTCGATCATGATCAGCCCGAACGCGTCGAGCTCGGCGAGATGCGCGGCGTCGGCGAGGCGGTAGGCGGAGTTCGCGTCGGCCATCAGGCTCACCTCGCTGCCTAACGCGTCGCGGACCGCGCGCACGTACGCGACGTCCGCCCCCGGCTGGATCTTCACCTTGATCTTGCGGTAGCCGTCGGCCACCGCGCGCTTCGCCCGCTCGACCAGCGCGTCGGGACCGGACTGGATCCCGATCGAGATCCCCGTCGGCACGCGGTCGCGCGTCCCGCCGAGGAGCCGGGAGAGCGACGTCTCCCGCAGCCGCGCCGTCACCTCCCAGCATCCCATCTCGATTGCCGCCTTCGCCATATTGTGCCCGGCGATGTCGCGCTCGAGCAGATCGTGCACCAGCTCCGGCCCGTCGACGGGGCGGCCGAGCACGCGCGGCGCGAGCCACTCTTTCATCGCGTGCCACGCGGTGTCGATGGTCTCCGCGCTGTAGTTGGGTTCCTCGCCGGCCACGCACTCCGACCACCCGGCGACGCCGCTCGCGTCGGTGAGCTCGAGCAGCGCGATGCGCCGCTCCGCGCAGACGCCGGAGGAAATCCTGAACGGCTCGCGCAGCGGGAGCCGGATCTCGCGCAGCTCGATGCGCTCGATGCGCAGCATCAGCGCGGCCCTCGCGCGCGCTCGAGGACGTACGAGCCGCGTTCCTCGCCGGGCAGGAAGCGCACGACGTCGTATCCGTTCGCCATCGCCCACTGGAACGCGGTGCGCGTCGACGCGCGCCACCGCGCGGCTTCGTCCGGCCGCGCGTCGCGGAGCTTCACGATGTCGCTCGGGATCTCGACGCGGAGGACGGCCGGTTGTGTCGCGCCTGAGATTCCGGGTTCGTCCGGAACGACCGGGGCCAGCCGCCAGGCGTCAGGAACGGCGTCAACCGCGGTTCCATCCGCCTGGCCCCTGACCCCTGCATTCAACGGCCACGCGACGATGAACCGGTCCGTCCCCAGCCCGCGATGGAGCTCGCTCGCCGAGCTGCCGTACATGTCCTCCACGTATTCCGCCACGCGGACGCCGAGCCGGTTGAAGTTGAGATGCGCATTGCGCGCGACGAGCGGATCGTACGACCAGTACATCGACTCCGCGCCGCTCGCGCGCGCCGCCTCGCGCTGGAACTCCTTCAGCCGGCGGCCGATGCCGCGGTCGCGCGCGTCGGGACGCACCGCGAGCATGTCCGACCAGTGGATGATCTTCCCCTCGCGCACCCCGGCCATCCCGAAGACGAAGCCGAGCATCGCGTCGCGCTCGTCGAACGCACCCGCGGCTACGCCGCCGATCTTCTGCGCGACGGTGAGGATGCTCGGCGGGACGAACTCGTCGTAGTCGGCGCCCCAGGTGAGCTTCTGCAGCTCGACACACGAGTGGAGCTCGGCGTCGGTGCGCAGGGGACGGATCGTGATGCGGTCAGCCATCGGCGAAGCAACGTACCGTCCGCGTCTGGCGGACTCAAGCCCGACGCGCGCCGCATGTTTCTTGCTTCGAGCCATGAGAGATGAACGGAACGGCAGTCGCCCTCGCGCTTCAGGAGGCTCACGATGCGACGGCTCGCCCTGCTCGCGCTCGTCTTCGCGATCGCCTGTACCGACGACGCGGTCGCCCCTTCCTTGACGACCCACGTCGCCCGCGTGGCCGCTCAGCCCGACGTCGGCCCACCGCCGCCGCGCGAGTTCGGCCCCGACAGCTACCAGACGGGGCTCTTCACCGGCACCGGCACGGCCCTCCCCGGCCTTCACTGCGACGACGGGTCGTCCGCGGTTCGCAACTGCAGCGGCTACCTCGCGAGCAGCGTCGACGGCACCCTCCTCGACGCGACGCTGCAGATCCCGACCTCGGCGACGCCTCCCGTTCCTCTCGTGGTCATGATTCACGGCTACGCGGGGAGCAAGACGAGCTCGGGGAACCTCGTGCAGCCGCTGATCGACGACGGCTACGCGGTGCTCCGCTACTCGACGCGCGGCTTCGGCAACTCGTGGGGCCAGGTGAACCTCGTCGACGTCCACGCCGAGGTCGCCGACCTGCGCAGCATGATCGCGCAGGTGGTCGACGTGGACGATTACGGGCTGAATCCCGACGCGGTCGCCGTCACCGGGGCGTCGTACGGCGGTGGGCACTCGTGGCTGGCCGCGCTCGAGCCCACCTTCGCCACCCCCGCGAACAAGGCCGTCCGGATCCGGACCGTCGTACCGATCGCCGCGTGGAGCGACCTGCTCCAGGCGCTCCTGCCTAACGGTCGGGAGGACCTCTCGGTGGACCACCCGGGCGGTGCGAAGCTCAGCTACATCAACGGCCTCTACGCGTCGGGGCTCGACCCGCTGCACAACGGTGCTTACCCGAACTATCCGCCGTACTTCATCGCCTGGCACGGCTGGATCGATGCCCAGGAGCCCAACGAGAGCGATCCGCTCTTCCGCCAGATCGAGGACGGCCTCGCCGGGTACCGTTCCATCTGGTGGCAGCGGCGCTTCTGGTCGGACGCGGCGACGCCGGCGCGCGTCCCGGTGTTCATGGTTCAGGGGTTCACCGACGATCTCTTCCCGCTCCCGGAGGCGAAGCGGATGCTGCTCGCGCTGCAGACCATCGACCCCGCGTACCCCGTCACGGCCTACTTCGGGGACATCGGGCATCCGCGAGCGAGCAACAAGCCCGGCGAGATCGACTACGTCCTCGGCCTCATCGAGCGGTGGCTCGGCTACTACCTGAAGGGCGTCGGCGCGCCGCCGGCCGGCGTCTACGCGGCGCTCACGCGGCCGCGGAGCGAGCCGTTCGACGCGGCGAACGTGATCTCCGTGCCGACGTTAGGCGCCCTCTCCACCTCGACCGTCACGAAGCGTTTTCCCGGCGCGGCGACACTGGTCAACCCGCTCACCGATCCGGTGTCCGGGTTCTTCTGGGATCCGCTCGTGATGGAGGGCGCCGAGCAGCTCGAGCCCCTCCCCGCTCCGCCGGAATCTCCCACGGTACCAGGGAGCCTCGCGACCTACATCGTGCCGGTGGCCGATCTTAGCGGCGGCGGTGCGCTGACGATCGCGGGCCAGCCGCTGGTCTCGCTTCACGTGGCTACGGCCGCGTACCGCGTCCAGCTCGACGCGCGCCTGTTCGACGTCGATGCCGGCGGGACGAAGCAGCTCGTCACGAGAGGCACGTACACCATCGACAGCGGCTCCCCGACCACGCCGATCGACGTGACGACGATCACGATACCGCTCTATGGGAACTACTGGCGCGCCGAGACGGGCCACACGCTGCGACTCGAGCTGACGAACGTCGACAGCCCGTACATCGCGCCCAGCCGCGTGCCGAGCGTGACGACGGTGAACCAGGTGCAGCTGTCGATTCCGGTGCGTTGAGACGAGGTGCCGGGCGGTTGACGCGAGCGCTGTGGCCGCTGCATGGTAATTGCGAGGTTCCTCCGGCGTACGCGCCGTCGCCGCCACCGTGCCCGGTTCCTGGAGAAGCCCCATGTCCCGCTACCCCCTCGTCCGGCGCGGTGCCGCGCTGGTGCTGTCCGTTGTCGCCATCATGTCCTGCGGCGGCGGCAAGGACGGGCCCGCGGCACCGAAGAACGGGCCGCCGGCGGCGCTGCAGATCGTATCTGGCGATGCACAGCACGCGGTGGTCGGGACCGAGCTCCCGCAGCCCCTCGTCGTGAAGGTCGTCGACGCGAGCGGCCAGCCCGTGCCCGGGCAGGTCGTCAACTTCGTGGTCACCTCCGGCGGGGGCCACGTCTTCGCCGGCTCGGGTGCGTCGAACGCGGACGGCATCGTGCAGGAGCGCTGGACGCTCGGCACCTCCACCGCCCTCGAGCAGAAGATCGAGGCACGCGCGGTGAACAACACCACCGGCGCGCCGATCGTCTTCGGAAGCTTCACGGCGACGGCGCTGCCCGGCGCCGCGCACGACGTCGTCGTCAGCTCGGGCGACGGGCAGAGTGCGGCGGTGGGCACCGCGGCGACCGATTCCCTCGTGGCGAAGGTCCGCGACCAGTACGGAAACGCGGTGCCGGGTGTGGCCGTGACGTGGGCGGCCACCGCCGGCGGCGGATCGGTGAGCCCCGCCAGCGCCACGAGCGGCGCGACGGGCCTCGCGAAGACGCGACTGACCGTGGGGCCGCGGCCCGGCGCGAATGCGGTCACCGCGACCGCCGCGGGGCTCGCCTCGATCGTCTTCAACGCGACCGCGATCACCGGTCCCGCCGCGTCGCTCGTCGTCGTGAGCGGCGACGCACAGAGCGCGACGGTCGGCCGCGTTCTCGCCCAGCCGCTCACCGTCCGCGCGCTCGACGCGTACGGCAATCCCGTCGGCGGGGTCTCGGTCACGTGGGCAGCATCGGCAGGCGGCGGCGCTCCGGTGACGACCACGACGAGCGCGGAAGGCCTCGCCTCCACGCAATGGACGCTGGGCACGCACCCGGGCAGCGCGACCGCGAGCGCGTCGGCCGCGGGCGTCGGTGAGGTCTCGTTCACCGCGACCGCGATCACGGGCCCGGTCGCGTCGCTCGAAGTGGTCTCCGGCGCCGGCCAGAGCGCCCGCGTGAATACCACCGCCGCGGATTCGCTCGTCGTCAGAGCCGTGGACGAATATCGGAACCCGGTCGCGGGAGTCGCCGTCCATTGGGCGGCGACGACCAGCGGGACCGGCGTCGCGCCCAGCGACGTGACCACCGGCGACGACGGCCTCGCGCGCGCGCAGCTCACGCTGCGGCCGGCGAGCGGCACGAACACGGTGATCGCCGCCGCGAGCGGCGTCCCGCCGGTGAGCTTCGACGCTACCGGCACTCCCGGCGACGCGACGACGATCGAAGTCTACGGCGTGAGCTCCACGACGGCGGTCGTCGGCACGCGGATCACCTTCTCGGCGCAGGTGTTCGACGCGTTCGGGAACAGGGTGGGCGGGACCGTCGTCCGGTGGGTCGTGACGGCCGGCGGCGGTTCCTTCGAGGAGAGCCAGACGACGAGCGGGAGCGATGGACTCGTCACCGCGGCGTGGATTCTCGGAACTCATCCCGGCGCACAGACGGCGACGGCGAGCCTCGCCAGCGGCTCCAGCGTTACGTTCGCGGTGAACACCATACCCGGCCCGGTGCAGTCGCTGGAGAAGGTGTCGGGCGACGGCCAGAGCGCGCAGGTTCCAGCGACCCTGCCGGATTCGCTCGTCGTGCGCGCGCGCGACCAGTACGGCAACGTGGTCCCGGGCGCCACCGTGAGCTGGAACGGAGGGAGCCGCGGCAGCATCAGCCCCGTCAGCGCGACGACGGACGCGAACGGATTGGCGAGCGCGCAATGGAAGCTCAGCCAGCCCGGCCTCGACTCGGCGACGGCATCCGGCGGTGGCCGCGTGGTATTCACCGCCATCGGCACGCCCGCGACCGGTCCGACGCTCACGATCGTGAGCGGGGACGGCCAGACGCGGATCGCCGGGGACTGGACCTCGCCGGATCTCGTCGTGCGACTCGCCGACGGCAGCGGCCAGCCGATCGCCGGAGCGCCGCTGACCTGGACCATGAGCACCGATGTCAGCTCGTTGAGCAAGAGCTTCTACACGGACGCGCTGGGACAGGGGTCCGCGCACTTCCAGGTGCCGTGGACCAGCGGGCTGCTCTCCGTGGCCGTGCAGTCGGGAACGACCGGACCCGCGACTTTCTCGGTGAACGTCCTGCCCGGTCCCTGGTGCAGCACCAACGTGACGCTCGACGGCCCGAGCACCGCGGCGCCGGGAGGCACCGTCACGGTGCTGCTCCACGCAACCGACCTGGCGGGAAACCCCGCGCCTAACGCGTCCGTCGGCGACCGGCTGACGGTCAGCGACGGTGGGTCGGTGACCTGGCGCGATTCGATCCCGGGGCTGCGCGTCGGCACCTGGACGCTCGGCAGCACCATCGGCACGCAGACGCTCGTCTACCAGCAGACGTTCTGCGGGGGGCGCCTGCCGTCACAGGGATTTCCGCGAACCGGCTCCGGGCTGGAGCAGACGATCAGCGTGAACGTCGTGGCGCCGTAGCACCGTCGATGAACTCGCGGATCCCGCCGCGCAGCTTCCCGCGCTGCGCGTCGTCGATGTACATCATGTGCCCCGCCGCGAAGTACTGCGTCGTGATGTTCTGCTTCACCTCGGGCGCCACCTTCAGCTGCGCCAGCGTGTACTCGACGGCGAAGTACGGCGTCGCCATGTCGTAGTATCCCATCGCGACGTACAGCCGCAGATAGGGATTCTTCGTGAACGCGCGCTCGAGCGACGGGGTCACGTCCGCGTAGCCGTTGTTCTGCGGATACCGCCACCGGCCGATCCCGCCGCCGAGGATGTAGTAGACGTCGTCGTTGCGATACTTCAGCTCACGGCGCACGTAGTCGTTCCATGCGGGCGTGAAGGTGTTGCGGATCGTCGCCTCGCTGGGGTCGAGCTGCACCGCTTCCGAACCTGGATCGATGTCGAAGGTCGTGAAGCGGCTGTCGAGCCGGCCGACGATCCGCCGCTGGCCGCGCAGCAGCTCGTGGTTGAAGCGCGAGAGCGTCACGCGCAGATCGTTGTCGAGCACGAACGCCGTGTCCAGCCCGGTGTAGCGCGCGAGCTGGCGCGCGATCGTCGAGCGCTGCTCGGGCGCGAGCCGCGCGCCCATGATCAGCGCGGGCTGGTAGTCGCGCACCGCCCATCGCTCCGCTTCGTCCACCACCTGCTCGACGGGCCGCGCCTCGAGGTCGGCGGGGAGCCGCTTGTGATACCACGCCGTCGCCGCGTACGACGGGAGGAAGTTCGCGAAGCCGAGCGGATTGTCGCGGCTCATCGACGACGCGGCGAAGTCGACGACGGTCGAGAGGAGGATGATCCCGTTGAGCGTGATCCCGCGGTCGGCGAGATAGCCGGAGAGCCCCGTCGCCCGCGTCGTGCCGTAGCTCTCGCCGCTGATGAACAGCGGGGAGCTCCACCGCGAGTAGCGCGCGAGGTAGAGCCTCATGAACTCGGCCATCGCGGCGATGTCCTCGTCGAGCCCCCAGAACTTCGCGCCGAGCTCGGGGCGGGCGGCGCGGCTGTACCCCGTCCCCACCGGATCGACGAAGACGATGTCGGTCTGGTCGAGCAGCGTCTGCGGGTTGTCCTCCATCTCGTACGGCGGCGGCGGCGCGGCGCCGTCGGCGAGGAGCTTCACGCGGCGCGGCCCGTACGCGCCGATGTGCAGCCACACCGACGAGGAGCCGGGCCCGCCGTTGAAGGCGACGAGCAGCGGCCGCTTCGACACGTCGGCGACGCCGTCGCGCGTGTAGGCGACGAAGAACATCGCGCCCTCGATCGCCCCGCTCGTGTCGTTGCGGATCGGCAGCATCCCGGTGGTCGCGGTGTAGCGCAGCGGACCGTCAGGCAGCTGGATCGTGTGGTGCGTGACGACCGGCGGCTCCTGTGCGCGCGTGAGGAAGTCGCGGATGCCGAGCCGGAGCGAGTCGCGCGCCGCGGAGTCGGCGGCGGTGCGCGGTCCGCGACCCGTGTCGGCGCGCGTCGTGTCGGGTCTCGCGGAGGGACGCCGGTTCTGCGCGGACGCGGGCCGCGCGACGAGTGACACGGCGAGCAGGAGCGGCAGCGCGAGCGCCGCGCGGGCGCTCGCGACGGAGCGGAATGGAGTGCGCATCGGTGGGGTACGGGGGCCGGCGATGGTTCGCGGCGATGAAGCTGCCCCCCGGCGGTGCGGCGGGCAACCCCCGCCCCCGGCTCCCTCGGTTCGCGCTCCCGCGCTAGCTGCAGGCGGGCTCGCCGTCCCCCGCGGTCGGCACCAGCGTGTTCGCCGTGTTCACCGCGATCTCGCAGCGGTCCCCCGAGAGCTGGGTATGCGTGACCGTGGCCGTCCAGAAGCCGGCACCGATGGCGATCACCGGCGTGCCCACGCCGGTCGAGGCGCGGAACTGCAGCTGCGTCACGTCGGTCGCGTACTTCACCGAGTCCGCGAAGTACGCCTCCTCCGCGTTCACCAGATTCCGGAGGTCGGACTTCATCGCCGTGATGTACGCCTTCTCCTTCGTGCTGCTGAACTTCGGGATCGCGATCGCCGCGAGGATCCCGATGATCGTGACCACGATCAGCAGCTCGATCAGAGTGAACCCGCTTCGCGTCATCCGGGGCATGGTGGGTCTCCAGAGCTGGTGTGCGGAAGCGCACGTGCTCGCCTGTCCGCCAGCCATCATCAAGGCAACCGGCATTCCGGGGGCGACGCCGCGGCAAATCGTTGGCGGACGCATGGTTACCCGAGTGAGAGCGGGATCACAGGGCGTTTCGCGATAGCAACGCGCGACGCCGCTGGCAGAATGCGGCAGCAAACATGCAATGGTATGACGGAGGAACCAGCGTCAATCCGAGGCATCGTGCCCCCTACCGAAGGCGTTATCTCAGAGGCCGCGGCGCACGCCGCGACGACGCCGGACTCCATCCTCGCGCCCGCGGTCGATCCGGCCGCGCTCGCGGCGGCGGCGCGCGCACCCGAGGAGCGGGCGCCCGCCGAGCCGCACACGCTGCACCGCCCGCGCTCGGTGGGGATCACGATCCTCTCGGTGCTCGCGCTTCTCTACTCGCTCTACTTCGCGCGCGACTTCCTCATCCCCATCCTCTACGCCGCGCTGCTCAACCTCCTTCTGAGCCCGGTGGTCCGCGGGCTGGCGCGTTGGCGCGTTCCCGCGCCGCTGAGCGCGGCGATCCTCGTCCTCGGCCTGCTCGCCGCGCTCGGCGCCGGAGCGTACGCGCTCGCTGGTCCGGCCCAACGCTGGATCACCGCCGCGCCGCGGAGCCTCTCCCGCGCCGAATCCCGGGTACACGATCTCGTGCGCCCGGTGCAGCAGGTGAGCAGCACCGTCGAGCGGGCCGCGGGCGCGGTGGGGAGCGACGGTCCCAAGCCCCAGCAGGTCGTCGTCGCCGCGGGTCCGAGCATCTCGTCGCGCATCTTCGGGACGACGGAGCGCCTCGCCGCGGCGATCCTCGAGATCGTGATCCTCCTCTACTTCCTGCTCGCCGGAGGCGACCTCTTTCTCCAGAAGCTGATCAAGGTCCTGCCCGACTTCGGCTACAAGATCAAGGCGGTGGAGATCGCCCGCGGGACGGAAGCGGCGGTCTCCGCCTTCCTCACGACCGCGCTCTTCGTGAACGTCGCCGAGGGAGCGCTGCTCACCGTGGCGCTCTGGCTGCTCGGCATGCCTAACGCGCCGCTGTGGGGCGTCATGGTCGCGCTCTTCGAGTTCATCCCCTATCTCGGCGCGCTCGCGGCGGTGGTGATCCTGACGATCACCGGCCTGACGACCTTCGACAGCGTCGGCCGGGCGCTGCTCGTTCCGGGGAGCTTTCTGCTCATCAACCTGATCCAGGCGAACGTCGTCTCGCCCCTGCTGCTCGGCCACCGGCTGACGCTCAATCCCGTCGCGATCTTCGTCGGGCTGGCGTTCTTCTTCTGGATCTGGGGTGTGCCGGGCGCCTTTCTCGCCGTGCCGCTCCTCGCCACGATGAAGATCTTCTGCGACCACATCGAGTCGCTGGCGGCGCTGGGGGAGTTCCTCGGTCAGCGGGACTCGTCGGAGCGCCGGCTGATCATCAGGCGCTGAGGCCGGTCAGGAGCGCGGCTGCTTGGCGGGCGCGGCCTCGAGGGCGCGCGCATCGAGCGCGGGGACGCGCTCGGCGAGGAGCTTCGTGGTGAACCGCTGGCCCTCGCTGATCCGCTCGACCTCGACCGCGATCGCGTCCACGGCCTCCTCGATGCGGCGCAGGCGATCGTCCTCCTTCTCCGAGCGCGGCAGCGCGGGGGGTCGCTTCCGGAAGAACATCCACTTCGCCAGCCCCGAGATCAGCACCACCCCGCCGAAGCTGCTGACGAGGATGACCATCACCTGCGCGAACGTCTGGACATCCGGATCCATCTGATCCTCCACTGGTTGGCACGCCGCGAACTGCCGGTCGTACGGCGCGAGCCGCGCGCCGGTTTCCGGTCATCCGGAACGTTGCCACCCCGCACCGCGCGGCGCGACCCCGGACGGGGTCGCGCCGCTGCTCAGAACGACCAGCGCAGACCGAGCTGTCCCTGCCGTCGCGGGTAATCGGCGACCGGTCGGCGGTAGCCGAGGTTGTTCTGGACGCCCTGGTAGTCCAAGTGGTTCCCGACGTTGAAGACGTTGAAGCATTCGGCGGTGATGGTGACTCCGCCGGGTCCAGCGCCGAGCGTCTTCGCGAGCCGGAGGTCGAGCTCGCGGTACCAGTTGTTCGAGCCGCCGTTCCGCGCGGTGCGCCGCCCTTCGGGCCAGTCGTCGTTGGGCGCTCCGTTCCTGTTGGCGTCGGTGCCCACGGTGACGAGGAACGGTTGCGGGCTGGCGAGCACCCCGATCCCCGATACGCTGAAGCCTCGCGCCAGCCGCGCGGCCTGAGTGACGACGAGGCGGTGCCGCTCATCGGCCTGGCTGCGCTGCATGCGGTAGTCCGACGAGTCCGGATAATCGTTCGTCGAGACGATGTTGAACTCGCTGCGCGCGCTGCTCAGGGTGTAGGCGACGCTCGTGCGGGAGCGGCCCCGGTCGGCGGTGAGCGAGGTGAGGAGCCCGCGATACGTGCCGTCGCCGAAGTCGCCCCACAGGTACAGGTCGCCGTAGGCGTCGGTGAGGAAACGATGTGTGCTGCCCGGGCGAAGCGTGTTCGCGCGCACCGTGACGTAGACGTTGCGCAGATGCTGATCGATGTAGTCGACGTTGAGCGCGACGCCCTCCGCCAGCCGCGTTCCGACGCCGACGGACCACTGCCGCGTCGAGGGCGTGCGCATGCGATCCGGCAGCAGGTGCAGCGTCGGACCCGTCGCGCGGATCTTCGTGCGCAGCACCGCGGGATCGGTGGTGCCGGGGGCGCCGATGGTGTAGGTGCGCCACTGCCAGAAGACGCGCTCGTAGAACGCGCCATAGACCGGCACCCGATCGTACATGATGCCGTACCCGGCGCGGAGAAAGGTGCGTCCGCGCTGCCCGACGTCCCACACGGCGCTCAGGCGCGGCGCGAAATTGTCGAGGGTATTCCGGCGGTCGCCGTCGTTCAGGTAGCGGTCGCCGACCACGCGCATGAGCGTCGTGTCGCGCGCGAAGGGCTCCGCCTGCGCCTGGTTCAACGTGTTGATGTCCGCGTCCCAGCGCAGTCCCGCCGTGAGCGTCAGCGGCGCGACGGGGCGGATCTGATCCTGGACGTAGGCGTCGAGCAGCCATCCGTCGTTGCTGGATCGTGCGTCCGCGGTGGAGGTGCTGTCGTAGTACCCGACTCCGATGCTCGCCTGGTAGGGCAGGCTGCTGGTGTCGGTCGCGAAGAGAAACAGCCCATCGCGGTTTCCGGGCTGGTATCCCTCGCCGTGCGTCCGCTGCGCGTCCCCGCCGATCTTTGCGATGTGTCCGCCGCCTAACGCGTGAAAGGCGACGACGGCCTTTTCGGAGAGGCCGAGATGCCGCTCGCTGACGCGCGTCGGAAGGCTGGATATCCCGCGCTGCAGCCCGGGATAGCGGTACGCGGGCCCCGGCCGCATCGGCTGCTCGTCGCTCCGGTTGGTGAGCAGCTCGACGGACAGCTCGTTGGCGACATGGCCGGACACCCAGCTGTCGCGCAGCCGCGTCACCGTGACGTCGTACCGCGCCGCGGTGCCCGCTTCGTGGCCGAGCATCACCGTCCCACTGCGCACGCCGAAGCCGTACTCGCTCGCGAGGTGGCGCCCGCTCGCGGAAAGGTCCAGAGTGTGCGCGCCGAGGGGCGCCGTGAGGCGGAGCGTGCCCATGTCGTTGCGTACCGGCGAGTGGTAGGTGCCCGCGTAGGCGTCCCAGCGTCCGGGGTCGGCCGCCGGACGCCCAGGCACGACGGTGAGGAAGTTGTCGGTGCGCTGCTGCTCGACCGTGGCCGCGAAGAAGAGACGATCGCGCACGAGCGGTCCGCGCAGCGACCCGCCGATCTGTGCGCGCGCGTAGCGCGGCTTCGCGTCCGCGAAGCTGCGCGTGGCGACGAGATCGCGGTTCTGGCCGAACGCGAAGAGCGATCCCTCCAGCCGGTTGGTTCCCTCCCAGGTGACCGCGCTGATCACCCAGCTCGCACCATGTCCCCACTCCACGTCGTAGGGGTCGAGCATGATGCGGAACTCGCGGATCGCGTCCTGCGAGACGATCGATCCGGCCCCCGGGGCCCCGACGAGATTCGACTGCGCGAGCCCCTTGAGCTCGACGCCGTCGATGTAGACGTTGCCGAAGCGGGCCGCGTTCGACGGGCCGGCCTGCGGCACGCCGCCGCCCGACGACCCATGCGTGCGCACGCCGGGCGCGGCCACCGCGACGTCGAGCGCGTTGCGCGCGTTGAGCGGCAGCTCGCGGACGTCCTCGGGCAGGACCGCCGTCGAGACGTCGGCGCGCCGCACGTCGGCACGGCGGTCGGCCGTGACGACGGTGGGCGCCAGCTCCACGGCGCCCCGGACAAGGGTGAAGTCGAGCCGCGACCGCTCGCCGACGACGACCACCACGTCCGTCCGCCGCTCCGGGCGGTAGCCTAACGCGTAGGCGGTCACGTCATAACGGCCGGGCGCGAGCGCGAGGACGAGGTAGCGCCCGCGCTGGTCCACCGCCGCGTGCCGGACCGCGCCCGTCGTGCGGTTGATGACGTCGACGGTCGCGCCGGCGGGGATCTCTCCGTCGGCGCCGCGCACCGCTCCGTCGATCGAGACCTCCGGGCCCTGCGCGCCGAGCGAGTCCGCCGCGACGGCGGCGAGGACGACGAGGAGCGGCAGCAGCCGCCCGCGGGTGAAAGCGGGGACGATCGCATGGCGCATGGCGCACCGGATCCGTGTCGCGTCACTGTGGACATATGGGCCGCCGGCCGCCGACGCAAGCCGCGATGCCGGCTCGGCCCCTCGGGCGTCGGGGCGCGGGACGTGAGGGCTCACTCATCCGGCCGCGGGTGATTGCGGGGCGGCGCCGGCTGCGTAGGTTGGAGCACCGGGACGAGGGGCTTCCCGACTCCCGCCTACCGCTCATGCCGCGGTCGAGACCGCGGTCGCGAGGCGCGACATGGCAGCGTCGACTCACCGCCTGCGAACCCTTGGGACGCTCGACCTCCGCGCGCCCGATGGGACCGAGCTGCGCGCGGTGCTCGCGCAACCGCGGCGCATCGCGCTCCTCGCGTACCTGGCCGTGGCGACTCCGCGTGGGCCGCAGCGACGCGATCGCCTGCTCTCGCTGTTCTGGCCCGACCAGGACGAAGCGCATGCGCGCAACGCGCTGAGCCAGGCGATCCACTTCCTGCGCCGCTCCCTGGGGACCGACGTGATCACCGGGCGCACGGGCGAGGAGCTCGCCATCGACCCCGCGCTGCTCTGGTGCGACGCGGTGGCATTCGACGACGCGGTCGCCGGCCGTCGCACGCTGGAGGCGGCGGAGCTCTATCGGGGAGAGCTGCTCGCGGGCTTCCACGTTCCGGGCGCGTCGGCGGAGCTCTCGTCGTGGCTCGAGACGACGCGCGCCGAGTATGGCCGGCGTCACGCCGCCGTGCTGCGCGAGATCGCGGAGGAGCGCGAGCGAGCGGGCGACTTCGCGAGCGCGGTCGACTGGCGGCGGCGCCTCGCCGCGCACGATCCGCTCGACGCGGCCGCGGCGCTGGCGCTGATGCGAGCGCTCGCCGCCTCGGGCGACGCAGCCGGCGCGATCCGCCAC
>JABFXC010000184.1 GCA_013361935.1 Gemmatimonadaceae bacterium
CAGGGCGAGGGTCGTGTCGGCCGTCGCCGGCGGCGCGTTAGGCATGACGAGCGTCGTCGCGGTCGCGGCGCGCGCGGCGAGGGCGCTGTCGTGGCGGGCCAGCGAATCGGGGCGCGGCTCGGGCAGGGGCTCGTCCTTCACCCCGGCGAGCAGCTCCACCTTCTGGATCGCCGGCTGCAGCGTCGACATGATCGGGTCGCGCGTCTCCGGGAAAGCGAAGGCGCTCCCCACCGCGCCGACGAGCAGCAGCGGGACGAGCACGCCTGCCACACCGCGCTTCGGGCGCGACGCCGCTTTCCGCGCGTCGTAGCGCGGCCCGCGCTGCGTCTGCGTGCCGACGGCGGCCGAGCGCAGCCCGGCGAGCGAATCGACGAACGCGGTCACGCTCGAGAAGCGGTGCGAGGGATCCTTCGCCAGCGCGCGACGCAGTGCGTCGTCCACGCCCTCGGGAAGACCCGGTCGCAGGTAGCTGACGGGGGGAACCTCCGCCGAGAGATGCATCCGCAGGAGGTCCTGGATCTGCGGCGTCTCGAACGGGCGCCGCCCGCAGAGCAGCTCGTAGGCGACGATGCCGAGCGAGTACTGGTCGGCGCGTCCGTCAAGCTCCGTCCCCTTCCACTGCTCGGGCGACATGTATCCCGGCGAGCCGATGATCCCGGTGCCGGTGGTGCCGACCTCGGTGCTGCTCAGCGCCTTCGCGATGCCGAAGTCGGCCACCATGGCGTGGCCGGTCTCGCTGAGCAGCACGTTCGCCGGCTTGATGTCGCGGTGGGCGACGCCCTGCCGGTGCGCGTGGTCGAGCGCCGCGGCCACCTCGTGCAGCAGCTTCACCACGTGCTCCAGCGTCAGCGGCTTCTTCCCCGTGCCGACGAGATCCTCGAGGCTTCCCCCGCGGACCAGGCGCATGGTGTAGAACGCGACGTTCTGCCGCTGGCCGACGGCGAAGATCGGGACAATGTGCGGATGGTCGAGGCGCGCGGCGAGCTTCGCCTCCCGCTCGAAGCGGAGATAGGCGTCGGGCGCGAGCACGGGGTCGAGGGCGAGCACCTTCAGGGCGACCTCGCGATCGAGGGCGAGCTCGCGGGCCCGATACACGATCCCCATCCCGCCGCGCCCGAGGAGCTCGAGGAGCTTGTAGCCGTCGCCGACCGCTTCCTGCAGCCGCGCGCGCATCCGGTCGTTCTGCTCGGCCGGGTTCCCGCCGAGCGTGACGTTGCCGCAGCGCGGACACGGCGCCCCCGCATCGCCGACGGTCGCGCCACAGGAGGCGCACACCCCGGCGATGCCGGCGGCGATGGTCACCGCGTCCGGCGTCGTGTTCCTGACGTCGCTCACCTGGGGCGATCCTCGCTGTACGCGGCCATGCGATTTCCGAGCGGAAGGGTCCGTCATAGGACGGGTCCGCTCATGGCTTCGTCACCGCGAGGCGGATCGCCCGGAAGCGATGCAGAACGCACCGGCTCTCCCGTTGCGACGCCGAAAAAACAGACCCCGGGCGCTTCGTCGCGCCCGGGGCCGGTAGTGCGTTTATGTCTCTTGTATAGCTTCTGTGTGTCGCCTTAGTGCTTGACGTCGACCGTATGGCCGATGATTCCGCCCAACACTGCGCCAGCCGCCGCCCCGACGACACCGCCCTTCACCTTGTCCTTGCTCGTCACCACGCCGATCACCGTGCCGGCCGCGGCGCCGATGGCTGCGTCACGTCCCGTGTGGCGGACGGGCTCCCGGGCCACGGTCCCGGTGGAGCGGCTCGCCGAGCTCCCGCTCGAACGGTAGACGGTGCGCGTCCGCGTCGGCGCGGGCGCCGAGTAGACGGGCGCGGTCTGGTACGCGCCGCGCTGGTTCACCGGCATCGGCTGGCCGTAGCCGTACACCGGCTGCCCGTACTGGTTGTAGCCCATCTCCTGCGGGGAGACGAACTGCTGCGGCTGATAGGGCTGCACCTGCGACGCCAGCGCCAGGTCCTTGCTCAGCGCGTCATCGAGCTTGGAGTCATCCTTGTTCGAGCACGCCGCGGCGAGGACCACAGCCGGGATCGCCATCCACTTCACGAGAGAGCGCATCGTCTTTCCTCCGGTTCACCGGGCCGGTACGCCCGGCCGACGGGCCATGTAAAGGCAGGTGCGGTGCCGCGAGTTGGCGCGCGATTGGGGCGGTCAACTACACCCGGCGTCCTCAGCCATAGGCACGGTTGTCCAGCGCTGTGGACGCGGCCGCTTGCACGCACTTCGCCCTGTCGCGGCGCGGTGCACGGGTGCATCATGACGCACCACCAACGGAGCACCGAAATGAAGCGAACGATGCAGCTCGCGACCGCTGTCGCCGCGGTCGCGGTTCTCGGAGTCGGTCGAGCGGGAGCGCAGGCGGCCGCGCCGGCGCCGGTGAAGCTCACCGTCGGCAGCATGGCGCCCGACTTCGAGCTGAAGGGCGCGACCCGCTACGGCCTTCTCGCCAATCCGGTCCGGCTCTCGGATTTCCGCGGGCAGACGGTCGTCATCGCCTTCTTCTACAAGGCACGGACGAAGGGCTGAACGATCCAAATGGAGGCGTACCGTGATCAGTACGCCACGCTCTTCAACAACGGACGTCACGTCGCGGTGATCGGCATCAGCGTCGATCCGGACACGGCGCTCGCCAGTTGGATGCACGACTCGCAGTTCCCCTTCGTCTTCGCCAGCGACGTCGGCGGAACGGTGGGCCAGCGCTACGGCGCCTTCGACGCGAAGAACAACCTCGACGACCGCAGTCTCTTCGTCGTCGGTCCGGACGGCCGCATCGCGCACATCATGCAGCCGTTCAAGCAGCTCTCCCCGGCCGCGTACACGGAGCTCGCGGCGGCGGTCGATTCGGTGGCGCCTCACGACTCGGTCGCGGGCACTCACTGAACTGCGGGGGTCAGGGGCCAGGAACCAGGCGTGAGGAACCGCGTTCAACGCAGTTCCTTACACCTGGCCCCTGGCCCCTGAAGGTGGCCCCTCCGTTGCAGGTACGCGCTACCCACGCGCGCCGAACCCGCTAGACTTCCGCCCATGACCAACGCTCCATTCACAGTCGGCATCATCCAGGACTCCGCCACCGACGACGTGAAGGCGAACGTCGAGCGCGGGGTCGAGCAGGTGCGCGAAGCGGCGAAGCGCGGCGCGAAGATCATCTGCCTCAAGGAGCTCTTCAACGCACCGTACTTCGCGAAGTCGCAGCACGCCGACCGCTTCGACTTCGCCGAGCCCATCCCCGGCCCGACGACGGACGCGATGCAGAAGATCGCGAAAGAGCTCGGCGTCGTCGTGATCGTCCCGCTCTTCGAGCGGCAGGCGGCGGGCGTCTACCGCAACTCGGCGGCGATCGTCGACGCCGACGGGTCGCTGCTCGGCGTGTATCGGAAGATGCACATCCCCGACGATCCGCTCTTCAACGAGAAGTACTACTTCACCCCCGGCGACGCCTCGCACGGGGTGCACGACGACCGCGCCGACCAGATCGGGCGGCTCGCGAAGCAGGCGAGCGGCTTCCACGTCTGGAAGACGCGCTTCGCGAACGTCGGAGTGCTCATCTGCTGGGACCAGTGGTACCCGGAGGCGGCGCGCATCACGAGCCTCCTCGGCGCCGACGTGCTCTTCTATCCGACGGCGATCGGCTGGCATCCGGCGGAGAAGGAGGAGTGGGGCGACGCGCAGGTGCAGGCGTGGCGAACGATGCAGCGCTCCCACGCGATCGCGAACGGGATCTACGTCGCCTCCCCGAACCGCATCGGCCACGAGGACGAGCCGGGGACGCAGGGGATCACCTTCTTCGGACACTCCTTCATCAGCGACCCCTTCGGGCGGATCATCGCCGAGGCGGGGACGGAGGAGGCAATCCTCACCGCGACGTGCGATCCGAAGCTGATGGAGACGATCCGGCGCAACTGGCCCTTCCTGCGCGACCGCCGCGTGGACGCGTACGCGCCGATCCTCTCGCGCTACCTCGGCGCCGCCTGACGGAGATGGCACGCAAGGAAGAACCGTCGCCGCGCGGTCACGCGGCGACGGTGCGTTGGCCCGCCGAATGGGAGAGGCACGAGGCCACCTGGATCGCCTGGCCGCACCATGAGCCCGACTGGCCGGGGAAGCTCGGCCCGATCCCCTGGGTGTACGCGGAGATCGTCCGCGTGCTGCACGAGCACGAGCGCGTCGAGATCCTCTGCCACGACGAGGAGGTGCGCGAGGCCGCGCGGGCGAACCTCGACGCGCACGGCGTCGCGCCGGAGCGCGTGCGGCTGCACCTCGTGCCTAACGATCGCGTCTGGCTGCGCGACTCGGCGCCGACCGTCGTCGCCGGGGCCGACGGGGCGACGTCGCTGGTGAACTGGGGGTTCAACGCCTGGGCCAAGTACGACAACTTCGCGCGCGACGAGGAAGTCGGCCGGGCGATCGCGCGGATCACCGGGCTGCCGCGTGTCGAGCCCGTGCGTCCGGACACCGGCGGGCGCGTCGTCCTCGAGGGGGGCGGGATCGAGGGGAACGGCGAGGGCGTCATGCTCGTCACCGAGGAGTGGCTGCTCTCCGACGTGCAGGTGCGCAACCCGGGGCTCACGCGCGAGGGATACGAGCGGGTCTTCCGCGACTATCTCGGCATCCGCGAGACCATCTGGCTCGGCGAGGGCTGCGTCGGCGACGACACGCACGGGCACATCGACGACATCGCGCGCTTCGTCGCGCCGGATGTGATCGTGCTGGCGTACGAGCAGGACCCTGCGGATGAGAACCATGACCGCTCGGCGGACAACCTGCGTCGGCTGGAGCTCGCGGGGGGGAACGGCGGCGCATTCCGCGTCGTGAAGCTTCCCTTCCCGCGGCCGGTGACGATGAACGGAGAGCGGCTGCCGGCGAGCTACGCGAACTTCTACATCGCGAACGGCGTGGTGATCGTGCCGACCTTCAACGACCCGAACGACCGTCTCGCGCTGAACGCGCTCGCGCAGGCGATGCCCGACCGGAAGATCGTCGGGATCCACGCGGTCGATCTCGTGTGGGGCCTCGGCACCCTGCACTGCCTCACGCAGCAGCAGCCGGCGCGCCGTTAGGCAGCGCACGCCCGGATTGGCATCGGAACGCTCCGCGCGGGTGTCGGAGCTCCTTGCACACGGGCCGCATCGTGGCTGTGACCACGGACGCGGATCAGTCCGATGAACGCGGATTCTCGCGGATCCTGCTGCTGAATAGTCGTTCGCGGGCACGGCGAGCAGGATCAACTCGCCAGTGCGCCCCAGGGTCATTCAAGGCTTGGCTGTTTGTAACAGGGAGCCGTGGAGGCCGGGGGAGGCGTTCGCAGGAGCGATAGCTCACCACGGGAGCACCTCCAGTAGCTCCACGGCTCCCTGTTATTTACAGCCGAGCACTGGCACGACAGGATTCGCGTCGATCCGCATGATCCACAAAGCTCCGCGTTGGTAGTTCACCGCCAGTGTAGTTACCGAGCCACGAGCCCTCCGGCTCGTTGCGATGAGGAGCTTCCGCGCCGCGAAGCGTTCCGATGCGCCGCCGCACTCCGCAGCACCGCCATGCGATGATGCGCACTCGCGGCCCGTGAGGCCTCACGGGCCGGACGCGTCGTTGGACGAGCCGTCCCGAACAGACACCGGGCCCGGCTGTTACCTGACCCTGAGATGACCCGTCTGTAGGGCGTCGGACCAGACGGGTCCGGTGCAGGTGCGGTACAAACCCCCCTTCTCTTCCCTCAGGAGAAAAGCAACATGATGAAGCGTGCTATCCTCAGCATCGCTGCCGCGGCGCTCGTCGTCGTGCCGTCGGTCAGCCACGCGCAGCGCTCGCGCGCCGCGTCGCCGGTGAAGTTCTCGCTCGACGCCGGCATCGCGATGCCGATGAGCGATTGGGGTGACGCTGTCGGCACCGGCCTCGGCATCGGCGTCTCCGGCGCCAAGCAGATGACCGGTTCGCCGGTGTTCCTCCGTGGCGAGCTTGGCTTCAACTACTACATGAGCAAGGATCAGGGCGGCGGGCTGAGCACGAAGGGCAACCAGATCGGTGGCGCCTTCGACCTCGGCTACTCCTTCCCCTCGTCGTCGACGGTGAAGCCCTACGTCCTCGGCGGTCTGAACATCCACCGCACGTCGCTCACCGCCGAGATCACCAATGGCGGCTCGGCGTCGGACAACAGCGGCGCGAAGTTCGGGTTCAACGGCGGCGTCGGCATGCGCTTCAAGATGGGCGCGCGCGTCGCGCACGTCGAAGGGCGCTACATGAACCAGGGCACGTGGCAGGGTGCGAGCATCGCCTCGTTCCCGATCACCTTCGGCGTCGAGTTCTAAGCGAACGTCGTCAGCTTCGGCGAACGGCCCGGCTGCGAGAGCAGCCGGGCCGTTCGTCTTTTCGCCCTACTCGGGCGGACGGCCCGGTGGACCCTGCTCGGGGACGCCGGCGGGGCGCGGCGTCGTCTGCAGGATGGTGGAGTGGTGGGCGATGTCGCCGCCGAGCTGCGCGACGCGAAACATCACCGCCGTCGACCAGAGCCCGAGCACGACGACGAGGATGCGCAGCCACGTCGGAAGGAGCGGCGCTCCCCACATCGTGCCCGGTTCGCCGGTGGATGGCGCGAGCGGACGCGGCGCCCGGAGCCGCCACCACGCATATGCGGCGACGAGCCCGGTGATGATCAGCGCCCACAGCCCGAAGTCGGCCGCCTGCTCGTGCGTGTGGATCGCGCGGCGGCTGATCCACCACGCGTCGCGCAGCCCCTCCTCGGCCGGATCGCCGGTGAAAAAGGTGGGCACCACCGCGAGCCCCGCGAGGAAGAGTGTCGCCGTCGCGTACTGCCAGACCGCGCGCCGCTTCACGAAGAGCGCGACGACCGCGAAGAACGTCCCGACCACCGCGAGGATGACCGGGAAGTGGTTGATCATGACGTGGACGTCGGCGAGCGCGGGCACGGGAAGGAGAGTCAGGGAGTCAGGCGAGCAAGCGGTCAGGGAAGTAAGGGAGCCGGGAGAGCGGAGGGATGCAAGGGTGATACGACTTGCTCGCTAACGCCCGTACTCCCGTACTCCCGTACTCCCCTGACTGGTTCGCTCCTTGCACGACACCGCCGAGCCTGAACCGCGAGATTGTTGCCGTGAAGATCACGTTGACCGGTGAAGACAGCGTCCGACTGGAGCCGACGGAGGGGCCGATGACGATCGAGTCTCCGACGGCGGAGCGCCAGTACTCTCCTTTCCACATGCTCGGCAGCTCGCTGGCGTACTGCACCTTCTCGGTGCTCTACTCGTGGGCCACCCACGCCGACCTCTCGATCGACGGCATGACCATCGACGTCGCGTGGAAGTTCGCCGACGAGCCGCATCGGGTCAGCGACGTCACGCTCACCTTTCACTGGCCGTCGCTCCCGCCGGCGCGGCTCGCCGCGGCGAAGCGGGTCGCGGCGATGTGCACGGTGCACGAGACGCTGCTCCACTCGCCTAACGTCGCGATCGAGGCCGCATGACCGCATCCACGATTCCGGTCGTGCTCTTCACCGTGAAGGGGGAGCCGGTCGGAGAGTTCGCCGAGGCGCCACCGCTCGGGCGTCCGTACACCGTCGTCTTCGACGGCTTCTGCAAGATCTGCAACCGCCTCGTGAAGGTGCTCCGGCGGTGGGACAAGCAGCAGATCCTGGAGATCGTTCCGTCGCAGCAGCCGGGGGTGCAGGCGCGTTTCCCCTGGATCCCGGCGAAGGCATACACGGCCTCGGTGCAGCTCGTCGGACCGGGCGGCCGCACCTGGCAGGGAGCGGCGGCAATCGAGCAGCTCCTCGACGTGCTCCCGCGCGGCAAGTGGATCTCGTGGGTCTTCAGCATCCCCTTCGTCAGGCCGCTCGCCGAGAAGTTCTATCGCTGGTTCGCGCGCAACCGGTACATGCTAGGCTGCGGCGATCACTGCGCGTCGCGGCCGCTGGATGTGATGTTCGATGAGGGGCAGGAGTAGGGGCAGGACGAGGGGCAGAACGAGGGTGAGCGATGTGGGAGCCTGCATGATGCTCGAGAATCGCGCTGGATTCCACATCCCCCCTCCTCATCCTGCCCCTCATTCTGCCCCTCATCCCGCCGCTCGTCCTGCCCCTCGTTCTGCCCTCTCGCAATCAGAGATCGGCGCGGGTTTCTCGGGTGAAGCCAGGCTGCTCGCTCGTCGACGTCCGGCGCTGCTCGTTTACCAGGTCGCGCAACCACTCGTCGATCCGCTCGCTCTGGTCCGCGTCGAGCGTCGCTTCCTCGTGCTCGATGCCGTTGCGGGCGCGGCCGCCGCTCGCGCTGACGACGTTCTCGATGACGGCGTTCCAGGCGCTCGACTGCAGCATCTCGCCGAAGGGACGCATCATGAGGTGGTCGACGAGCGTCGCCGGACGATCGTAGACCTCCACCTGGAAGCGCACGTCGTCGCCGCGGTCCTCGCAGATGAAGCGCACCGCGCCGGTGAGCGGGTGGCCGGCGAGGGTGCAGAGCGTGGCGCGGCGGTCGGTGATCTCCTCGACACGCACCTGCACGTTGCCGCGCAGGGGAAGCGCCATCGTCAGCGTCGCGCCTTCCTCGAGGAGGCTCGGCGTGTCCGGCTCGGCGTCCACGTCCATCAGCGCGCCGGGCACCAGCTCGGCGAAGCGCTGGCGAAAGAGCGCGAAGAGCGACTCGGGGGTGTGCACCGTGCCCGCGATGTCCGCCCAGAACTGCTTCCGCTTCAGCGCGCCGACTCCCTGCGAGGGGAGCGCCTCGGGGAGCGCGTCGGCGAGGATTCGCAGCCCCTCGTCGAGCGGGGTGGGGGTGATGCCGAAGACCTCCGTGAGCGCGTTCACCCGATCGGCGGGGATGCTGTTTCCCTCGCGCAGCATGGTGAGCTGCGCCTCGTGGAAGGGAACGGGAACGCCCACACGCTCGGCGATCGAGATGCCGATCGAGGTGAGGAACTCCGGCACGCCGACGCGCGCCGGCTCGCGGTTGGTGATGCGCGCGAACTGGTCGAGCAGGTCGTTCTGTGAGGTCTGCTCGAGTCCCGCGACGTCGAGCGCACGGCCGACGACGTCCTTCCGCTCGACGGCCAGCGCGAGCGCCTTCGCGAGGTCGCCGGCGTAGATCGGCTGGAAGCGCGCGTCGCCCCCGCCGATCACGGGGATGACGGGCAGCGTGCGAACCATGCGCAGAAGGAGGGAGATCTCGTCGTCGCCCGGGCCGTAGACGTTCCCCGGGCGCACGATGACCCACTCGCCCGGGTACTCGCGTACGAGCGCCTCCGCCTGCCGCTTGCTCCGATGGTAGTCCGACTCGCCGCGGTCGGCGCCGAGCGAGGAGACGAAGACGAACTTCGGCGCGGTGCCCGCGGCGATCGCTTCGCGCAGCATGCGCTGCGTTCCCTCGACGTTGATCTCCTCGATCGTCGGTCCGCCCGCGGGCGCGGCGACGACGCCGACGACGTGCAGCACCGCGTCGCAGCCGTCGGCGCAGCCGGCGAGCCCCTCGTCCCTGGCGACGTCGCCGGTCCAGGACTCGACCGCGTCTCCCCACTGCTCGGCGTCGCGGCGGGCGTGCCGCGAGAGCAGCCGCACTTCGTGGCCGCGCTCGACGAGGGCGCTCACCGCGGCCCGTCCGACGACCCCCGTCCCACCAGTCACGAGCACCTTCATCCGCGTCACCATTCGAAAGTTGAGATTCTTCCCCGCCCTGCCGATCCTCGGGACGAGCGAGGCAGAAGTGGTGCCAGCAAGGACCCTGCGTGACCCGCCGCCCCCCTTTCGAGTCTCTACCTCGATGAGACGTCCACAACTCCGCACCCGCCCCGCCCGATGGATTCGCTCCGCGATGCTCGGGGGGACCTTCGTCGTCGCCGCAGGCTGCTCGGGCGGGGGCAAGCCGATCGTCGTCGGCGCCGCCGGCCCATGGAACGAGGCGTACGGGGCGATGAACCGGAAGGGCCTCGAGCTGGCCATCGACGAGATCAACGCGAAGGGCGGCGTCCGCGGGCGGGAGCTGAAGGTGATCGAGCAGGACGACGAGGGTCAGGGGACGCGCGCCGCCGAGGTGGCGGCGGAGTTCGTCGCCAACCCCGAGCTGGTCGCGGTGATCGGCCACGTCAACTCGGGGGCGATGGTGGCCGCGGCGCACGTCTACGACGGTGAGCTTCCCGCCGTGGCGACGACCGCGACCTCGCCGGAGCTGACGGGAATCTCGCGCTGGACGTTCCGCGTGATCTCCAGCGACTCGGCCAACGGGATCGCGCTCGCCCGCTTCGCCGGAACGTTAGGCAAGCGCCGCGCGGCGATCATCTACGAGAACAACAGCTACGGGCGCGGCCTCGCCGACGCCTTCCAGAAGGCCTTCGCCGGCGAGATCGTCAGCGTCGATCCGATCCCGGAAGGCACGGGCGACCTCGAGCCTTTCGTGAGCTACTACGCGCAGCAGAAGGCGGACATCGTCTTCGCCGCGGGCACCGACGCGTCCGGTCTCTCCCTGCTGCGCGAGGCGCGTCGGCAGAAGCTGGACGCGACCTTCCTCGGCGGCGACGGCTGGACGGGGATCGTCGGCGACACGGCGGCGTCGACGGGGGCCTATGTCGGCGCGCCGTTCAGCTCCGAGGATCCGCGCCCCGAGGCGCAGAGCTTCGTCCGCGCCTTCCGGAAGAAGTACGGCATCGTGCCCGACGGGAACGCCGCGCTCGCGTATGACGCGACGAAGCTCGTCGCCCGGGCGATCGAGGAGGTCGGGCCGAACCGGCGCCGCATCCGCGACTGGCTCGCGGGGCTCGACGAGGACCACGCCGTCGGCGGCGTCACGGGCGCGATCCGCTTCGAGGCGGACGGCGATCCGGTGGGCAAGAGCTTCGTGATGACGCGCGTGCAGAAGGGCCTTCTCGAGGTGGCGGCACAATGAACGCGCGAATGACGACGACGCTGGCCGGCGCGCGGCGGGAGATCGCGCGGCGCGCCGCGAGCGTCAGGCAGACCGTGAGCATCGCGCTCGGCTCGATCCGCGGCATCCTGCATCTCGGGCTCGGGACGCTCGTCGTGCTGCTCGCGGTGGCCGGCGCGCTCGGCTTCCACGGGATGCGCTCGATGTCGCGCGAGACCACCGCGGCGTTCGCGCAGGTGCAGGAGCAGGCGCAGCTCTCGGCGCGCCTCTCCGCCGACGTCGCGCAGCAGCTGCAGGCGGCGACGGGATACCTCGACTCGCGCGACTCCGCGACGCTCGCCGACTTCCGCTCCCTCGGCTGGGACGCGCACACCACGCAGCGGATGATGAACGCGCGGCGCGGCCAGTCGGCGCAGGAAGTCGCGCTGACCGCCTCGATCGACGAGCGGCTCTCGCAGGTGGAGACGCACTTCGCGCGCGCCCACCGGCTCGCGGATCTCGGCCGGCTCGACGCGGCGCGCGCCGAGGCACGGCTCGCCCGTCCGATCGCGGCGCAGCTCCTCGGCGACATGGACCGACTCGGCGAGGCGAAGGCGCGCAAGGTCGCCGACGCGTCGCGCCAGCTGGCGGGGTACGCGGTCCGGCGGAGCATCCTGCTCGTCGTCCTCATCACCATCGCGCTCGGCCTCGCCGCGGCGGTGGTCGTCCGCACGGTGCGCCAGGTGTCGGGGCCGCTCAGCGATCTGGTGAAGCACGCGATGGCGTTCAGCGACGGGGATCTCACCGTGCGCAGCACGCGGGCGATGCCGCACGAGTTCGAGATCCTGGCGCAGGCGCTGAACCACACCGGCGAGTCGCTGTCGAAGATCGTCGCCGTGGTGGCGAGCACCTCGGACACGGTCGCGCAGTCGGCCCACGATCTGTCCTCCGTGTCGACGCAGCTCTCCGAGTCCGCCGACCACACGTCGTCGTCGATGGGCGGGGTATCCTCCGGCGCCGAGCAGCAGGTGAGCGAGCTGCGGCAGATCAGCGACGCGCTGCGCGAGATCCGCACGCAGGCGCTCGGCGTGCTCTCCGGCGCGGCGGAGGTGAACGGCCTCGCCGCGTCGATCGAGCAGACGTCGCAGGCGCGACGCCGCGAGCTCGAGCGCACGGTGGGCATCCTCACCGACGTGAAGAAGACGGTGGAGCAGGCGTCGACGGAAGTCGGGATCCTCAACGACACGGCGGCGGACATCAACCGCTTCGTCGCGACGGTGAGCCAGATCGCCGAGCAGACGAACCTGCTTGCGCTGAACGCGGCGATCGAGGCAGCGCGCGCGGGCAAGGCGGGGCGCGGCTTCGCGGTGGTCGCCGACGAGGTGCGCAAGCTCGCCGAGCAGGCGCAGACGGCCGCCGACGAGATCGTGGTGATGACGGGGCGCGTAACGGAGCGCGTGACGTCGACGACGCGCGTCATGGTGACGAGCGCGTCGAAGGTCGGCGAGATCGAGCGGATCTCGCGCGACATCGAGGACGCGCTGACGACGATCGCCGGCGCGGCCGAGCGGACGCGTCACGCCGCGGGCGGCGTGGCGAGCGCGGCCGACGTGAACGTGAAGGTCGTCTCCACCGCGGCGGAGAGCATCACCGCGGTCGCGCGCGCCGCCGAGAACCATGCCGCGGCGGCCGAGCAGGTGAGCGCGGCGACGCAGGAGCAGAGCGCGGCGTGCGAGCAGATGAGCGCCGCGTCGGCCGAGCTGCTCGAGGGCTCGTCGCTGCTGCGCGAGCTGGTGCGGGGACTGCGCGTGGGAGACCTGAAGGCCTCGGCGGTGCTGCCGGAGCACGAGACGGCGCTGAAGCAATACGCGGAGCGTCGGGCGCGCGTCGGGGCGTAGAAGGGCCATCCGGCATGAGGCTAGTGTCATGACTGCCGAGTCATGAGTCACTTGTCAGAGGGGCCATGGGACATACCGGCCGGGAGGCAGCAACTGCCACATGGCGGTCCTGTCAGGTGCCTCATGCCGCCTGACGCTGACACTAGCCTCGTGGCTCATGGCAGTCAGCACCAGCCTCGTGCCTGATGGCCGTACCCCATTAGCTTTCAGGCGCGACTCTCCCCCCAACGCGCCGTGCCCGACAAGCCGCAACCCAAAGCCGTCCTCCTGCTCAGCGGAGGGCTCGATTCGACGACGCTGCTCGCGCTGGCCAGGCGCGAGGGGTTCGACGTGCATGCGATGAGCTTCCGCTACGGGCAGCGTCACGCGCACGAGCTGGACGCGGCGCGCGCGGCGGCGCGGCGGTATGACCTCGCGCGGCACGTCGTCGTGGACATCGACCTGCGGGTGTTCGGCGGCTCGGCGCTGACCGCGGAGATCGACGTGCCGAAGGATCGCGACGAGCGGGAGATCGCGAGCGGCATCCCCATCACGTACGTCCCGGCGCGCAACACGATCTTCCTCTCGTACGCGCTGGCGTGGGCCGAGGTGCTCGGCGCGCGCGACATCTTCATCGGAGTGAACGCGCTCGACTACTCCGGCTATCCCGATTGCCGGCCGGAGTACGTCGCGGCGTTCGAGCGGCTGGCGAATCTCGCGACCCGCGCCGGGGTCGAGGGCGAGACGATCCGCGTGCGCGCTCCCCTGCTCCACCTGACGAAGCGCGAGATCATCGACCTGGGCACCTCGCTCGGCGTCGACTACGCGCTGACGACGAGCTGCTACGATCCGGACGCGAGCGGCGCGGCGTGCGGGCGGTGCGATGCGTGCCAGCTCCGGCTGCGCGGGTTCGCGGAGAGCGGGCGCCGCGATCCGGCGCGCTACGCGAGCGAGGCGGCGCGATGAGCCGCGCGTACACCGTGAAGGAGATCTTCTACACGCTCCAGGGGGAAGGCGCGAACGCCGGTCGCGCGGCGGTGTTCCTCCGCTTCGCCGGCTGCAACCTGTGGAGCGGTCGCGAGGAGGATCGCGCGACGGCGACGTGCACGTTCTGCGACACCGACTTCGTCGGCACCGGCCCCGATGGCGGAAAGTTCGAGAGTCCCGACGCGCTGGCGCGCGCGGTGGTGGCGCGCTGGCCGTGGAAGAACATGAAGGGCGCGCGTCCGCTCGTCGTCTGCACCGGCGGCGAGCCGCTGCTGCAGCTCGACGCGCCGCTCGTCGCGGCTCTGCACGACGCGGGGTTCGAGGTGGCGATCGAGACGAACGGCACGAAGCAGCCGCCGCCGGGGATCGACTGGATCTGCGTGAGCCCGAAGGCGGGCGCGCCGCTCGTATTGACGAGCGGCAACGAGTTGAAGCTCGTCTTCCCGCAGCAGGGGGCGATGCCGGAGAAGTTCGCGGGGATGGCTTTCCGCTACTTCTTCCTGCAGCCCATGGACGGACCGGAGCGCGAGCGCAACACGCGTCTCGCCGTCGACTACTGCATGGCGAACCCGCGGTGGCGTCTGAGCCTGCAGACGCACAAGCTGCTGGGAATCCGCTGAATTGCGACGAGGATCACAGACAATTCATGTCGCGTGCCAGAAGAATGGCGCTTCGTTGCCGGCTCCGCCCGGCAAGCGTCTTGCCTTCGTGATGCGCATGCGACGTTCGATTCTCGTCTTTACCGTGACGTGCGGCACGCTCGTCGCGCCCATGAGCGTGTCGGCGCAGTGGCTGCCGGCGCGTCGTCTGGTCGCCGACACGATCGTGCTGCGCGATTCCGTCGCGACGTTCGGTCCGACCGCACCGGTGTCGAAGCCGGTGAGCGCGGCGAGCGCGATGGGAGCGAAGGCGCGGGCGCGAATCGATTCGGTGGTCGCGATGGCGCGCGCGCAGCTGGACAAGCGCTACCGGTTCGGCGGCGAGACGCCGAAGGGCTTCGACTGCAGTGGCCTCGTGCGCTACGTGATGGCCGCCCTCGACGTCTCGCTCCCGCGCACGGCGCGCGAGCAGGCGCGCATCGGCGAGGCGATCCCGATGGACACGGCGCAGCTGCGTCCGGGCGACCTGCTCCTCTTCGGGCGCAAGGGCCGGGTGACGCACATCGGCATCTACGTCGGTGGGGGACGGATGGTACACGCGAGCACGAAAGCGCACCGCGTGGTCGAGCGTCCCCTGCTCCGCAAACCGGCCCCCGGCATCGTCCCCTGGATCGGCGCGCGTCGCCTCCTCGCGACGACGGACTCGCTCACCGTGTCCCCACGGCGGGATTCGCTGCCTAACGGGGGCTGAGGCAGGGCGAACGACGGACGGGACCGCGCGAATGCGCCCGGATCTTCCGCGCTACTGTCAGTGCGGGTCGCGTCGAGGGTTGTTCCGTCAGTGAGATCGCGCGGTTCAGCCGGGGAGGACACCGAGATCATGAGCTCCCTGAGAGAGCTCATGATCTCGGCGCCTCGGTGCTCTCGCTCTCACGAACAGCGCCGTCCCAACCCGTGAGACGAGCCCCGACGCGACTCTCGACGAGCCATCAGCGACGGACGAGCCGCCCGTCCTTCAGCACCCGCGCGCCGCTCTTCGGGAAGTCGAGCTTCGAGAGTGAGTCGACCAGGGTGAGCGCGCGGCGGGAGCGGTCGGTGCGGACGGTGCCGGGCGCGCGCTGCACGGTCGGATAGAGACGTGCCGCGCTCACCGCGCCGCGGCCGTCCACCGTCGCGCAGGCGACGGCACCGCGGCGCATCGGCTCGCGATGCGAGAAGGGGCCGTAGGTGACCAGGTTCCCGAGCGAGTAGAGCACGAGCGAGCGGCCACGCCATTCCACGGCGCGGAGCACGTGCGGACCGTGGCCGATGACGAGATCGGCGCCGGCGCCCGCCGCGGCGTCGGCGAACGCGACGGGGTTGCCGCGCGTGACGTCGAGATAGCGCTCGGTGCTGTCCAGCGTCCGCTGGGCCTTCGCGCCCTCGGCGCCGAGGTGCATCGTCACGATCACCCGGCGGTTGCCGGCGACGGCGCGCGCGACGTGGCGGCGCACCGACTCGAGATCGCGCAGATCGTTAGGCGCGCCGGAGGTCGCGAAGCCGAGGATGGCCAGCGTGTCGCCGCGCGCCGTCTCGACGAGCGTCGGCAGCGTGTCGACGCCGGTGACGAGGACCCCGGCGTCGGTCAGGCGGCGCACCGTCTCGCGCAGCCCGTCGGGACCGGCGTCGCGCGCGTGGTTGTTCGCGAGGTTGGCGACGACCACGCGGTCGCTCACCCGGCGGACGGCGTGCGCCGCCGACGGAGGCATGCGCAGCGCGTAGCAGCCGCTCGCGCTCTTCGCGCACTTCGCGATCGGGGGGTCGCCCTCGCCGATCGCGCCCTCGACGTTGAGCAGCGCGATGTCGGCGCCGGCGAAGAGCGTGCGCAGGGGCGCGACGAGCGAGTCCGGCGACGGGAGCGCGGCCACGGGCTTCTTCAGCCTGCGCGCCACGAGCTTCGTCCAGCTCGTGTCGAGATTGGTGCCGAGGGTGACGTCGCCGCCGGCGCAGACGCGGATCTTCGCCGTGTCGCGATAGGCGTAGACGCGGACGAGCGAGTCTGCGACGAATGCGGCGCGGACGCGCGCGATCGAGTCGCGTCGAACGGCCTCGCGGTCGGGGCCGGGAGCGGGCGCCGGCGCGGGAGCGGGGCTCGGCGCGGAAGGCGTGCACCCCGCGGCGATCGCGAGGATCGATCCGAGCAGGACGCGGCGAGCGCGGCGCCGCGCGGGGAGCGGGCGGCGCGCCGACGCTCGCCTCATCTCAGGATGCCTCGCCTCCGCGAGCGCGGCGGCCGGTGCGCGCCTCGTGGGCGAGTCGTGCGGCCGCGTCGATGCGCAGGAGATCGAGCCCGTGATCGGGGATCGCGCCTAACGGCGCGCGGTAGGCGTCGCCGTTGAGCCATCCGAGGAGCGCGTGCGCCCCGGGAGAGAGCGGGCGCGGCGTCGCGCCGACCAGGCGCAGCCTCGCGGCCGGAGCGACCGGGGTGGGACGCGGTGCGGCGTCCCCCGGACTTCTCGTGTCCTTGCCGCCGCGCATCAGCGTCAGGCGTGCCGTACCGCGATTCAACCGCATCGGCTCCACGAACCCTCGCCAGCCTGGATCATGATCGATCGTCCTTCGGTCGTCCGACCCAGGTGGACGAGCGAGCACCCGAGATAGCCACGAGCGAGCGCGTCATTGGGGTTCCGGGCGACCGCCCGCCGGTAGAACCGCTCGGCAAGCTCGAAGCGACCGGTCACGTACATCAGGGATCCCATCTCGCGCAGGGCAACGGGGTCGTTGGGAGCGAGCTGGACCGCCGCCTGGAGCTCGCGCTGCGCCGTGGCGTAGTCGTGGCTCTCGCGGGCGATCCGACCGAGGTAGATCCGCGGGACCGGGAGGCGCGGGTAGTCGTTCGCCAGCCGGGTGAAGAGCGCGCGCGCCGCGGACACCTTTCCGTTGTCGTAGAGCCGCACCGCGCGATGCGTGGCTCCCACGGGACCGAAGTATCGTCGCGCGGCGACCGCGCCCCCGCCGAGGATGAGCAGCAGGACGAGAGCGAGCAGCGCGGCTGCGGTCCCCGTTCCTCCGCCGACGGTCGCGCGGGCGGCGGCGAGGACGCGACTGAGGCGCGCGTCGCCGAGGGCGGGGACGCCGGGGCTCAGCGTCGCCAGGGTCGGCGCGGCATTCGTCGCGATCTTCGGGATGGAGCCGCCGCGGGCGAGGGTGCGGAGGATCTCTTCCCCATGCCGCCGCTCCTCGGCGGTCTGCGGGATGGCATCGATCGCCTCGACGAGATCGCGGGTGGAGGCGTAGCGGTCCTCCGGCTTCTTCGCGAGGGCGCGGCGGACGACGGCGACGAGCTCGCGCGGGATGCCCGCGCGCATCGTCGCGAGATCGGGGGGCGGGGTGAAGAAGTGGTGCTGCATCACCGCCGGGAGGGAGTCGGCGTCGAAGGGCACCTTGCCGGTGAGCATCTGGAAGGCGACCGCGGCGAGCGAGTACTGGTCGCTCTGCGGGCCTAACGGTCTGCCGGCGCACTGCTCGGGGCTCATGTAGTGCGGCGTGCCGACGATCATCCCGCTCGCGGTGAGCGAGACGTCCTCCATCGCGCGGGCGATGCCGAAGTCCGTCACGAGGACGCGGCCGTCGGCGTCGATGAGGATGTTGCCGCCCTTCACGTCGCGGTGGATGATCCCGCGCTCGTGCGCCGCGGCCAGCCCGGCGGCCGCGCCGCGGAAGATCGCGATCACCGCGGGGATGGGGAGCGCGCCCTGGGTCTGGATGATGTCGTCGACGGCGCGGCCGTCGACGAGCTTCATCGCGATGTAGAACAGCCCCTCGGCGTCGCCGACGCGGTAGATCGGAATGACGTTCGGGTGCTCGAGCGACGCGGTCATCCGCGCCTCGCGCTTGAATCGCTCCGCGCTCTCCGGGGAGAGGGCGAGCTGCGGGGGCATGACCTTGAGGGCGACCGGGCGCTGGAGCTCCCGTTCGACGGCGCGGAGGACGACGGCCATCCCGCCGCGGCCGAGCTCGCGCTCGACGTCGTAGGTGGCGGAGAGGCGCTCGCGCATCGTCTCGAGGATGCCGTCGGAGCTGCGGCGCTCCTCGGAGATCATGCGGCGCGTCTCGGCGGACACGTCAGCGCCGCAGTGGGCGCAGAAGCGTGTGCCGTCCTGCACCGGAGTGCCGCAGCGGAAGCAGTTCATGGCGAGCGGAGATGCCCTGTGCGTTGTCGTTGTCACGCTGCTCCATTGACGATTGCCGGATGGCCGCGGTTCCGGTACCCGCGAGGGGCGGGATCGATGCGCGAGCGACCTCTTGATGACGATCGTCACCGGGCATTGGTGACAGGGGTCACGCGCCCGCAAGTGTTTGTGGCTCCTCGCGATGCGACACTCGCGGCGGCAGGGTTTCTGCGGGTGTCGGGGGACGATGATGTACGACATCGACGGCGTGCACAGTCACCTTCACTACCTCTATCGCCACGGCATGGTCTTCACCGATTCGAACGGCGTCGAGTGGCTGGTGACGGAGATCTCCGATCCGGCACTGCGGAGCATTCCCACCGAGAGGCTTCGGATGCCGGAGTTCAAGAGCGGGTGGCTCCTCTTCCAGTCCCAGCACCAGAAGAAGCGGCTGGCGCCGTATCCCGACGACTGGCGGGAGATGGAGCCCGCGGACCTCGAGCGGCTGGTGGCCAAGGCGAAGCCGGCCCCGACGACGATCCACCCCTCGCTGACGGGGGAGTTCCCGAAGCTCGATCGTTAGGCGGCCGCGCGGCCGGCGCGGGTTGTCGACAGCCGCACCGCGGTGCATCTTCGGCGTTCACGATCCGCCGAGACCATCGATGCCCGCTTCCCGGGAAGCCGACGCGCGCACCAAGGCGCTGCTCTGGATCGCCGGGCTGATCGCCGCGGCGGCGCTCTGGGTGTTCGGCGCCGGTGCCTCGGTCCACTCCTTCGCATTTCTCATCTTCGGGGTGGTGCTGCTGGTCGCCTACGGCGCGGTCGCGCGCTGGTGGCGGATCCGCCGCACGCCGCCGCTCGACCTCACCGATCCGGTCGCCGTGGAGCGGGCGATCGCCGCGCACCACGCGCACCAGGAGGCGATTGCCCGCCATACGGCGCGGATGACGTCGCGCCGCCCCTATGCGACTTGGGCCCTCCTGGCGATGATCGTCATCGTCTCGGCGCTGGAGATCCCGGCGGGCGAGAGCTGGGTGGACCGCGCGGCGCTCGTGAAGCCGCTCGTCCGCGAGGGGCAGTGGTGGCGCCTCCTCAGCAGCACGTATCTCCACGCGGGACTCCTCCACATCTGGCTGAACGGCCTCTCCCTGCGGAACGTGGGGATCGTGATGGAGGCCTACGCGCCGCGATCGCGGCTGCCGCTCGTCTACCTGCTCTCCGCGTTGGGCGCGAGCCTGTCGAGCGTGGTGTTCGTCCCCGGCGGGACCTCGGTCGGCGCGTCGGGAGCGATCCTCGGCCTGCTCGGCTACCTGATCGTGCTCGCGCGGCGGAGACCGGACGAGATCTTCCCGGGGATGCGCTCGGCGCTGGTCACCGCCGCGCTGCTGACGGCGTATCTCGGGCTCTTCGGCTTCGCCTTCATCGACAACGCGGCGCACGCGGGCGGCTTCGCGACGGGCGCCGTCGTCGGGCTGGCGACGATCCCGCGCAGCGGCGAGGAGCGGCCGGCGCGCGTGTGGGATGCGTTAGGCGTCGTGTCGTGGGCGGTGCTCGCCGCGGGCGCGATCTTCACGGCGCTGGTGCTGCTTCGGCGTTAGGCGATCCAGTGCGGTCGGTCGGGGAGCGCGGCTTCCACGTGGTGGCATCGGATCGCTCCGCGAGGCGCGAGAGCTCCGCAGCGCAACGAGCCGATTGCCGCTGTTGTTGTTGAACACGAAGTGCACGAAGGTGCACGAAGCGGTTGCTGAAGCAACCTTCGTGGTCCTTCGTGTACTTCGTGTCCCAATAGCTGTTGCCAGCGCCATCGGTGCCCCGGTGATGAGGAGCTCCGACACGCGCATGGAGCGATCCGATGCCGACTACGATCAGCTCCGGATCAGCCTCGAGAATCCAGCGCTGTCCGCCGCGGCGGCGGCGCGGGCGTTGATCTTCGCGTGCGCCTTGAGCGTGTCGAAGGGGATCGTCGTGTCGAGGAGGCCGATGCGGTACGCGAGCTCGTCGGCGTAGGCGGGGAGCAGGACCTTGAAGCTGAAGGGGACCTTCTTCGGCGCGATCTCGTTGACGTGGCGGACGATGTTCGTCGTGCAGGTGCTGGTGAGGGTGTTGTAGAACTCCGGGTGCGCGGCGAGATGGTTCGCGCGCTGGAGCATCGAGACGAAGAGCTCGCGCGCCTTCTCCGGCGTCGCCGTCGTGCGATAGAGATAGACCGAGTCGTGCCGGAAGTTCGCGCGGAGGCCGATGAGATCGCGCTCGTCCCCGACGACGTACATCAGCTCGTAGCCGCGCGTCGCGCCGCGCCAGGGAGAGAACGACTCGCCCTTCTCCTTGCGGATCTCCACGGAGACCGCGACGTACCGGCCATCGCGGAAGCCGAAGGTGACGAAGGTGTGCGCGGGGCCGCGGTGGCCGCTGAAGGGCTCGACGACGAACCACACCGACTCGATCGTGCGCAGATCGTACGCACGGTCGTCCCAGGACGCGTCGAAGTCGTGCGTCGTGCGATAGCGGACGTCGCGGACGTTGTGCACCCACACGCTGTCGCCGGCGAAGCGGGCGGTGGAAAGCTCGCGCTGATCGGGCGACCAGTCACGGTCGTTCGAGGGATGGCGCGTGAGCACCACGCCGGCGAACGCGGCGACGGCGAGCGCGGCGGCGGCCAGCACCACCAGCGCGGCGCGGCGGAAAGCGGATGTCGTTCCAGGCATCGAGGGGCTTCGCGAGCGGGGAGATGCTGCGGCGATCACTCCACGAGGACGACGCAGCGCGCCGCGCCGTTTCCCCGATTCACTCCGCGAAGCGACGCCGCATCTCTGCCGAGTCGAGCACGCGGCGTCCGTCGCCGCTCGTCCTCGCCGCGTCGACGAGGGCGCGAGCGACGACACGCGCGCGAATCGGCCGGTACTTCCCCGGCACCGCGAGGCCGAGGATCTGCCCGATCTGCTCGCCGAGCCTCGGCTCCGCGCGCTCACCGACGAGAAGCGAGGGGCGCGCGATGGTGACGTCGGGATACTCCAGGGCGAGGATGTCGCGCTCGGTCTCGCCCTTCACGCGGTTGTAGAAGATGCGCGAGCCGGCGTCGGCGCCGAGCGCGCTGACGAGGAGGAAGTGCGTCGCGCCGGCGGCGGCGCCGAGCCGCGCGAGCGCCAGCGGGTAGTCGTGGTCGACCTCGCGGAAGCGCTCCCGCGATCCGGCGACCTTGATGGTCGTGCCGAGCGCGCAGATGATCGCGTCGACGGCGAAGGCGGAGCGCTGCGCGTCGAGGTGCGCGAAGTCGGCCACGCGCCAGTCGAGCTTCGGATCGGCCGGCCCCTCGCGCGGCCTGCGCGCGAGCACGACGACGCGGTCGAAGGCGGAGTCGGCGAGGGCGAGGGCGAGGCACTCACGTCCGACGAGCCCCGTCGCGCCGGCGATGAGGAGCGATGGCATCGGTCAGAGGATGTCGCGGTCGGCCGGCTCGACCAGCTCCATCCGGTGCGGATGGCGGTTGTGGAAGTGGTGGAGGAACCGCTCGAGCACGGGGCTCATCATCACGCTTACCGCGGTCACGAAGGCGATGCCGCTGAAGAGCGAGTAGAAGATCGCGAAGATCTTGCCGCCGCTCGTGTGCAGCTGCGCCAGCGGCCCCTCGCCGGTGAGTATCATCGACGCATTGAGGGTCGCGTCGAGCCAGGGGAGCTGCTCCGTCAGGTGATAGCCGACCGCTCCAACGAAGAGACTCCCGGCGAAGATCCCCGCGCCGATGATCGACCTCGCGCTCAGCCGCCGGAGAAAGCTGCGCAGCGGCGGGACTTCGGGAATTCGTATGACGTAGCTCATGGGTCCCTGAACCCCACCTCGCGATGGCTCCCGTCGCAGAAGGGCGCATTCCTCGTGGCGCCGCAACGGCAGAGCGCCATCCGGAATCCAGCGGCGATCGGGCGCCCGTCCTCCGTCTCGACGCGGACGTCGCCGCGCACGTAGAGTGGGCCGTTGCGCCAGGCGCGAACCGACGGGCGGTCGTCGGCGGTTTCGCTCGTACCGTCAGGCAGCCGGTACGCGAGCGCGCCGGTCGGGCAGCGGCGCACGGCGGTCTCGATCAGCTCCGCGCTGCCCAGCTCGGGCTTGATCCAGCGCGCGCGCCGCGAGTCGAAGACCTCGGGCGCCGTGCGGATGCACTCGGCCGCATGGATGCAGCGCGTCGGATCGAAGGTGACGGTGATCGCCTCGGTCTCGTACGTCTGCAGCCGCCGTGGCCGCCGGTCGCGCTCGTCCGCGGGGCTCACCGCGGGAGAACCACCTCGGTGTAGGTCGCCGGGTTCGCGGGATAGTTCCGCGGGCCGAGCGACGCCGTATGGCGCGGTCCGGGCTTCGCGTCGCTGACGTCGATCGCCATGCGCATGACGCGGCGCGAGCCGTCGCGCGCGACGGGAATGCCGCTGCGCGGGATGGCCAGCTCGAGGCGCCAGCGCTTCGCGTCGCTCGAGCTCGCGCCGCGCACCCCCGTCGCGGTCGCGCCCCACGAGGGCGCGACTTGCCCGCCGTAGCTCTCCAGGAAGAACGGGCCGAAGGGATACGCTACGCGCCCGGCGAGGATCTCCTGGTAGAACGCGGTGAGCGGCAGCCCCTGCGGGCGCACCACCACGCCGCCGTTCGCCGCCGGCGCGGCGAAGAGGACGAGGTCCTGCCCCGTCATCCGTGTCGTGCGGCCGCTGGCGTCGGCGCCGATGACGATCGCGGCGTGGTCGCCGGCGGTCACCGAGTCGGCGCCCATCGCGGCCGTGCTCGTGTCGGCGACGTCGAGCGCGACGTAGAGCGTGTCCTTCGTCGCGGCGAAGGCGGCGCGCGCGTCGAGCCCGTTGCGCGAGAACATCCGGTGCCAGCCGGTGCGCGGCCAGTCGGCGACGTTCCCGTCCACCGTCGGGGCCTTCCGCGCGCGCGGGACGACGACGCGATCGAGCTCGGCGCGGAAGACGAGGGTGTCCCCGCGCACGCGGAACATCGTGTCGCGCTGGACCGCGGCGAAGCGCGCCCCGGCGGAGTCGGCGAAGGGGGCGAGCTCCCTGCCTAACGGCGCCCAGGTCGCCGAGTCGCCCTGCGCGAGGCGGGCGATGTCGGCGAGCGAGGTGCGCATCGCGGCGATGAGGTCGCGCGACGCGGGGAGGTAGAGCCGCCGCGTCGGCACGTAGAGCGCCTCGATGGGCGTGGTCGTCGCGAAGTCGTCGCCGTACGCGTCGACCCACGGCCGCATCACGCCCGCGTTCGCGCCATAGAGCGCGGTCATCGCGCGGGCGAGCGAGCTGTCCGGGTCGTACGTCTCCGGGTGGCGCACGTAGTCGGCGATGGTCCACAGCGGGAGCATCGAGGCATGCGCCTCGTTCATCGGGTTCGACAGGTAGCCGGCGATGGCGCTGCCGAGGTCGGGCGCGCGGCCGCGCAGGGGGCTGAGGAAGAGCCGCCAGCGCGCGAAGTCGTTCACCGGATAGTTGTCCCAGACGAGCGGTGGCCGCCGGATCATCGCGCTCCACGCCCGCGCCTGCGGCACCGTGATGTTCGGCGAGACGACCTCGATCCCCGTCCAGGCGAGCGGGATCGGCTGCTCGACGAGCGCGCCGAGCTCGCGCAGGTAGTCGAGGCTTCCGAATCCGTTGGTGTAGGTGGTCTGCACGACGGCGAGGGCGAGCCCGCGCGCGTCGAGGTCGTGCCTGAGGGTGTTGATGACGTACGCGTGCGCTTCGGCGACCGAGTGGAAGCGTGCCTTGTCGGCGTCGTGCAGGAGCTCCTGCGGGACGTCGTCGAGGAAGAGCGCGACGTGGCGGATCCCGATGCCGGCGACCGACTCGAGCTTGGCGAGGAGGAGCCGGTAGTCGGCGGTGTCGGAGTACGTCATCGACAGCCCCGGGCTCACGGCGAACCAGATGTCGACGCCGTTCTCGCGGCCCACGCGCACGAGCTCGCCCAGGCGAGCGATCTGGTCGGCGGGATACGGGTCGCGCCAGCGCTCGCGGTGAAACGGGTCGTCCTTGGGCGCGTAGAAGTAGGCATTCATCCCGACCTTCCCCTCGAAGCGGAGGATGTCGAGGCGGTCCTGGTGCGACCAGGGCGGACCGTAGAACCCTTCGATGACTCCGCGCATCGCGAAGCCCGGCGGGATCGCCGGAGGGGGCGGGGCCGGGGGCGCGGCGTTAGGCGCGGGGGCCGGCTCGGGGATGATCACGGGGGCTGCGGGGCGCGCGCAGGCGGCCGTGACGAGAGCGACACAGAGGATTCGCAAACCGTTGTTCGATCGCATGTGTCCTAACTGAACCCGGACACACTCCGGCTGTCAAACGCCCCCCCGCGCTGGCGGCGAAGATGGCGCCCCCATATCGTAGCCCCATGGCCCCCCCTTCCCCACCGTCCCCCGAGATCGGCGGCCTCCCGGACGACCTGCTCGCGGCGCTCGCCGGGAAGTACGAGATCGAGCGGTCGCTCGGCGCCGGGGGGATGGGGACCGTCTATCTGGCGCGCGACCTCGCCCTCGACCGCCACGTCGCGATCAAGGTCATCAGCCCGGACCTGACGACGTCGGGGGTGATCCGCGACCGCTTCCTGCAGGAGGCGCGCACCGTCGCGAGGCTCCGCCACCCGAACATCGTCGCGGTCCACGCCGCCGGGGAGGCGGGCGGGCTCCTCTACTTCGTGATGGAGTACGTCCCCGGAGAGAGCCTGCGCACGCGGCTGGAGCGCGACCGGCGGGTGGAAGGGTACGCGGCGCTGGCGGCGATCCGCGACCTCGCGAACGCGCTCGCCTACGCGCACGAGCGCGGGATCATCCACCGCGACGTGAAGCCGGACAACATCCTGCTCGACCAGGAGAAGCACTGCGCGATGCTCACCGATTTCGGGGTCGCGCGCGCGCTGAGCACGGGGGACGAGCGGCTGACGCGCACCGGATTCGTGCTCGGCTCGCCGCGGTACATGAGCCCGGAGCAGGCCGCGGGAGAGCGCGAGCTCGACGGACGCAGCGACGTGTACTCGCTGGCGCTGGTCGCGTACGAGATGTTCGCCGGCGAGCCGACGTTCAGCGGCGGCGGGGCGGCGGCGATCCTGACGCAGCAGCTGACGCAGACGCCGGCGCCGCTCGAGGAGAAGAGCGACAGCGTCCCGCCGGAGGTCGCGCTGGTGATCTCGCGCGCGCTGGCCAAGGAGCCCGCGGACCGCCCGACGGCGGCCGAGCTCGCGGGGGTGTTCGACGACGCGATCACCCAGGAGCGCGCGCTGCAGACCGT
>JABFXC010000029.1 GCA_013361935.1 Gemmatimonadaceae bacterium
GCCCCGCGGCGGTGCGAGCCGAAGGTGCGGAGGGCGAGCGTCAGCTCGCCCGGCTCGCAGGCGCGCGTGACGACGTCGCGCGCCGCGGCGCCGAGCCGCGCCTCGCCGCGCAGGGCGAGCGTTCCGTGCGCGAAGGCGAGGGCGAGCACCCCATCCACCCAGGCGACACCCTCGAGCGTGCCTAACGGCAGGACGACGCGCTCGCCCCCCGGCGCGACGAGGGCGACGTCCTCCGCGGTCAGCTCGAGGACCTGGTCGCCGGCGACGGCCGCGCCGCGCCAGCTCCCGCTCGCCGCGACCGGAAAGCGCCCCTCGATCGGCTCGTGGCTCACCATTCCTCGTCGCCGAGGTCCGCGGCGCAGACGATCGGCCGCTTTCCCGTGCGCGCCTTGTAGCGGTCCATGAACCCGAACAGCGAGTCCGTGGTGAAGATCGCGCGCGGCAGCTCGAGCGCCGCGATCGCCCGCTCGATCGACTCCGCGCTCCCCTCGACCTCGACGAGGTCGTCCATCCGCGGATAGCGCTCGAAGCGCACCGTCGCCCCGTGCAACGTGTACTGGGCGATCTCTCGGTCGATGGTCCGCGTCAGCTCGTAGCCGAGCCTTTCGACGATCTCGGTGAGCGCGGCGGGATCGTCGACGCGGGTGCCGATCTCCTCGCGCGCCTTGAGCCCGTTCACCGTCCGCGTCGGACCCTTCCACTCGAGCGATGCCTCGCTGCGCCCCGGACCGCGGAAGATGCGGACGCGCAGCACGTGGTCGAGCTTCCGGATGCGCCCCGCCTCGTCCTCGTAGCGGCAGTCCTGCAGGTGTCCCTCGAGCTCGAGGACGCCGCCGGCGCGCTCGACGCGCGCGCGGCACGCGGCGAGATCGTCGACCACCGCCTTGAGCTCGGTCTCGATCATCGTTCCTCTAGCCGACGATCGCGCGGACGACCGCGGCGGTGTCGTGGAGGTTCTCGAACACCGCCCACGCGCCGTGTGCCGCGAGCTCCGCGGTCGTGTAGCGCCCGGTCGCGACGCCGATCGCCCGCGCGCCGATCCCGCGCCCGCAGGTCATGTCGTTCGGCGTGTCGCCGATGACGACGAAGCGCTCGCCGGGAAGGTCGGCGCCGAGCAGCGCGCGGGCACGCTCCCGCGCGACCGGCGGGAGGTCGGGACGATGCTCGGCGTCCGAGCCGTACGCATTGATCTTGAAGCGAGTCGGATCGATGCCGACGACGCGCAGCTTCTCGTGCGCGCCCGCCTCGAGGTTCCCGGTGAGCAGGCCGAGCACGACGTCGTCGCGCGCTTCGAGCGCGTCGAGCAGCTCGACGACGCCGCCGAAGCGTTGCGGCGGATGATCCGGATGGCGCAGCTCCTCGCGCAGCTGCTCGAGGTAGCGATCCATCACGCGCTCCATCCGCTCGTCGATGTGGTCGTCGCTGTGGCCGGCGAGGTTCATCAGCTCGCGGACGATCTGCTTGTCGGTCTTGCCGTCGAAGCGGTGGTTCGCGGGACCGCTGCTGCCGAACACCTCCTCGAGCACCGTGTGCACCGCACGGCGTCCGGCGCCGTCGCTCCAGAGGATGGTGCCGTCGATGTCGAAGAGGACGACGGTCTTCAGGCCGCTCGTCGCGGTGCTTCCGTTGCTCATGCGCGCGTGAGGAGGATGCCGAACATGATCGCGACCGCGCCCGCGATCTGCACGACGGTCGGCACCTCGCCGAGCGCCGGCCAGGCGACGAGCAGCGCGATCACGGGTTGCAGGTTGCTGTACATCGCGGTCCGCGTCGGTCCGAGGACGCGAACTCCACGGTACCAGAAGAGATACGCCAGCGCGAGCGCGAGCAAGCCGCTGTAGGCGAGCGCCCCCCACGCGCCGATGGTGAGCGTGCCCCATGAGGTGTGCGCGATCTCCGTCGACGCCACCGCGAGCAGCGGCACCGCGCCGCCGACCATCGTCACCGCCGAGAGGGTGAGCCCGTCGACACGCTCGGTGTACGGCTTGAGCAGCACGGTATAGAGCGACCAGCACAGGCACGCGGTGAGCACGAGCAGCGGGCCCGCGAGCGTCGAGCCGCTCGCCGTGTTGGCGCCGCGCGGCTGCGTCGTCCCGAAGACCACGAGCGCGATGCCGAACAGCGACGCGAGGATGCCGAGCACCTTCCGCCGGTTTGCGCGCTCGACGCCGAGGATGCGTCCGATGATCGCCATGAAGGCGGGCGCGGCGGAGAGGATGAGCGCCGTCGTACCGGCGCGCGTTCGCGCGATCCCCTCGATGAAGAAGAACTGATAGAGCCCGTTGCCGATCACGCCGAGCCCGAGCAGCGCGAGCAGCTCGCGCTTCGCCGGCCACGCGCGGCGGGTCGCGATCACGATCGCGGTGAGCACGACCGCCGCGATCGCGACGCGCCCGCCATTGAAGGCGAGGGGCGTCATGAAGCCGGTGCCGAGCTTCACGACGATGTAGTTGACCCCCCAGATCACCGCCATCAACACGAGCAGGGCGTCGGTGCCCCAGTGATGCTCGGTGCTCTTCTCGGAGACGCGGGCGGGCTGCGGGGGGGAGGCGGTCGTCACGCTTCAAGATAATTGCGCGTCCCACGTTGCACGTTTTTTCCAGGGCGACGTGGAAGTGGACGTGGTGACGTGGGAGCGAGGGCAGGACTGGGAGGACGTGGGACGTGGAAGTGGACATGGGGACGGGGGAGCGAGGGTGGGGCCGGGATGACGTGGGACGTGGGAGGTCGGATCCCAGGTTCGAAGTCGTCCCCACGTCCCCCGTCGTCCCCGAGTCCCCAACTCGCTCCCCCGTCCCCCGTCCACTCCCACGTCGCCCCGAAAGTCCCCGTCCCTCGTCGACTCCCACGTCGACTACCTTCCGGGCATGCGAATCACGTTTGCTCTCTTCGCCGACGCGGCGAACATCTCGCAGGAGGGGAAGCTCAACGTGCTCGGCGTCTTCGACGCCGTGCAGGTCGGGACGCTGCCCGCGCTGCATCCGCGCGCTCATCTCGTCGCGCGCATCGTCGGGCGGCGGGAGGACGCGGGGGTGCACCAGATGACCCTCACCTGGCGGAACCCGGCCGGCGAGACCCTCTGGAACACCGCGGGGGAGCTGCGCGTCGAGGCGCCCCCGGCGGGCGTCGAGCAGATGGATCTCCCCTTCATCGCCGCGCTCGACCTTCCCCTCGACCGCGCCGGCACCTTCACCCTCGCCCTGCAGATCGACGCCGACGAGATGGCATCCGTCGCCCTCCAGGTCCGCTCCGCGAGCGGCGCGCCGGGGCCGATGATCCCGGGCGGGGCGATGGTCAGCTAAGGGGTCGGGGGTCGGGGGCCAGGGGCCGGGCGGAAGGAACGGCGTCAACTGCAGTTGCGCAGTCCCTCACGCCTGGCCCCCGGCCCCTGAAGTCCGCGCGCCCTACGCGCGCACTCGACGCGCGCCGACGTACCGCGAACGCAGCTTCTCGACGTACAGATCCTCCATGTCGTCGAGCTTCTCCATCGCGAAGCCGCCGCGGCCGAGGGCGGAGTGGACCATCGTGCGGTCGCCCGCGGCGATGCCGACGTGGGTGATGCGGCGGTCGGCGCGGTCGGAGAAGAAGAGCAGGTCGCCGGGGCGAAGCGCGAGCGGGTCGTCGCCCGCGTCCTCGCCGGCGCCCGCCTGCTGCCAGGCGTCGCGCGTCAGCACGATCCCGTGGATCAGGAACGCGGTCTGGACGAGCCCTGAGCAGTCGACGCCCCACGGGGTCACCCCGCCCCACAGGTAGGGCGTCCCCTCGAAGATCTTCATCGCCGTGCGCGCCGCCGCGGCAGGGTCGCGCGGATGCGCGCGTCGCAGCGCGTCGGGCGCGAGCGCGGTGCCGCTCTCCACGATGTCGTCCGGGAGGAGCAGCGCGCCGGGCGGCAGATGGCGGCGCTTTCCACCCGCGCTGCGCACGTGGCAGCCGAGCGACGTCAGGATCGACTCCTCGCGCGGCGGCTCGGCCACCGGGGCGAGATAGCCGGCGTGGATCCATCCCTCGTACTCGTCGGCTCCGCGGACGCGGTGCCAGTCGTCGCGGCTCTCGAGCACGGCGAGCGCGCGGCCGCCGAGCGCCTGCGAGATCTGCGGCGCGGAGACGCGCGGCTCCCCGTGCATCGGCGCGTACGGCGCGATGACGACCACGTGTCCCTTCATCAATCGCCTCCATCCCCCGGGACGTCGAGCAGTCCGGGAACGCCGTCGCGTCCACGGGCGAGACGCACCGCGTGCTCGATCGCCGCCTCCAGCGCCGCGCCGGCGACGACCCCCGCGGCGACCACGTCCCCGCGCGCGCCCTCGAGGGGCGCGAGCGCGAAGACGATGTCTCCGTCGAACGCGGTGCCCACGGGCGTGATGCGCCGGAAGAGCGCGCTCGACGCCGCCGCGGCCACCGCGCCGAGGTCGGCGCGGGAGAAGGCGGCGTTCACGGCGACGACGGCGAGCGTCGTGTTCACGGGGGCGATCTCGCCCTGCGCGTCGGCGAAGTGAGCGGGGAGCCCGCGGGCGAGGATCGCGGTGGAATCGGCGAAGCCCTCGTCGTCGCGCGCGCCGGCGATGATCCGACCCTCCCCGTCGCGGACGTCGCCTAACGCGTTGACGACGACCATCGCCGCGGCGACGAGCTCGCCGCTGCGCGCGCTGGCGCAGCCGAAGCCGCCCTTCATCGACCGCGCCGCGCCCGCGGCCTTGCCAACGGTCGCGCCGGTTCCCGCACCGACGCTCCCCTCCGCGACATCGTACGTCCGCGCGGCATCGGCCGCGGCGTAGGCCATCTCCGGCGTCGGCCGCGCGTCGAAGCGACCGAGCGGCGCGAGGTCGAAGATCACCGCCGCGGGCACGATCGGGACGACGCCGCCGCCGACGTCGAAGCCGCGGCCGCGCTCCTCGAGCCAGCGCATCACCCCCGCGGCCGCGTCGAGCCCGTAGGCGGAGCCGCCGGTGAGGAGGATCGCGTCGACGCGATCGACGAGATGGTGCGAGGTGAGCAGGGGCAGCTCGCGCGTTCCCGTCGCGCGACCGACCACCGCCGCGGCGCCGCGCATCGCACCCTGGACGGGACGGACGACGGTGCAGCCCGTGCCACCGCCCGCGTCCGTCGCGTGCCCGACGGCGACGCCGAGCGCGGCGAGATCGGCGACGGGATCGAGCGTCGGCCCATGCGCGGAATCGTGTTGCACTACTTCCGTCCCCCTCCCGTCTCGCCCGACTGCTCGTCGCGCAGCTCCTGGCAGACCTTGCAGAGCGTCACGCCGCGAAAGCTGCAGATCATGCAGATGAACGTCCCGCAGTCGACGCACGGATAGCCCTCCGACGCGCGCTCCTCCTTCCCGCACGCCCGGCAGACCATCATGTCGCGTTCTTGTAATTCAGGCATCTCGATCAGGCGGTTTCCGGGTACCGGGTACCGGGTACCCGGCACCCCTCTAAGTAAGGTTGTAGTCCTTGATCTTCTTGATCAGCGTCGCTCTCGAGATTCCCAGCTCGCGCGCCGCTCTCGTCCGGTTGCCGCCGTGAGCGCGGAGGGTGCGTTCCATGTGGACGCGCTCCACTTCCTCGAGCGACTTGGGCACATAATGCTCCACCGCGGCGCCGCTCGCGTCGCGGACTTCCGAGGGAAGATGCACCGGGAGGATCTCCGCCGCACCGCGCCCCATGATCATCGCCCGCTCGATCACGTTGCGCAGCTCGCGGATGTTGCCGGGCCACGCGTACTTCAGCAGCCGCTCGAGCGCCGCGTCCGAGACCCGCGCCGGCGCCTCGCCGAGCTGCGGACCGAGCTCGTCGATCGTCGCGGCGATCAGCTCGATCAGGTCCTCGCGCGCCCGCGCCCGCAGCGGCGGCAGGGTGATCGGCATGACGCTCAGCCGATAATAGAGGTCCTCGCGGAAGCGGTCGGCCGTCACCTCGTTGACGAGATCCTTGCTCGTCGCCGCGATGAGCCGCACCTGCGCCCGCACCTCGTCCGTCCCGCCCAGCCGGCGGAAGCTCTTTCCCTCGAGGACGCGGAGCAGCTTGGGCTGCAGCGTCGCGTCGAGGTCGCCGATCTCGTCGAGGAAGAGCGATCCGCCATCCGCGATCTCGACCAGCCCGATCTTCCGCTCGCGCGCCTCGCCGCCCAGCGCGCCGCGCTCGTGGCCGAACAGCTCCGAGTCGAGCGATGCCGCCGTCAGGCTCGCGCAGTTGACCTCGACGAATGGACGCGCGCCGCGCGGGCTCTGCCGGTGGATGAGCTCCGCGACCCGTCCCTTCCCCGTCCCGCTCTCGCCGAGCAGCAGCGCCGTCGTCTTGTCGCTCCGCGCGAGCAGCGCGATCTGCTCGGCGATCTCGCGCATCGCCGGGGAGATGCCGAGCAGCGAGCCGGAGTTGTTCGTCGCGCTGCCGCGGCGCCCCGTGAGGAAGCGGTTCATCTCACGAAGCTTCGCCTTCTCCAGCGCGCGCTCCGCGGCGGCGCCGAGGTGGCCGAGCTCCACCGGCTTCGTCAGGAAGTTCTCCGCGCCGCGACGCATCGCTTCCACCGCGGTGCCGATGTCGCCCTGTCCGGTCATCATGATGACCACCGCCTGCTCGTCGTGCAGCCGCGCGAGGACGTCGAGCCCCGAGCTGTCCGGGAGGTTCAGGTCGAGCACGACGAGATCGGGGCGCGACTTCCGGAACACCGCGAGCCCCTCCTCGGCGCTGTGCGCGACCTCCACCTGATGACGAGACCGCTCGAAGAAGCGGCCGAGCGTCGCGGTGATGTCCGGTTCGTCGTCGATCAGGAGGATCGTTGCCATCATGCGGCCGTGGTGAAGATGACTCGCGCCACGTCCTCGAGCGCGAATGGCTTGCTGATGTAGGGGCGTCCGCTGCGCTCGATGAGCGCGCGCGCCGAGTCGCTGAACGCGTCGCCGGTGACGAAGACGATGCGCGCCGCGTGCTCCGGGTCGTGACGGAGCAGCTTGTCGTACACCGCGCCGCCGGCCATGTCCGGCATCCGCAGGTCGAGGAGGATCGCGTCGTAGCGCCGGCTTTCCAGCCGCGCGATCGCCTCCAGCCCCGAGCCGGCGACGTCCACCTGGTGCCCGAGCGAGCGGAGGAAGATCTGCAGCGCCTCGCGCACCGCGCGCTCGTCGTCGGCGACGAGGACGCGGCGCGAGCGCTCGTTCTCCACCGCGGGCGCGGGTGGCGGCGCCGGATGCGCCGACGCCGGAGTCGCCGTCACCGGCAGCGCGACCGAGAACGTCGCCCCCGACCCGGCCGCCGACTCGACGGAGATCCGCCCCGCGTGCTCACGGACGATCCCGTCGGCGATCGAGAGGCCGAGCCCCGTTCCCTTCCCGACGCCCTTCGTCGTGTAGAAGGGATTGAAGATCTGCCCGATTCGCGCCGGCTCGATTCCCGGCCCGCTGTCGGCGATGCGCGCCACGATCCGCCCCTCCTCCAGCGTCGTCGCCACGCCGATCCGCCGCGCGCCCGTCCAGTGCTCCAGCGCCTGCTCGGCGTTCGTGAGCAGCGCGAGGAAGACCTGCTGGAGCTGGAAGGGATCGGCCCACGTCTTCGGCAGCGACCCGTCGAGCTCGACGCTCAGCTCGATCTGCTCGACGCGCAGCGCGTAGCGCCGCAGCTCGACGGTGTCGAGGAGCACCTGGTTGACGTCGGTCGCCTGGCGCTCCGGCTGATGGCGGCGGGCGAAGGTCAGCAGGTTGCGGACGATCTTCGCCGCGCGGTTCGCCTCGCTGTTGATGTTCTCGAGGACGCGCCGCTTCTCGTCGCCGGGATCGAACTGGCCGAGGAGCAGCTCCGAGAAGGCCATCATCCCGGCGAGCGGGTTGTTCAGCTCGTGGGCGACGCCGCTCACGAGCTGGCCGATGGCCGCCAGCTTCTCCTGCTGGAGGAGCTGCTCGACGAGCCGCTTCTCCTCGGTGACGTCGCGGACGATGCCTAACGCGCCGACGACGGCGCCGTGCTCCATGATCGGCGCGGCGATGAGCGAGGCGGGTCGCGGCTCGCCGTCGGGGCCCAGGTAGCGGACCTCGACGCGCGGGCGCTCGCCGGCGATCGTCACCGCCAGCGCCTGGCGCATCGCGTCGGCGTCCCGCGGGTCGCAGATCTCCAGCGCCGAGCGGCCGAGGAGCGTGTCGCGGCTGCGGCCCGTGCCGTGCTCGAGGGCGCGGTTCACCGAGGTGAAGCGCATCTCCTCGTCGAGGGTGAAGATCGCGTCCGCGGCCGACTCGACGAGGCGCTCGTAGCGCGCCTCCGACCGCTCGAGCGCTTCGGCGCGCGCGCGGTCCTCGGTGACGTCGCGCGCCACGCCGAGCACGCCGACCACCGCCGTCCCCTGGCGGATCGGAGTGTTCGTCACGGAGACGAGCCGCGCCTCCCCCGAGTCGAGCGGCACGCGCGCCTCGTAGCGGCGCGCCTCGCCGGCGAGCGCGAGCCGGAAGTTGTGCTTCGCCTCGTCCACGTCCTCGGCGAAGATCAGCGGCGCCGCGGCGCGGCCGAGCAGGTCCTCGCGCTTCTTCCCGACGAGCGCGCAGGTCGCGTCGTTCGCCGAGGTGAGCGCGCCGCGCGCATCCATCGTGTAGATCGCGTCCGACGCCGACTCGACGAGATTGCGGTAGCGCGCCTCCGACTGCGACATCGCCTCCCTCGCGCGGCGCTCGCCGGTCATGTCGCGCAGCGAGGCGACGGTGCCGGTGATGCGGTCGCCCTCGCGCAGCGGCGCGGTGCTCACCGCGACGAAGCGGCGCTCGCCGTCCGGGCGGACGACCACCGCGTCGTAGCGCTGCGGCGTCCCCTCGAAGCCGGCCCGCTCGCGCTCGCGCACCTCGTCGCGCATCTCCGGCGCGACGAGGTCGGCGACGGCGACGCCGCTGAGATCACCGCTCCGCCCGAACAGCCCCTCCGCGGCCGGGTTGGCGAAGGCGAGCCGGCGGTCGAGATCGGTGATCACGATCGCGTCGTTCGCCGTCTCGACCACGCGGCGGTGCCGCTCGCCGAGCTTCGTCACCTCCTCGAACAGCCGCGCGTTCACCACCGCCACCGCCACCTGCTCGGCGAGGCGGTGGAGGACGCGGGCGTCGGCGTCGGTGAAGTCGTGATCGCGATTGATGACCGCGAGCGCACCGATGCTCCCCTGCTTCGTGCGCATCGGGGCGATGATGATCTTCCGCATCTTCGCCGCGTCCACCGACGGCCCGTGGAAGGCGGCGTCGGCGGCGATGTCGTTCGAGATGACCGTCGTCCCCGTCTCGAGCGCGCGGCCGGCGACGCTGCGGGCGATCGGGATGTACATCCCGCGGATCGGCTCCGCGCTCCCCGACGCCTCCACGATGTGGATGTCGCCCCCGGCGCGCAGCCCGATGCACGCGCCCTCCGAGCGGAGCATCGCCGTCGCGTGGCGGAGGATGAGCGGCAGCACCTGCGCGAGACGCAGCGACTCGCCCACCGCGCGGGCGACGTCGGCCACCGCCTCGCCGGCGCGCTGCTCGCGCTGCGACTCCGCGTAGTGGCGCGCATTGATGATCGCCGTCGCCGTCTGCGCCGCCATCGTGTGCAGCACTTCGTCGTCCTCGGCGCCGTACTGATGCGTCTTCGCCGAGTAGACGCCGATGACCCCGAGCAGCTTCGCGCCGACGAGCATCGGGACGACGAGCACCGAGCGCGCCGGCCCGCCGTCGCCGACGACGTCGTCCGCCGCGGCCAGCGCGACCTTGTTCGGGTCGTAGTCGGTGATGCGCACCGAGCGCCCCGTGCGCGCCACCTCGCCGATCGGGCCGTGGCCCAGCGGCTGAGGGGCACGGGCGCGGCGCACGCCGCGCACCGAGCGGAAGAGCGTCGTGACGAAGTTCTCCTCGACGTCGGGCGACGCGATGACAATGCCGTCGCAGGGCATCACGCGGCCGATCTGCCGCGCCAGCTCGGCGACGATGTCGTCCTCGTCGAGCGAGCGCGCGAGCATCACGCCGACTTCGTGCAGGCGGGCGAGCCGATCGGCGCGGCGGCGGGCGATCTCGATCAGCTCCGCCTGCTCGATCATGTACGCGACCTGCTGCCCGAACAGCTCCACCGTGCGCACGCGGGCGAGCGTCGGGCGATGGCGGTCGGCGGGGTCGTCGAGGACGAGCGTCGCGATGATGCGCCCGTCGCTGCCCTTCAGCGGCACGAGCAGCGCGTCGCGCGGGTTCCACTGCACGTCGTCGCTCGGCGCGAGCCGGCTGGGGAGGCCGCCGTGGAACTCGCGGGCGATCCACTCGTCGGACGCGTCGAGGTAGTACGACTGCGAGACGCGGAATCGCTCGAGCGAGGTGAGGCGGCGCTTCCAGACGATGCCCGAGGCGGGGCGGTCGCGCAGCTCGCTCACGTCCTCGGGCGCGAGGCCGGCGCTGACGAGCTTCGTCTGGTTGAGCTCCACGTCGCGCAGCGAGAGCAGCACGCGGCCGAAGCCGATCTTCCGGATCGCGTTGACGACGACCTCGAGGCGCGCCTCGAGCGACGCCGCGCGCTCGGCGTCGACGAGCGCTTCGTGGAGCAGGAAGAGATGGTCGCGGTCGCGCGCGACCTCGCGCATCGCCTCCGCGGGCTCGCCGCGCGCCGAGGCGGCGGTCCCGTCGGGACCTACCGGGGCGACGAGCGGGGCCGGGGGACGCGCCGGGGGAAGCGACGCCGCCGAGCCGCCGGATCCGGAGGACGAGGTGTCAGACATGCCACTCTCAAGACGCTCGAGGCGGCAGGCGCGTCAAATTTGTTGACAGGCGGGCGAATTACCTTTTCGCCACGAGAAGCGTCGCCGCGCGCGGCTCGACGCGCGCGCCGAAGGGCGTCGGCCCTATGATCTCGCCGTCCGCCTGCGCGGTGCACGGCGGCTCGGTCTCCACTCGGAAAACGCTCCCCCGCCGGAAGAGCATGCAGGGGTCGCTGCGGAAGTCCTTTCGCGACAGCCGCCAGACGATCCGCAGCGCGTCGAGGACCGACCCGGGGCTGAAGATGCAGAGATCGAGCTTTCCGTCATCCTGACGGATTCCCGGGCCGAGGGACAGCCGGTCGTCGAGCACCGCACCGAAATTGGTCAGCATCACCGACGCGGCCGTGCGCTCGATGACCTCCCCGTCCACCGTCGCGCGCACCCTCATGTCGCGCTGGCGAAAGATCGCCTTCGCCGCCGCGAGCACGTACGCGCCGACGCCGATCCGCCGCTTGAGCCAGGGCGACGCCCCTTCGATCATCTGCGCGTCGATCCCCACGCCGGCGGCGAAGGCGAAGCGGCGCCCGTCGTCGAGCACCCCGAGGTCCACCTGCTGCAGCTCGCCGTCGAGCAGCGCGCGCACCGCGCGCCGCACCAGCCGCGGCGTGCCTAACGCGCGGGCGAGGAGGTTGCCCGTCCCCCCGGGCAGGATCCCCACGGGACGGCCGGTGTTCGCCAGCGCGCCGACCACCTCCATGGCCGTCCCGTCCCCGCCGAGGGTGAACACCGCGTCGTAGCGCGGCGACAGCTCCGCCGAGAGCTCCGCCCCGTGTCCGGGGTGCGCGGTGAGCACCGCGTCGCACTGGACCCCCGCCTCGGCGAAGGCGCGCAGCGCGGCCTTCCGCATCCCCCCGCCGCGACGCGACGCGGGGTTCGCGACGAGCAGCACGCGCTTCATCAGAAGGTCCAGCTGCGCGTCAGATCGAGCCCGATCTGCTTGCGCGGCGCCGTCGTGATCTGCGCGGCCGCGCCGGTGAGGTCGGTGCACTGCTTCGCCCCCGCGCTCGGCTCGATGCCCGCCGAGACCGCGAAGCCGTGGGCGAGCCGGTGGTTCACGGTGAGGCCGAGCCGGTCGTAGAAGTTCAGGTTCGACGCCGTCGTCGCCGTCTTGCCGCCGAGCGCGCTCAGCTCGCAGATCCCCGCGTCGAGGCCGATGTACGTCCGCTCGTTGATCTGCTTGCCCAGCGTCACGCGCGAGTTGGCGATGCGGCTGAGGAACTGGCTCCCCTGCTGCGTCGCGCCGTTCAGCGCCGTGTTCTCCGCCCCCGCCTGCACGCTGAAGACGTCGATCGCCGAGCCGAAGCGCGTGTTCTGCACCGCGCTCGAGAGCACGCCGCCCGCGGACGCCGAGAGGAGCCCGGTGCCGAGCTGGGTGTAGTTCACCCCCGTCCCCATCACCTCGAAGCTCGGCTTCCCGAAGGCGAGGTAGGTGACGAGATCGGTCTGCGAGATCTGCAGCCCCTCGTCGCTGCTCAGCGCCAGCTCGGGGTTGAGCAGCGTCCCGCGGATCGCGACGCGCACGCGGATGTCCTGGCCGTTCTCCGTGCGCACCGTGTGCACGGCGTTGATGTCCAGCGCCGGGTTCAGGTCCGGATCGCCGGCGAAGGTCAGCCGTCCGCGCGTGACGTCGAAGGTGCGCGAGATCGCCGGGCTCAGCTCCAGCCGGTACTGCCCGCGGTCGGCGGTGAGCGTCCCCTGCAGCGCGAGCTGCTCCGGCGCGAGATCGCCGATCTCCCCCGCGCGCGGATCGCGGCCCTTCGTCACGTTCACCTCCCCGCCCAGCTGGATCGCCGCTTCGCTCGAGCGCAGCCAGACGTCGGGGCCGATGACCAGCCGCACGTTCTGCAGCGCGAGACCTGCCACCACCGACTCCGGCGCGTCGGGCACCAGGGGCCGGTTCCTGCCGAGCCCCGCGAGGTCGGTCAGCGCGGTGTCGCCCAGGTCGACCACGCGCTTCTTCGTCAGCTCGGGGATGTAGATGACGCCCTTGTCGACGACCACCGTTCCGGTGAGCGTCGAGCTGCGCGTCGTCCCGGCGAGGTGCAGCCCCGGCGAGGAGATGCGCAGGTCGCCGAGCTGCCGCGTGTTCAGCGCATGGAAGCCGCGCGCCACGACGTCGAGGGTGAAGCTCTGGTTCGCCGGCGCCCCCGGCGTGTGGTGCAGGTAGTCGAGGTCGACGAAGCCCTGCGCCGAGATCGTCCCCCGCTCCCCCGGATCGTCGCTCTGCGCGACGAAGCGCCGCACGGCAATCGAGTCGCCGCGCATCGCGATGTCCGCGGTGACCCCGCGCACCCGCACGCCGAGCGAGGCGATCCGCGCCGCGCCACCGCTCACCGTGAAGCGGCCGTCGAGCGTCGGACGCTCCCACGTGCCGCCGAGATCGGCGGCGACCGTGAACCGTCCCGCGGTGATGTCGAGGCCGGGCGCGAGCGTCTCGAGCACCGCGAGGTCGGCGCTGTCGGCGTGGACCGTCCCGCGCAGCGCGTCGGGGAGCAGGCGCTTGTTGCGTGGCTCGAAGGCGAGGTCGATCGGGAGCGCGACCGTCGCGATCATCGTCGCCGCCTGGTCGCGATAGAAGCGCGTCGACGCGTTGAAGACGCGGTCCGCGTAGCGCCCCGTCCCCTCCACGCGGTCCAACCGCACCCCCACGGTGCTCGGCTGCTGCAGGAGCGAGGTCCATTCGATCACCGGCGACGCCCGCGTGCCGGCGAACGAGGCGCGCAGCGAGGCCAGCCCGCTCACCGGGACATGGAGCTGCGCGAGGCGCGCGAAGTCGGCCAGCGACGCCTTCTCCACCACCAGCGAGCCGCCGATCGGCGCCGCCGCCGGGAGCGTCAGGCCTAACGCGACGACGCCCCCCTTCCCGTCCTCGAGCCGGAGCGGCGAGACCGTCAGGTCCCCCGCGGCGGAGACGACGCGCGTCGGCGCCATCAGGCGCCAGCGCGCGTTCGCCGCGCCGGTGTCGGCGACGAAGCTCAGGGAGTCGATGCGCGCCTCGATGGTGTCGCCGCGCAGGAAGTATTCTCCCGACGCCCGCCCGCTCTGCCCCGTCGACTCGCGCGCCTCGATCGAGACGCGGCCGTGCTCCGCGCCGTCCACCGCGACGAGCCCGTCGATCCGCGAGAGCAGCACGCCGCCGAGCACCGTGCTGTCCGCGCCGAAGATGATGTCCCCGCGCGGCTGCGCGGTGAGATCGTGCAGCGCGAAGGTCCCCTTCACCGTCCCGATGCTCGTACCCGTGCGGTAGAGCGTCGCGGCGTTCACCGTGCCGCGCGCGTCGAGCGACTTCACCGAGCCGCTCAGCGTGCCCGTCACCGAGAACGAGCCGTCGAGCGAGTCGCCGCGGGAGGTCGCGATCCACCGCCGCAGCCCGCCCAGCGAGTCGACGAACAGCGCGACGCGCAGCGAGTCCCGCGTTCCCTCGGCGAGCCCGATCCCACCGGAGGCGAACACCGTCGCCGCCGTGGACTCCAGCGCCAGCGAGTCGACGCGCAGCTTCCCGTTCGCCGCCTCCAGCCGCGCGCGCCCGGAGAAGAGCCGCACCCCGTTCACCGTCGAGCCGGCGACGACGTCCGCGCCGATGCGGCCGGCGAGGTTGGCGAGCGAGTCGCCGGCGATGTCGGTGTCGAAGCGCGCGCTGACGTCCGTCTGCGGCACATCCGCCCGTTCGAGCAGGGTGCGCGCGTCGAGATGCGTGAGCGTCGTCGTCCCGCGGATCGCGTAGCCCGGCGGATACGTGTCCAGCCGCCCGTTGAAGGCGATCGTCCCCATCGAGCCGGTGAGCGTGCTGTTCACGTCGAGCGCTTCCGTCGTCCCCTTCGCGACGATCGGCCCGGCGACCGTCCCGCGCACCGGAAGCATCGGATACGACCGCGCGAGCTGCGTGAACGAGAGGAGCTTCGCGTCGAGGGCGAGGTCGTAGGTCATGAACACCTCGCCGTACGTCACGCGCCCCGATCCCGTCACGTGCGTCGGCTCGTCCGGGCCGTCGCGCCAGTAGAGATCCCCGCTCGCGAAGCGCACGTCGAGCCACGACGAGTCGAGCCGCGCCGTCCCCGAGATCGTCCCCTTCAGCCGCGGGAAGTTCGGGTAGAGATACTGGATCGTCCGCAGGTCGCCGCTCGCCACGTTCACGTCGAGCCCGTGGAAGACGGTGAACGCGGGATAGAGGATGTCGAGCTCACCCTTCGCCGTCGCCCGCGTCACCGCGCCGGGCACGTGCGCGTCGCGGAAGACGAGGTCCGCGTCGTCCACCCGGAAGTTCGTGAGCGGCCCGCCGCGCGCCTTGAGCGTTCCCGAGAGCGTCCCCTGCCAGTCGACGGGGAAGGGCTTTCCATTCAACGCGCGGATGAAGGCGAAGTCGAGCGGCGCGGCGACGACGTCGAGGTTCTTCACCGCGAGGATCGGCCCGCCCACCGCGAAGGTCATCGCCCCCGTGAGCCGCGACTTCGTGCTCCGCACGTCCATCCGCGAGAGCTGGTACTCGATGACGTCGAGGTCCTTCGGGTCGTTGACGATCCGCAGGTGCGCCTTCCCGCCGCCCTCGGTCGGCAGCGTCGGATACACCCACGCGACGTCGGCGAGGGAGATGGTGTCCGCGTCGACGTCGATCGCGTAGCGCACCGGGAGGTCGCTGCCCCACACGACCTTCCCCTTCGCGCTCCCGCGCGAGCCGGGAAGATCGAAGTGCTGCACGTTGAGCCACACCGAGTCGCCGTGCACCCGCGCCGCCGCGATCGTGTTCGTGAACAGGAAGGGCGGATCCGACTCGCGCACCGACATCTCGTTCGCCGTGTACAGCTGGCCGACGCTGTCCGGGTCGGCGATGCGCACGTACGGCGACTCGAGGTTGATCCCCGTCCACCGGTAGGTCTTCGCGTAGCCCTCGGCGGTGCGCCGCACTTCGTGCTCCCTCGACCCGAGGGTCGCGCGCACCGCGCTGTCCCGCTTCGCGCCGCGCAGCGTGTCCGGCGCGTGCCACGGCATCGTCAGGATGAAGGAGCCGTCCTTGATCGTCACCGAGTCGGCGACGATGAAATCGCCGAAGCCGCGATCGACCTTCGGCACGCTCGGCTTCTTCCCCTTGCCCGGGAAGGTGCGGCGGAAGTTCCACTCCCCGTTCTCGTGCCGGCGCGCGTAGAACACCGGGCGGGTCAGCTCGGCGTAGGTGAGGAGGACGCGCTTGTCGAGCAGATCGCGCGGGTTGTACTCCAACTTTATCGGGCCGCTCGCCATGACCAGCGAGTCGTCGGGGTCGCGGATCTCCAGCGAGTCGACGATCACCCCGCCGAGCAGCCCGCCGTGAATCTTCCCGACGTAGAGCCGCCCGTGCACCGCCGGCTTGAGTCGCGACTCGACGACGTCGCGCACCCGGTCGCGTCCGTACGGGGTCTGGGTGACGAGCACGACGACGAGCCCGGCCACGAGGCCGAGCGCGACGAGCGAGAGCCCGCTCACCAGGGCGACGAAGCGTCGCCGCGACATGCCCGCCATTGCCGAGAGCTACCGATACCGGATGGTTAGAACGCCTGGCCGATCGTGAACAGCAGCACGATGCGGTCGCGCAGCGCCGTGCGCTTGTTCGGCCGGAAAGCCGACGCCGAGCATTCGGTGGACGCCTGCGACCACACACCGTTGACACGCGACACGGTCGCCACCCCGCTCGGCGGGAGGCAGACCGTGAGGTTCGAGACGTTCGGGACGTCCGTCTCGTTCACGTCCGCGGCGTACAGATCGTTGTAGTAGAGCTGGCCCGCCGGACGCTGCTTCGGGTTGTACCCCGCTGTCATCCCGATGGGGCCAAGGAAGGTGAGCACGCTCAGCCCGATCCCCGGGGTGACGCGCAGGCTCTGCTTGGCGATCTTCGTGTTCCTGCTCTCCCAGACGTTTCCCGCGTCGGTGAACACCGTCCACTGCAGCAGGTTCGGGAAGATCGGGTCGCGGAAGCGCACCTCGGCGTTGGCGACGATCAGCCGGTCGCCGCCGGTGGGGATGAAGTTGTAGCCCTTGGAGGCGATGTCCACCCCGTTCACCGAGTGCGCCTCGAAGGTCCGCGTGTTCGCGTCGACGTTCGTGACCGTGACGTACTTCCGGTCGGCGATGTAGACCAGGGGCCCGAGCTCGTTCTGCTGGACGCCGCGCACCGTGTTCGCGCCCCCCGCGTACAGCCGCTCCTGCGGCGGGATGAAATTGTGCGCGAGGTCCACCGACTTGAGCGAGGGATTGAACGGGTCCACCGCGCCGGCGCGGAGCCGCAGCGCGAGCACGGCGTTGTCGCCTAACGGCGTGAAGACGCTCCCGTCGGCGATCCCCTTGTTGAACTGCATCGCCTGCGACGAGCCGATGAGCCGCGAAGCGTGGCGCAGCTCGAAGCGGACGATCCCTCCGCTCGTCGGCGAGAGCGGCTGGTCGGTGCGGTCCACCGTCAGGGCGAGGCTCGCCACGGCGAGACGCAGCGTCTTGTCGGCGATGCGCGTGCGCACGGTGTCCTGGCAGATCTGGAAGAGCGCGCAGAAGAACGCCGGCGCCGCGCTCGTCCGCCCGCGCTCGATCTGGTAGCCGAAGGTGAGGGGCGCGCGGTTCCACTGCTCGCGCGTCACCGAGGCGAGAAAGCCGATGGGCGTCGTCCGCTCGTACTGGCGGTACTCCGAGCGGCGCTCGCTGTACAGCGTGAACGTCGGCACGCTGCGCGCCCGCAGCCCGAAGAAGGTCGGCTGCCGGTAGGTCGCGCCCGCGTAGTAGTTGAGGTTCACGGGGCGCGTACCGATGGAGTCGTGCGCCTCCGCCCGGCAGAGCGCGTTGCGGATCCACTCCGAATCCGTCGGACCGGCGATCCCGATCTTCGAGAGACGCCCGGTGACGTCGAGCCGCCGGGCCCCGCCGAGGAAGTTGCGATCGCCGTACGTCGCCTGGGTGCGGAAGCAGTCGAGCGTCCCCCAGCCGACGCCGGTCTGCATCGACCGCATGTCCCCTTCGATCAGCGACGCCTGGACGACGAGCAGCGAGTCGTCCGCCGTCTGCCCCGGCGCGAGGCCGAGCTCCACGTGGCGGTAGGCATCGGTCGCGTAGAGGTTGCGCTGCGCGCGGATGAGATCCTTCCGGCGATAGATCTGCCCCGGGCGCAGCCCGAGGATCTTGTTCACCGTGCGCGAGCGGATCTTCTGCGCCCCCTGCGTGCTGTCGACGACGACGCGCACCGCGGCGATCCGCGCCAGGCGCCCCGGGTCGACGTCGATGTAGTACGAGGCGGTGCGCGTGTCCGTCGCCACGTCGTGGCCGACCGAGATCCGCGCGCCGGGATAGCCGTTGTCGAGCAGCCGCGAGCCGATCGTGTCGGCCAGCGTCGTCAGCCGGATCTCGTCGTACGCACCGCCGACGCTCGTATCGAGCCCGCCGAGGATCGCCTTGCGGTTCATCACCGAGTCCAACCCCGTGATGCGCAGGCTCGTCAACCGGATCGGCGCCCCCTCGACGATGTCGAACGCGACGTTCACCCCGTGCCTGCCGCGCGGGGTGACGACCGTGTCCACCTGCGCCTCCCAGTAGCCGCGCTGGCGATAGTAGATCTTCACGCGCGCGATGTCGCGCGCGAGCTCGTCGCGGTCGAGGCAGCGCTCCTTTCCGACCCAGCGGCGGAAGACCCGGCGCGCGAGGCTCGACGTCGTCGTCGCGACGATCTGCGAGAGATCGTCGTCGGAGAGCGCGCGGTTCCCGCGGAAGTCGAGCTTGCGGACCTCGGGCTCGCCCGGCCGGCAGTCGGCGAGCTGCGCCCGCGCGACCCCGGGGGCGCCGACGACGAGCAGAGCGAGAAGTGCGACGATCGCGGCGCGCCATCGCTGGCGCAGGAACCGCCTCACACTCTGGTCGTCGTGCCGCGATCGCGGCGGTGGTGGGTGAGGTCGTCACCCTGGCGCGTTCCCGTGCGCCGCCGCGGCTCGAGGCGATCGGTCGGCTCGAGCGGTCCCGGGACGAGCGGCGTCCGCTGCAGATAGAGGCGAGCGACATAGAACGCCGCGAGCCCGACCGCGATCCCCGCTCCGATCGCCGGGATCAGCTCCGTCGGGCGCAGCTCGCGCCGATATGTGTACTCCCGATCCACCCTGCTCCTCTCCCCGCGCGCCATCTCATGTCCTCGCAGTGCCCGATTCCCCGACCCCCGACCCCCTCTCTACCCTCGCCCCACCACCGTCCTCCCCGCCCCCTCCGTCCGTGCCTGACGCTTGAGCGCCGCCGCGCGCTCGCCAAGCCGTGCCGCGGACTCCCAGCCGCGCGGCGACACGATCAGGATCGCGGTCGTCAGCTTCGCGATCGGGAAGCGGCGAACCACCCCCTCCCGGTCCGGCCCGGTGAACCCCCCGGCCGCCACCACTTCCGCGCCGACGACGCTCGCGATCACCTCGGGAAATCGCCGCGCGAACGCCCCTGCGAGAGACGTCGCTCTGTCCTCACGCGTCACGACGATGAAATCGTCTCCGCCGATGTGTCCGACGAAGTCTCCCACGCTCCCGCCACCCGACTCCGCCGCGGCGTCGCGGAGCAGCCGGCCGGTGTCGCGGATGACGGCGTCCGCCGCCGCGAAGCCGAAGGTATCGGCGAACGGCTTGAAGTTGTCGAGATCGATGTAGCAGACCGCGAAATCCTCCTCGCGGCTCACCCGCCGGCGCAGCTCGTCCTCCACCGCGCGTCCGCCGGGAAGCCCGCTGGTCGGATTGCGGTCGGTCTCGCGCTTCACCAGGCGGAGCAGCGCCTCGACCCGCGCCCGCAGCTCGCGCGTGTCGAAGGGCTTCGTCAGATAGTCGTCCGCCCCCGCCTCGTACCCCTCCAGCTTCCGGTCGACGGTGCTCAGCGCGGTCAGCATCAGCACGGGGATGTGGGCGGTGAACGGATTTTCCTTCACCGTGCGGCACGCCTCGAGCCCGTCCATCACCGGCATCTGCCGGTCGAGGACGAGCAGGTCGGGCTCGCGCTCGTGCACCGCGGTGACCGCGGCCGCGCCGTTGTCGACGATCCGCACCTCGTGCCCGTACGCCTCCAGGACGTCGCGCACCATCCGGCGCATGTCCTCGTGATCGTCGGCGTATATGATGTGAGGCACGATTGACGCTATACGGTGAAGGGTCGTAAGTTCTCCTGTTTCACGCACTTCTGTCAACCGCGCGGGCCGCTCCGCGACCGTCGTCACGCTCGCGTTTCACTCTGGCGCCCGGCCTCCGGCCTTCAGCTTCCAGCCCGCACCGAATGCGCAGGCTCCTCGCCATCGCTCTTCTCGTCCCGCTCGCGCTCCCCGGCTGTCGCGGTGGCGACGCCTCGCCCGCGCGCCGCACCATCATCGACTCGCGCGACAACTACGACCCGCGCTCCCTCGACCCGGCGAAGTCCACCGACGTCCCCACCGGGCGCGCCGTCGGCTACGTCTTCGACGGCCTGACGCGCTTCACCCCCGACGCGAAGGTCGTCCCCGCCCTCGCCACCCGCTGGGAGATCTCCCCCGACGGGAAGACCTACACCTTCCACCTGCGCGGCGGCGTCACCTTCCATGACGGCAAGCCGTTCACCGCGCGGCAGGTGCTGCACAGCTTCGCGCGCGTCCTCGACCCGAAGGAGCGCGGAGGACGCGGCTGGCCCCTCTACCCGATCGCCGGCGCGCAGGACTACGCGAGCGGGAAGGCGGCGAGCATCGGCGGGCTCGCCGTCCGCGACGACAGCACCGTCGTCATGACGCTCACCGAGCCGCTGCCGATCTTCCCGAAGCTGCTCGCGATGCCCGTCGCGGCGATCGTCCCCGACTCGACGCCGGCCGACTTCGGCGAGCACCCGATCGGCACCGGCCCATGGCGCTTCGTCGAGTGGAAGCACGACGACTACCTCAAGTACGCGCGCAACGACAAGTACTGGGACAAGCCGGCGGCCTCCGACTCGCTCGTGACGCGAATCATCGCCGAGCCGAGCACGGCCGTCGCCGAGTTCGAGAGCGGCAACGTCGACATTCTATATATCCCGGAATCTGACACCCGACGCTGGGAGAACACCGACGAGCGCAGCGCGACGCTCGCATCCGCCCCCGGGCTGCGGATGTGGTACACCGCGATCAACACGACGCGCGGCCCCCTCCGCGACGTGCGCGTGCGGCAGGCGATCAACTACGCCGTGGACGTGCGCACCATCCTCGACCAGCTCATCGGCGGCCGCGGGACGCTCGCCGGAGGGGTGATCCCTCCCGCGCTCGAGGGCGGCGACTCGACCCGCCACTACGCCTACGACACCACGAAGGCGAAGCAGCTCCTCGCCGAGGCGGGCTTCGCGAAGGGGATCGACGTCCAGCTCTGGTGCTCGCAGACGCCGCCCTTTCCCCGGCTCGCCGAGGCGATCCAGAGCTATCTCGCGACCGTCGGGATTCGCGCGACCATCGTCCAGCGCGAGGCGGCGGCGATGCGCGAGGCGGCGCGGAAGGGAGAGACCGATCTCGTCCTCAAGGACTGGTTCGCCGACTATCCCGACGCCGAGAACTTCCTCTATCCCCTGCTCCACAGCGCGAACAAGGGCGTCGGCGGGAACGTGTCCTTCTACGAGAGCCAGGCGTTCGACAAGCTCGTCGACGCCGCGCGCCGCGAGCCCGACGACACGAAGCGCGTCGCGCTCTATCGTCAGGCGGACCAGCTCGCGTTCCAGGACGCGCCGATGCTCTTCCTGTTCTTCTACCGGGATCTCGACGCGGTGCAGCCGTGGATCCGCGGCTACCAGCTCCCGTCGATCCTCAACGGGCAGGACATGCGCGGAGTCTCGATCGTGCACGACAACGAACCGCGTTAGGCAATTGGGAGTGTTGCAACCATGCGCGACGGTCGTGATCGGCGTACGGATAGTTCAGTCGTCCCGAACTGGAGGTGCGAAGGATGACTGGTGAACGGACCTTGTCTGTTGTATACGCCATTCCCTTGGATTACGAGCTATACGTCGAGGCTGACGTGCTTGGCTACCAGCGCGATGTTGTGGTTGGAGGACAGGCTGCGCGACTGGAGTTCCCTCGTCCACTGCCACCCGATGCGAAAAGCCTCGCGCTTACGCCTCCAACGTCTGCGGCTCGTTGGATGGCTCACCATCTTGGGGAGACAGGGCTGGGAATTGGCTGGGGAATAAAGCCTGAGCGCGTTACCTACGCGGAAATCGGCGCGATACTCTTGGCCTTTCCACTAATCTTTGAGGGGAAGGACCTCCGGCTGGAGAACGTCCAAGCTGGAGGTACGATGGTGCAGGAACTTCTTGAAGGCGTAACGGAGTGGTTTGATTCTCTGATACGATGGGTTTGGGTCGCATCGGCGCAGGCTCTCGATCCGATGAATCCAGATCCAAAGGTTCTGCACAGGCGCAGCCATGATGTCTTGGTCGCGCTCCGTTCCGAAGAGGTCGACTCCCTTCCTTCAACTCCGTCCCCGTCGCTGAGCGTTCGACTCGATATCGATAGCCCGACGAGCGAGCGGCTTCTAAACCGCGACCTGCTTGATCGCATTGTCGCGAAGGCGGGGACTGATCTGCCACCTATCATGTGGGAGCTGTTGGCCTCGGCCCGGATGGCCGGAAGGCGTGGAGACGCGCGACGGGCTCTGATCGACGCGGGGACGGCCGCTGAAGCAGCGCTTTCCATACTCTTAGGCCTGCAACCTGGACACCAGCTTACGCTCGGCGCACTCGTAGTTGAGGCTACTAAGAAGGGAGTGGTTATTCCGCCTGATTCAAAAACTGCTCTGGTCCAGCCCAGAAACGATGCTATCCATCGAGGACGATGGCCTACCTCTGCTGTAGATCGTGCTCTGGAGATTGCCGAAGAATTTGTCAGTCAAGCTGACAACACCTTTGTGCCGTCCACATCCCTGCGATCCGTAAATCGCCCGCAACGTTCAGATATCCGGTTCATACTGGCTCCAGAGACCAAGTAGCCTACCAGAGACACACTCGACTCGTTCAAGGTGCTCCGCATCCTCGCCCGCCGGCTCCTCCTCGCCATCCCCACGCTGGCGGGGGTGCTCGTCGTCGTCTTCCTGCTCCTCTACGTCGCGCCCGGCGACCCGGTGATGGCGATGGTCGGCGAGCGCGCCGACCCGAAGACCATCGCGCGGCTGCGCGCCGAGCTGCGGCTCGACGATCCGCTGCCCGTGCAGTTCGCCCACTACGCGGGGGGCGTGCTCCGCGGAGACCTCGGCCGCTCGTACATCACCGGACGGCCGATCCTCTCCGACCTGCTCGAGCGCTTCCCGAAGACGCTGCAGCTCGCCGGGGCGGCGATGCTCCTCGCCGCCGTCTGCGGCATCACCCTCGGCGTGCTCGCCGCGCGACGTCCCGGCGGATGGACCGACCGGCTCTCGCTCGGGATCGCCTATCTCGGGATCTCGTTCCCCGTCTACTGGATCGGGCTGATCCTCATCCTCGTCTTCGCGGTGCAGCTGCGCTGGCTGCCGCCCTCCGGATTCGGGCGGCCGGAGCACCTGATCCTCCCCGCCCTCGCGTTAGGCATGCGCTCCATCGCCTTCCTCGCGCGGATGACCCGCTCGGCGATGCTCGAGGCGCTGGGCAGCGACTACTCGCGCACCGCGCGCGCCAAGGGGGTGCGCGAGCGCGCGGTCGTCGTCCGCCACGCGCTGCGCAATGCCCTCATCCCGGTCATCACCGTCCTCGGCCTCGACTTCGGCGCGTACCTCACGGGCAGCATCCTCACCGAGACCATCTTCAGCTGGCCCGGACTCGGCCGCTACGTCGTCAACGCCATCGCCCGCCGCGACCTGCCCGGCGTGCAGGGCGCGGTGCTGTTCATGAGCGTGGTGTTCGTGATCGTCAACCTGATCACCGACCTCGCCTACGCGAAGTCCGACCCGCGGGTGCGGCTGTCGTAGGACGCGTCGCCTAACGCTTCGCGCTCCAGTCGTCCACCGCCATCGTCTTCCCCGTCACGCTCTCCAGCTCGATCCGCTGAAAGGTGACGGTGATGTCCTCGAGCGGGGTCGAGTCCATCGGGCGCGCGACGTCTCCCTCCGGGACGCGGCCAGCGTACTGCTCGATGCCGCTCACCGTTGCGTTCGTGAGCTTGATGCTGTACACGACCTGCTCCTCTCCGTTCGGGTTGGTTCCGTAGAACTCGAGGACCACCGACTTGAGGATCTCGTTGCTCGCCATGGCCTGGTAGAACTGCGGGGTGCTCGCGTCGATCGCCTTGGTGAAGCTGATCCCGCTCTGCGTTCGACGGCCGGTGGCCATCCCGCTCCCCGCCTCGCGCGCCGACTTCACCCCGAAGTAGAACGCGACCCCCGGGATCTTCCCCTTCTGCGTCGGCCTGGGGCTCTCACCCTTGAACGGGCCCTGCTTCGTTCCCTCGACGGAGATCGTGAAGTTCGCCGGGCCGGCGGCGAGCAGCTCGCGGAGCTGCGCCTCGGTGATCGTCGTCGGCTCCGGCGCGCGCGCGGCGCCGAGCGTGATCGTGGCGGCGAGAGCGACGAGGGCGATGCCTGTGACACGTCCTGCGAGCTGCATGGGACGACCTCCGGGGGAAAGGCGTGAGATGCGAGCTGCGTGAGGCGGACGAAGATGCGCTTTCCTCATCCGCTGTCAACCGAACGGGGCTCCGCGGATCGTCGACTGCGACGTGGAAGTGGACGTGGGACGCGCTGGAGCGAGGGTGGGGCTGGGACGACTTCTGACGTGTAAGTCCTCCCTCCGACGTCCCATGTCGTCCCCGCATCCCCTACTCGCTCCCCCGTCCCCACGTCCACTCCCACGTCAACGATGCTGCGTGACCCCAACCTGGCGGCAGTACTCCAGTACGGGGCAGGTCGAGCACTTCGGCAGCCGGCCCGTGCAGACGTGCTTCCCGAAGGGGACGAGCAGTCGGTTGATCTCCACCCAGTAGCGTCGCGGCAGCACCTTCTCGAGCGCGAGCCCCGTGCGCTCCGGCGTGCGCTCGCGGACGATCCCCCACCGGTTCGTCACGCGATGGACGTGGACGTCCACGCTGATCCTCGTCTGCCCGCAGGCGACGCCGAGGGCGAGGTTCGCGCACTTCGGGCCGACGCCGTTGAAGCTCGTGAGCACGTCGTAGTCGCAGGGGAGCTCGCCGCCATGCTCGTCCACCGTGCGGCGCGCGATCTCGCGGATCTGCCGCGCCTTCCCCTCGTGAAAGGTGACGGCGTGAATGAGCGCGTCGAGCTGTCCGACGCTCAGCGCCGCGATCGCCTTCGGCGTCTTCGCCTTCGCGAAGAGCTTCAGCGCGGCGGGGAGGCTCACCTCGTCGCGTGTGCGGATGGAGAGGATGCAGGCGACGAGCTGCTCGAAGAGCGAGCCGTGGCCGTGCTCGTCGCGCAGCGCGAACATCGCCGCGTCGGCGAACTGGCCGACCGCCGTCCGGAGTCGGCGAACCACGGCCGAGGGGCTGAAGGGCTTCTTGCGCGCGCGCCCCGCGGGCGAAGCAGAGATGGTCGGCACGTCCTCAGGCGGCGAGCAGGAAATGCGCCGGTCAGGCGGGGACCAGGGGCCAGGCGTGAGGAACTGCGGCGCCGCCGTTCCTGACGCCTGGCCGCTGGCCCCTCACTCGGACACCGCTTAGATTTCCACCCCGAGAAGGGGAGTAGCCACGCGGGCGACAAAACCGCGCGGCCGGATCGTCAAGACTGCAGGCTCGAGCGAGCGTGCACGGTCCGGCCGGGGTCGACGGGCAGGGTGACCAAGGCGAGACCTTCGCGATGTCGGGCATTCTTCACGATGCCGGGCGCGCGAAGGCTCGCCTTTCGTGCATCCGGTGTACAAGAGACACCTGGAGGATACACACAGATGAACAACGTCAAGGTTTTCGTGCTCATGGCCGGGCTCACCGGCCTGCTCGTCGTGCTCGGCGGCGCGCTGGGCGGGAACAGCGGCCTCGTCGCGATGCTGCTGTTCTCCGCGGCGATGAACTTCTTCATGTACTTCGCGTCGTCGTCGCTCGTGCTCCGCATGTACGGCGCGCGGGTCGTCACCGCGCAGGAGGCGCCGAAGCTCTACGCGATGGTGGACCGCCTGCGCCAGCGCGCCGAGCTGCCCATGCCCACCGTCGCGATCGCGCCGCACGCCCAGCCCAACGCGTTCGCGACCGGTCGCAATCCCGAGCACGCCGTGGTCTGCGTGACGGAGGGGATTCTCAAGCTCGTCAGCGACGAGGAGCTCGAGGGTGTGCTTGCCCACGAGCTCGCGCACGTGAAGAATCGCGACATGCTCCTCAGCACCATTGCCGCGACGATGGCCGGCGCGATCGGCGCGCTCGGCCGCGTGGTGATGTTCGCCGGCATCTTCGGCGGGCGCGACGACCGCGATCGCAACCCCATCGGCGAGCTCGTCGCGATCATCGTCGCGCCGGTGGCGGCGATGCTCATCCAGTTCGCGATCAGCCGGCAGCGCGAGTACAAGGCCGACGCGGTCGGCGCGCAGATCTCCGGGCGACCCCTCGAGCTGGCGAGCGCGCTGACGAAGCTCGACGCGTACGCGCACCGCATCCCGATGAACGTCGCGCCCGCCGTCGCCCCGCTCGCGCAGGTGAATCCCTTCGCCGGGATGAACGGTGGACTGCTCAACCTCTTCTCGACCCATCCGCCCACGGAGAAGCGGGTCGCCGCGCTGAGAGCGCTGGCGACGGGCGCCTGAGCCTCGCCTGAACGAAGAAGGGCGCCGCTTTCGCGGCGCCCTTCTTCATGTAGTGCGGGCCCGGATCAGAAGGTCAGGTTCGGAACCGCGGCCGGCGTCGCGCGGTCGAGGTTGTCGCCGACGCCGAGCATGCCGAAGTAGTTGTAGCCCCAGCAGCGCGCCGTGTTGTCGAGCAGCACGCCGCAGGTGAAGTTGCGCCCCGAGCGGATGCTCTTGAACTGCAGCGTGCTGATCGCCGTCGGAGCGGCGCGGTCGATGGTCGTCCCGTCCCCGAGCTGGCCGTTGCTGTTCGAGCCCCAGCAGTACGCGGTGCCCGTGGAGATGATGCCGCAGGTGTGCGTGCTCCCGGCGGTGATCGAGATCAGCTTGACGTTCGAGGGAAGCTTGAGCGGGATGCGCGAGCACTTCACCGTGCCGCGGCACAGCTCCGTCGTCGCGATGCCGAGCTGGCCGTTATCGTTCCAGCCCCAGCAGTACATCTTGTTCGACGCGTTCTGGTTGGTGAGGAGCGCGCAGGTGTGCGAGGAGCCGACGTCGATCTGCGCGAAGGAGTTGCCGCCCGAGACCGCGACGGGAGTCGTCACGCGGTCCGTGGCGTTGCCGCCCGTCCCGTTGCCGACCTGCCCGGTGCTGTTCGCGCCCCAGCAGTACGCGTAGCCGGTCACGTCCTGCAGCGCGCAGGTGTGGGTGTTGCCGGCGCGGATCACCGTGAAGGTGTTGTTGCCGGCGACCACGACGGGCTGCAGCTGCCGCACCGCCGGCGAGCCGTCGCCGAGCTGGCCGAGCGAGTCCGCGCCCCAGCAGTACGCGACGCCCGTGCTGGTGAGCGCGCAGCTGTGCGTGTAGCCGACGTCGATCGAGCTGAAGGCGAGCCCGCCGAGCACCGCGGTCGGAACCGCGCGGTCGGTGGTCGTGCCGTCACCGAGCTGGCCGCTCTCGTTCTTCCCCCAGCAGTAGGCCGCGCCCGTGTCGGTGAGCGCGCAGGAGTGCCCGATCCCCGTCGCCACCTGGGTGAAGTTGATCCCCGTCCCGATCCGCGTCGGGCTGTAGCGATGCGTCCGCGTCCCGTCGCCGATCGTGCCGTTGCCGTTGTATCCCCAGCAGTAGAGCGACGCGGCCGCGTCGATCGCGCAGGTGTGCAGTCCGCCGGCGACGACGCCGGTGAGCACCGTGCCGAGCGCCGAGATGCCGGGGCTGACGACGATGTTCATCCGCTTCTGGACGATCTTCCCGCTGGCCGTCGTCGCGCGCACCACCACCACGCTCACGCCCTCGTCGGCGAAGGCATGGTGCACCTTCGATCCGCGAGCGACCGAGCCGTCGGCGAAGTGCCACTCGACCTGGTCGACGGACTCGCGGCTGACCACGGTCGCCTCGAGCTCAGTCTGGAACTCGGCGATCACCGCGCGCGGCCAGGTGCTGACGTTCAGAGATCCGTCGCCTTCGACGGGAGCCGCGATGGACGTCCCCGACTGGGTCGGGGCGGTCAGCGCCGATGAGTCGACGCAGGCCATGAAGGCGAGCGTCGAGAGCAGCGCGGTCCAGCGGAGCGTTCGGGGGGCGGACATGGGGGGTATCCTCGTCGTGCTGTTGGCGGAGAGCATCGTCGCAGACCGCCCAGTATTTTGACAGGCCAAGGATCAGCCTGGTCATGAGATTCGCCTAATGACGATCGCATCGGGTTCGTGCAACCGCCTCCAGTGGCAAGAGCGATACCAGCGGCCTGAACCACTGTAAATCGTTGATAAACAACGATATGGGAGCAAACTATACGGCAACGTGCCGTGGCAGGCCGCAACTTGCGAGGCAGATCACACTCGGCGGGACTGTCCACGACGGAATCACCGTCGAGAAATTCGACAGTTAGCGGACGACGTTTTTTTTGGGATGCCGGCGGAACCGGCGGGGGAGCGGCGAGTCAGCCGTTCAGGCGATGGAAGACCGCGTCCTCGACCACCCGCCCATCGCGCAGGTGCTCGACGACGATGCGCTCGAGAAGCTCGGGAGTGACCCCGGCGTACCAGATCCCCTCGGGGTAGACCACCACGATCGGTCCCCCGATGCAGACGCCGAGGCAGGGGGTCTCGCCGCGCTTGACGCGCTTCGGCCCGAAGAGGAGTCGCTCGCGCTGGAGGAGCCGGGCGAGGTGCGCGTACAACTCGCGTCCACCATGTCCGGGCGAGCAATATCCCCCCGTGCAGACGAGCACGTGGCGGGCGTACGGCTCCATGAGGCCGCGCATGCGCGCGGCGGTCGGCGGAGTCTCCATCGGCGGTAAGCTAACTCCGGGTAGAGAAGCGGCAGCGTGATCGACATTCACTTCGGCGACAACCTCGACGTCATCCGCCGCTTCCCCGATGGAAGCTTCGACCTCATCTACATCGATCCGCCGTTCAACACCGGGCGGCGGCAGAAGCGCACGCAGCTCCGCACGGTGCGCGACGACGCGGGGGACCGCGTCGGCTGGTCGGAGAAGCGCTACCGGACAACGCGGCTCGCCACGCGTTGGTTCGCGGACCGCTTCGGCGACGACTACCTCGGCTTCCTCGAGCCGCGGCTCGAGGAGGCGCACCGGCTGCTCGCGCCGGCGGGGAGCTTCTTCCTCCACCTCGACTTCCGCGAGGTGCACTACGCCAAGGTCGTCCTCGACTCGATCTTCGGCCGGGCGTCGTTCATGAACGAGATCATCTGGGCGTACGACTACGGCGCCCGCTCGCGGACGCGCTGGTCGCCGAAGCACGACAACATCCTGTGGTACGTGAAGGATCCGGCGCGCTACACCTTCAACCTCGACGCCGCCGACCGGATCCCGTACATGGCGCCGCGGCTGGTCGGCGCGGTGAAGGCGGCGCGCGGCAAGACCCCCACCGACACCTGGTGGCACACGATCGTCTCGCCTAACGGCCGCGAGAAGACGGGCTACCCGACGCAGAAGCCGCTCGGCGTGATCGAGCGGATCGTCGCCGTGCACTCCAACCCCGGCGACCGCCTCCTCGACTTCTTCGCCGGCAGCGGCACGCTCGGCGAGGCGGGGGCGCGGCTGGGGAGGGACGTGGTGCTCGTGGACTCGAGCGCAGAGGCGGTGCGGGTGATGCGAAAGCGGCTCCGCGAGTGGGAGCCGGTGGTGCACGGGAGGGGGCCAGGGGCCAGGCGGAAGGAACTGCGTTGACTGCCGTTGCCGCCGTGCCTGACGCCTGTCCCCTGGCCCCTACCCCCTGAAGAGCGCCAGCACGATCTCCCCGACGATCAGCACGACGATCGCCAGCTCCAGCGCCTCGGAGCGCGCGGCCTGGGCTTCGTCGTTGAGCATCGCGTAGGTCTCGCGGATGATCGAGAGCTTGCGGTCGATCCCCGCGCGCCAGGTGCGGCCGCGGAAGATCTCGAGGGCGGCGGCGTAGATGCGCGCCAGATAGACGTCGTCGGTCACCTTGAGCGCATTCTCCACCCGCTCGACGATCTCCGTCGAGTCGGCGACGGTCTGCTGCAGCTTGCCGAGGACGTGGCGCATCCGCCGGTTGAGCAGCCAGCGGAATCCGGTGCGCGCCGCCTCCACGCGGTCGTACATCCGCGGCAGCTCGGCGTCGAGCAGCGCGTCGTAGAAGCGCAGCTCGAGGAGCTGCGCGTTCGCGAACTCGAGGATGTAGTGGACGTCGGTCTCCTCCTCGGGTCCGGGATCGACGACGAGCGCGTTGTCCCAGGTGAGGATGGCGAGATCGTCGGCGTAGTAGGAGAAGCGGTGCGGGAGCAGCTCGCGCCGCGCGTCGGCGGAGAGCGTCCGTTCCTCCTTCAGCAGCAGCGGCACGACGTCGGCGTCGCCCAACGTTCCCGGGGCGACCGGCGCGCCGCTCGCGTCGCGCATGCTCGCCACGCGGTAGACGGTGTAGTCCTCGGTGACGTCGGCGACGCGCAGCCGCTCGACCACGGGCGCGAGCTGGCCGAGCAGCCGCTGGAGCGCCGCATCGAAGAGCGCGGTCGTCTCGGGACGCGTGTCCATCCGCCGCCCGAACTCGACGAAGTCCTCCCAGGCGAGCTCGCCGTCCGTCGTCACGCGCATCCGCAGCGAGACGACGCCGAAGTCGAACAGCCGCGCCGAGAGCTCGGCGGAATACTCGACGCCGTCCAGCGCGAGGCGCTCGGCGCCGAGCGGGACGGTGATCGGCGGGTTAGGGATGTGGATCGCCTGCCCTTCGCGACGCTCGGGGCGCGCGCGCGCGGGCATCCGCGCGGCGAGCAGCGTCGACGCCTCGCCGAGCGCGATCCCGTAGCCGACGTCGTGCACACGGTAGAGCGTCGCCGCGCCGCGCACCCGCGGGCGCACGCGATCGCCGGAGGGCGCGCGTGTCGACGCGGCCCGCGGCTCCTCAGTCGATCTTGTTGTCTCCGGGTGGAGCGACATAGCGATACCGGTCGACGACCTTGCCTCCGACGAGGTGCTCGCGGACGATCCGCTCGCCGCCGTCCTCGTCGACCTTGCCGTACCAGACGTCCTGCGGGTAGACCACGACCATCGGGCCGTGGCCGCACTGGTTCATGCACCCCGACTGATTGATGCGCACCGTGCCGCGGAGCCCCGCCTCGTGCGCGGCGCGCTTCATCGCCTGATGAACCTCCGGTCCTCCCTGCCACGAGCACGTCTTCCCACTCGTGCAGACGAAGACGTGGTGCTTGTATTGTCCCATCCCGAAGAATAGGCCGCTCCTCCCGCCGGCGTCAGCACCCCACGTCACCGACAGATGACCACACCCCTCGAAGCATTCGCGATCCTCGACATGCGCGTCGGCACGGTGCTCGCGGCGCTTCCCTTCCCCGAAGCCCGCAAGCCGGCGATCAAGCTCGTGATCGACTTCGGCGCGACGCTCGGCGTGAAGCGCTCGAGCGCGCAGCTCACCCGGCACTACACCCCGGAGCAGCTCGTGGGGCGCCAGGTGATCGCGGCGGTGAACCTCGGCGAGCGGCGGATCGCGGGATTCGTGAGCGAGGTGCTCGTCCTCGGCGCGTGCCCGGCTGAAGGGGACGTGATTCTGCTTTCCGCGGACGAGAGAGTGGAGAACGGGACGAAGATCGCGTGACTACCATGTGGCATGAGGCTAGTGTCATGACTGCTGGGGCATGAGCCATCAGGCAGACGGGCCATGGGGCATACCGGCCGGGAGGCAGAACGGCCACTGCCACATGGCAGTCCTGCCAAGTGCCTCGTGCCACCTGACGCTGACACTAGCCTCGTGCCAGATGGCAGTCGGCACTAGCCTCGTGCCAAATGGCCTCACCACGGCCTCGTGCCACATGGCCGCGCCCCCCGCCCTGTATATTTCCTCCGTCCCCACTCGAGGATCCCATGTCTACCGCCGCACCAGTCTCCGGCCCCGATCGCGCCATCGCCGCGAAGGGGTACGCGCATCCCGACGCGCTCGTCAGCACCGAGTGGCTCGCCGAGCATCTCGATGATCCCGCCGTCCGCATCATCGAATCGGACGAGGACGTGCTGCTCTACGACATGGGGCACATCCCCGGTGCGCAGAAGGTGGACTGGCACGCCGACCTGAACGACCCGGTGGTGCGCGACTACGTGGCGCCGGAGCGATTCCAGGAGCTGCTCCGCGCCAAGGGGATCGACGAGAAGACCACCGTCGTCTTCTACGGCGACAAGAACAACTGGTGGGCGACGTACGCGTACTGGGTCTTCCAACTCTTCGGCTTCACCAACGCGAAGCTGCTCGACGGCGGCCGGATGAAGTGGGAGGCCGAGGGCCGGCCGATGACGGAGGAGGTGCCGAACTTCCCGCGGACGCGGTACGTCGCGCCGAAGCGCGACGACCGCGCGATCCGCGCCTTCCGCGACGAGGTGCTCCAGCACCAGCGCGCGGGGCGGGCGCTCGTCGACGTGCGCTCGCCCGACGAGTTCACGGGGAAGAAGCTGCACATGCCCGACTATCCGCAGGAGGGTGCGCTGCGCGGCGGGCACATTCCGGGCGCGCTGAGCGTTCCATGGGCACGCGCGGCGAACGCCGACGGCACCTTCAGGAGCGCCGCGGAGCTGCGCGCCATCTACGAGGGCGAGAAGGGGCTGAAGTCGAGCGACGACGTGATCGCCTACTGCCGCATCGGCGAGCGCTCGTCGCACACCTGGTTCGTGCTCACCCGGCTGCTCGGCTACGGGAAGGTGCGCAACTACGACGGAAGCTGGACGGAGTGGGGGAACTCCGTGGGGCTGCCGATCGAGACGGGCGAGGAGAAGCGATGAGCGAGACCAAGCCGCCCTCGCGGGTGCAGGTGACGTGGGCCGGCGACCGGCGCTTCGACGCCGGTCGCCCCGGCGGCGCGACGCTGCGGCTGGACGGCAGCGGAGAGACCGGGCAGAGTCCGGTGGACGCGGTGCTCAGCGCGCTCGCCTCGTGCATCTCGATCGACGTCGTCGAGATCCTGGCGAAGCGCCGCACGCCGGTGCAGCGGCTCGCGATCGCGGTGAGCGGCGACCGCGCGGACACGACCCCGCGCCGCCTGACGGCAATCCAGCTCTCCTTCGCTCTCGACGGCGCGGGGATCGACCGCGACCAGGCGACGCGGGCGATCGACCTGTCGCTGAACAAGTACTGCTCCGTGCGCGATTCCCTGGCGGCCGACATCGTGATCAGCTGGAACCTCGTGCTCAACGGAGAGCCCGGCGCGCCGGGAGAGGCACGCAGCTCCGTCTGAGACGGAGGCGTCGATGAGCGAGCAGCTTCCGAACGACATCGAGCGGCTCCGCGAGCTTCTCCGCGACTACATCGCCGAGCGCGAGCACACGGAGGACATGCTCCGTGACAGCGAGGAGCGCTATCGCTCGCTCATCGAGCGCGCCTTCTATGGCATCTATCGCTCGAGCCTCGACGGGCGCTTCCTCGAGGTCAACCCGGCGCTCGTCCGGATGCTCGGCTACGACTCGATCGACGAGCTGCTGCGCGTCGACATCTTCCGCGACATCTACGTCGATCCGATGGACCGGGCCGGCTACATCGCGGCGGCGGAGCGCGGCGACCCGCTGCCGGACTGGGTGCAGACGCGCTGGTTCCGGAAGGATCGCATCCCGATCACGGTGCGGATCACGGTGCGGCCGCGCTACGATCGCCAGGGACGGATCGAGTACTTCGAGGGGATCGTCGAGGACGTCACCGAGCGACAGCGTCAGGAGGAGATGCTCCGGCGCAGCGAGCGGATGGCGGGGCTCGGGACCACCCTCGCCGGCGTCGCGCACGAGCTGAACAACCCGCTCACCGCGGTGATCGGCTTCGCGCAGATCCTGATGCGCGGCGCGCGCGACGACGACGAGCGGGTCGGCCTGGAGACGATCCACCGCGAGGCGACGCGCGCCGCGCGCATCGTGAAGGATCTGCTCACCTTCGCGCGGCGGCAGGATGGTGCGCGCAACGAGCACGTCGACCTGAACGCGATCGTCGAGTACATCCTCTCGACGCGGCGGTACGCGCTGGAGACGAACGGGGTGCGCTGCATCCTGCATCTCGACCCCGCGGCGCCGGCGGTCGCCGGCGATCCGTCGCAGCTCGAGCAGGTGCTGCTCAATCTTCTGGTCAACGCCGAGCACGCGCTCACCGAGGCGCTCGACGCGCCGGTGAGCGCGAACCCGGAGGGGACGCCGCGCGGCGCGATCGGCATCAGCACCGAGAGCGACGGGCAGATGGTGACGCTGCAGGTCTCCGACACCGGCTGCGGGATCGCCCCCGAGCATCTGTCGCGAATCTGGGATCCGTTCTGGACGACGAAGGTGGAGGGTGAGGGGACGGGACTCGGGCTGTCGGTGGTCCACGGGATCGTCAGCGCGCATGGGGGGACGATCGAGGTGACGAGCGACGTCGGCGGCGGGACGACGTTCATCGTCCGGCTGCCGGTGGCGCCCCCCGAGGAGAGCGGGAGGAAGCGCCGGCCGAGCGGCGCGAGCACCGCGGTGGCGGAGTCGGCGGAGACGCCGCTCGACATCCTCGTCATCGACGACGAGAGCTCGATCACGAGCTTCCTCTCGCACTACCTCGGCTCGCGGGGGCACGCGGTGCTCACCGCGCAGAGCGGGAGCGAGGCGCTGGCGCTGGCGCGGCAGAGCGACTTCGACGTCGTCGTCTGCGACCTGAGAATGCCGGGGATGGACGGGCTGGCGACGATGCGCGCCCTGCGCGGGATGCCGCGCGGGGAGCGGGCCCGCTACGTCCTCTCCACGGGGGCGAACATCAGCAACGCCATCAACGAGGCGGTCGATGCGTTAGGCATCGACGCGGTGGTTCCCAAGCCGTACGACATCGAGCAGCTGCGGCGCGCGGTCGAGCAGGCATAGGCGCACCACACGCGGCGGGCGTGACGCCCGTCGCACCGCGCGCGCCGCGCTCAAGTCCCGCCGCGCGCTGCCGATAACCGTCTACAGCGCCGGACACGGGCGCGCCTCCCCGGCGCGCGATCCGGCGAGCGCGAGGCGAGGGGCCCGCGCCAGATCCGGTGGGTCCGGATTCGCTTCACCGCAGGACTTTCCATGCAGAACCCAAGGACGGCACTCGCGCTGCTCGCGCTCACCGTCTCCGTCGTCGCCTGCGACGGCGCGCTCACCGCCAGCCGCGCCGCGAGCACGACTCCCGTCGATCGCGTCATCCTCGTCAGCGTCGACGGCCTTCGCGGCGACGCGATGGCGCACATGCCCGCGCTCTCGGCGCTGCGCGACCGCGGACTGTGGACGGACAGCATGCGCACCGTGCTCCCGTCGCTGACCGTTCCCGGCCATCTCTCGATGCTCACGGGACGCGACGTCTCCGCGCTCGGCATCACCAGCAACGATCTCGACGTCCGTAACGCGCTCGCGCTCCAGATGAACGGCGCGTCGACGGTGTTCGCGTGGGTCCACGGCGCCGGCGGGACGAGCGCGGCGGTGGCCGGCGCGGCGCTCGTGCCCCCGCAGCAGATCGCCGACGCGCAGCGGCTCTTCGCCGTCGACACGCTCATGGCGGCGGACCTCGCCGAGGATTCGGTGCGCGCGCAGGCGGTCACCCTGCTCACCGCCGCGCACGCGCCGACGCTCCTCTTCGTGCACTTCTCCGGCGCCGACCTGGCCGGCCATGACTCGGGATGGATCGTTCCCGGCGCCAAGAGCGCCGACGGCGCGGACGTGCTCGCCCCGTACTACCTCGCCGCCGCGGCCCGCGTCGACACCGCGATCGCCGGGATCTGGAGCGCGATCGCCGCGGACGTCGAGGCGGGGCGCGCGGCGCTCATCGTCACCGCGGACCACGGGGGCGGACACGGCGATCACTGCGTCGCGACCCCCGAGGTGCCGGGCTTCCGCGAGCACTGCACCGCCGCCGGCGGCGACGTGCGAATCCCCTTCGTCCTCGTCGCGAAGGGCGTCGCCCACTCGAAGCTCCCAGCGTCGGCGCGCATCACCCAGGTCGCCCCGACGATCGCGAAGCTGCTCGACATCTGGCGCCCGACGACCGCAGACGGCGCGGCGTTCTGAGGCGAGCGAGGGGTCAGGGGCCAGGTGGGAGGAACAGCGTTGACCGCGGTTCCTCCCACCTGGCCCCTGACCCCCGCCTACGGTCGCTTCCTGAATCGCACCCCGCCCGATCCGGCGTCGATGCGGATGGTGCCGTCGCCGTCGCCGATGGTCCCGATGACGCGGTCGCGCTCCCAGCGCGTCACGCTCAGCGGGACGTCGAGATCGATGCCGCCGCTCCCCGTCTCGATGTCGACCTTCGCGCCCAGCGTCGCGGGAATCCAGAGCGTGACGCCTCCGGAGCCGCTGTCGATGTCGAGGAGGCGGACGTCGGTCATGAGATCGAGCTCGGTGGATCCGCTCCCCGAATCGAGCTTGACGTCGCGGGCGCTGAGCCGCTTCACCGTCGTGCCGCCGGAGCCGAGGTCGAAGTTCACCGACTGCATGGTGATGCCGTCGGCGCTGAGGCGGCCGGAGCCGGCGTCGACGACGAGCTTGTTCCCGGTGAGATCGCTCAGCGTCACCGAGCCGGAGCCGGTGTCGAGGCTGACGTCACCGCGGGCGTTGCTCACCTTCACCTCGCCGGAGCCGGCGTCGAGGGAGAGGATCCCCTTCGTCCCGTCGGTGGTGACGCTCGCCATGTGCACGTCGACGTAGACGTCGCCCTCGACGTTGGTGACGGTCACCTCGCCGGCGGCGAGGTTGAGATCGATGCGCTTCCCGGGCGGGACCGCGACGGTGAGATCGGCGCGCGCGTCGAGTCCGTCGCCGCGGCTGCTGATCTCGACGCGCGAGCCTTCGTCGTCGTCGTCGCCGAAGGTGCCGTCGGCGGCGACGCGGAGGGTCGTGCGCCCGCCGCCCCACCGGCTGGAGCCGCCCTGGTCGAAGCTGATGCGCCGCGCGGGGTAGATCACGCGCAGCGCGCTGCGCCTGCCGAGGGGGCCGTTCTCGACGCGAAGCTGCGAGGCATCCTTGCCGGCGCGGGTCACCGTCACGACGACGTCGCTTCCCGATCCGCCGGTCGCCCGGATCGAGCCGACGAGATTGTAGATCGCGATCTCGCTGCCGCTCATCGTGTAGCGCTCGGGGCTCTGCGCGCCGGAGGGCGCGGGCACGCTGAGCGCCGCGAGCGCGGCGGCGATGGCGAAGGGACGCAGATCGATCGAGCGCATGGGTTGGCTGAGCGAAGGTGACGACGACGCCCGAATGCTGAAGCGGCGTCGTGGCGAAGTCGAGATCTTCCGTGCTGATCCGACAGCGGCGAGGGGTCGAGGGTTGGAAGCGTGGTCAGGAACCGATGGGACGCGCAACTATCGGGTTGATCCGAGGTCGTCGCCCATCGAGCTTTCGACGTCATGACCGACACCACCGCGCGCCTTCCCATCGCGATCCCCACCGACGAGCCGGCGCGGCCGAGCCGCGCGATGGTGCTCGCCGCGTATCTGACGCTGTACGTCGTCTGGGGTTCGACGTATCTCGCGATCCGCTACGCGGTCCAGACGCTGCCCCCTTTCGCGATGGCCGGGGCGCGCTTCGTCCTCGCCGGCGCGATCCTCTGCGCGTGGTCGTGGTGGCGCGAAAGTGCGCGCGCGACGGCGGCCAACTGGCGCGCGGCGACGATCGCCGGAAGCTTCCTCCTCGTCGGGGGAAATGGCGCGGTGGTGTGGGCGGAGCAGCGCGTCCCGTCGGGGCTCGCGGCGCTGCTCGTCGCGTCGATGCCCTTCTGGATGGTGCTCGTCGACTGGCTGCGCCCGGGCGGGCGCGCGCCGCGCGCGGGAGTCGTGGTCGGGATCGTCGTCGGGATGCTCGGGATCGCGCTGCTCGTCGGCCCGGGCTCGCTCTCCGGCGGCGGGGTCGATCCCGCGGGGGCGACCGCGCTGGTGCTCGGCTCCCTCTCCTGGGCGGTCGGCTCGCTCTACTCGCGTCGCGCCCCGCTCCCGAAGAACGCGATCCTCGCCACGGGGATGGAGATGCTGACCGGGGGTGCGGTCCTGCTGCTCGTCGCCGCGATCGCCGGCGAATACGGCCGGCTCGACGTCGCCCACGCGAGCCACGCGTCGATCGCGGGCTACTTCTACCTCGTGGTCTTCGGCTCGCTGATCGGCTTCACCGCCTTCGCCTGGCTGATTCGCGTCAGCACCCCCGCCCGCGTCTCGACCTACGCCTTCGTGAATCCCGTCGTCGCGGTGCTCCTCGGCTGGGCGATCGCGCACGAGCCGGTGGGACCGAGAACCGTCGTCGCCGCGGCCGTCATCGTGGGCGCGGTCGCGCTGATCACGTTCGGGACGGGGAAGACGAAAACGGAGTAGGGGCGGGATGCGGGGGTCATCGCGCGCCGTGCGTTGGGACTCGTGCTACGGTCCGGATCTCTGCGTTCGCGGGGAGGTCGGGAGGTGGGGAGACTCGGCTCGAAGCGGTTTGTTTTTTCGCTTGCTCGTTCGCTGTTGCTCGGCTCGTGTCACGCCTTTGCGGAAAAACATCGAAGGCTGGTGAGCGAGCCATCAAAAAAGGCCGAGACGTGCAGAGCCCGTCGATCGGGGCGAACCTCCCGTGCTCCCGACCTCCCCGCGAAGGCGTAGATCCCAGCCCCTCACAGCAACTCAGCGCACGCCACGCCGACGCCGCCGCGCCGACTACTCCTCGCCCGGCAGCTTGATCAGCCCCCCGGTCGGGAGCAGCGCCTTCAGCCGTTCGTCCAGCTTCTTCTTTTCCTCGTCCAGGCGAGCGCGCGCGTCGGCGACGAGCTGCTCGCCCTGCGCGCGGAGGGAGTCGGCTTTCGCGCGGAGGGGAGCCGTCTTTTCCTCGACGATGCGGTCGACCTGGGCGCGGGCCTTCGCTTCGGCCTTCGCGATCTCCTCGCCGGCGACGGCGCGCATCCGCTCGGCGAGCAGGCGATCGAGATTCGAGCGCACGGCGAGCGACGGCTTCGCGATCTCGCCGGTGAGGTCGGCGACGATCTCGAGGTCGTTCACTCCCTCGATCACGCGCAGCGCGAGCGACTGCATGGTGTTCTTCACGCCCCCCGTCGCGATCGAGTCCGTGCGGCGCCAGGTGACGCCGGGGGCGTGGATCGTCCAGCGCGCGGCGACACGATCGCCGACGCGCAGGAGGTCGATCCGGCTGGTGCCCTCGCCTAACGTCGCGCGCATCGGCAGTCCCGGCAGCGGGAAGCTCGGCAGCGTCACCCCGCTCGCGTCGACGCCGAGCGAGTCCCGGATGCGGCCGCCGACGTGATCGAGCACGCCAGCCGCGTCGATCGCGGCGACGACGCCCGCGGTCGAGCGGCGGGAGAGGGTGAAGCGCATCGGCTCGCGGACGAGCGCGGGCATCGTCGTCACGTTGGTGACCGACGCGACGTACTTGCCGCTCGCCGCGCTCTTTCCGCCGATGCCCAGGTCGACGTCGCCGCGACGGAGGAGGAAGTCGGGGTACTCGCGCGCCTTCGGGAAGGCGATGGTGCTGCCCGCCATGCGCAGGCGCTTCGGCCCGGGCTGCTCGCGCGGGAGCAGGCCGGGCGGGACGTACTTCTGCGCCATCTGCGCCCAGTACATGATCTTCTGGAAGCGGTCGATGCTGACGTCGCCGAAGAGCGCGCCGCCGAGATCGGGGCCCTCGATCGTCGGGATCTTCATCAGCGACCGCGCGAAGGCGTAGTCCTCGCGCCGCGCGCTGTCGAGCGCCTGGAGCTCGGCGCCGAGGACGACGGTCGTCGTCCGCGCGTCGCGGGCCAGGGCCTCGACGCGCCTCTTCGCCGAGTCGACCTGGGCGAGGGTGCGCCTGACGTCGGCGACGGCCTTGCGAGTGCCGTCGATGCCCAACGTGCGCGGGTTCGCGCCGGAGAGCCGCGTCGTCACCGCGCGCGCGGAATCGTGGACCGTCTGCAGCGCGAGGGCACGGTAGCCCGCGGCGAGCGCGTCGCGCAGCGAGTCGGCACGGGCGCCGGCCTCGAGGGCGCGCTGCACGCTCGCCAGCTTCGTCGGGTCGAGCACCACCGCGCGGATGGTGTCGATGGGGGTGAAGCTGGCGATCGGCTTGCGCAGGCGCGCCGCCCACGTGTCCAGCGAGCGCAGCGTCGAGGCGGCGAAGCCGTCGCGAGGGGCGGGCGCGGCGGCGGTGCGCCGCGCGGTGCCGGTGTTCACCCCGGCGAGCGTCAGGGTGCGGACGATGATCTTCTTCTCGAGGAGCGGCCGCCCTTCGAGCACCGCCGTCACCCGCTGCGCCTCGACGAGGTTGCGCATCCGGTCGAAGGGGTCGGCGATGCTCACCCCCTGCAGCTCGACGGTCGCGTCGCGCAGCCGCACGTGCAGCGAGGCGATGTCGACCTCGGTGCCGAGGAACTTCGTGGCGCCCTCCTCGATGGTGTTGCGGAGGAGCGCCTCCCCCATCGTCAGCCAGCCGACGACGATGGCGAGGAGGACGACGACGATCGGGATGAGTCCGCGCCAGCGGACGACACCGCGCCGCCGGCGCGCCGGACGCGCTTCGAGCGCGTTACTCGGGGCGGAACCAGCGGTAGACATTGTATGCCTGCGATGCGGTGACGGCGCGATAGAGCTTCGACTGACGGACGCGCTCGCCGTACGTCGCGCGATAGCGGACGATGAGCCACTTCGCGAGGAAGAAGATCGGCGCGAAGAGGACGAGCCACCCGACGACGCTGCCGAGGACGACGGTGTTGTTGAAGTTCGTGTACGGCACGAGCGGCGCGTTGAACCAGCTCGTCCACATCGGCGCGAGGGCGCGCGAGGTGAGCAGCGCGCGTCCGATCTGGTGAAAGAGCGGATCGAGGGCGAAGCCGAGCGGGACGAACACCGCCCAGGCGAGCATCCCCGCGCCGAAGGAGACGTTGAGCAGGAGCAGCAGCGCGAAGATCACGACGTTGTGCACGTTCGCGATCGGCGTCAGTCCCAGCGCCGCGCCGAGCGCGGCCCCGAACGCGACCTGCGCCGGAGTGCCGTCGGAGTGGAGCTCCTTGACGAGGGACTGGAGGAGCTTGAGGAAGGCGAGCATGGCGATGGAAGGACTGCTGTCGCGCGCGGAGAGTCACTTGGGGCAGGGGTCAGGGGCCAGGCGTGAGGGACGGCGTCGACCGCAGTTGACGCAGTTCCTTCCGCCTGGCCCCTGGGCCCCTCAGTACTGCCGTTCCACCGACTCCAGCTCCTCGCGCAGCTTCAGGTAGCTCTCGTAGCGATCGCGATCGATCGCGCCCGACTCCACTCCCTCGCGAACCGCGCAGTCGGGCTCCGCGCGATGGGTGCAGTCCGCGAAGCGGCACTCGTCGCGGAGGGCGCGGAGCTCGGGGTAGCAGCGATCGAGCTCCGTCGGCTCGACGCCCCACATGCCGACCTCGCGCAGCCCCGGCGTGTCGACGACGTAGCCGCCCCCGGGGAGGGGATGCAGCCAGGCGCCGACCGTCGTGTGGCGTCCCTTGTTCACGCTCTCGCTGATCTCGCCGACGCGCAGCGACAGGCCGGGATAGAGCGCGTTGAGCAGCGACGACTTCCCGACGCCCGACGGCCCGGTGAACACCGACGTCCGGTCGTGGAGCACCTCGCGCAGCGCGTCGAGGCCGCGCGGCTCCTTCGTGCTCGTGTAGTGGATCGGGTAGCCGGCGCGCTCGTACGCCGCGAACTTCCCGCGCGCGGCCGCCTCGCTCGCGAGATCGACCTTGTTGATCACGACGCGCGCGGAGAGATCGTTCGCCTCGGCGATCGTGAGGAACCGGTCGAGCATCCGCGGGTGCGGCTCCGGCTTCACCACGGCGAACACGACGACCACCTGGTCGACGTTGGCGGCGACGACCCGCTCCGCCTGGCGCATCCCCGGCGCGCGGCGGGAGAGCGACGACGTCCGCGGGTGGATCTCGCCGATCGCCCACCCGTCGCCGCGCTCCGCGGGCTCGATGGTCACGCGATCGCCGACGGCGAGCTTCGGCGCGTTGTCCTGCTTGAGCCGCCCGCGGAGGCTCACCTCGCGCTCGACGCCGGCGAGGGTGCGCACGACCCAGACGCCTCCGGTCCCGCGGAGCACGACCCCTTCCTCCGACGCGACGGTCACGATGCGTCCGGCTCGTCGTCGCGCATCGCGTCCCACCAGCGCCGCGTCGACGCGCCGGCGCCCGCCGCGGTGACGCAGGCGTCGAGCAGCGCCTTCACCGCGGAGAGCGGGAGGCGGGCGACGTCGTCGAGGACTTCGCGCTCGCTCGTGCCCCGCGTGAGGAAGTCGGTCTCGAGATGGCCGGACGGTCCCTGCTCGCCGGTGCGATGCCAGCGGACGAAGAGGAGATACGCGCCCCATGGCCGCTCCGCGTCCCCCGTGCGGTCGGCGACGATCTCCACGCTGTAGGAGAGCCCGTCGGGCCCCTCGAACGCCGCCGGCCGGTCGTGGACCGCGCGGTAGCCGCCGATGGTGTTCGCGTCTCCCTTGTCGGGATCGGGCGGAACGAAGCGGGGATGATGCATGCGCCGGCCGGCGCCGCCGCCTAACGGCGGCGGCCGAAGGTCTCCTTCAGGATGTTCCCGGCGATGAACCACACGTTCGCCGGCCGCTCGGCGAGCCGGCGCATGAGGTAGGGATACCACTGCGTGCCGAAGGGGACGTAGACGCGCATGCGATACCCTTCCTTCACCAGCTGCTCCTGGAGGTCGCGCCGCACTCCGTAGAGCATCTGGAACTCGTAGCGGTCGGCGGGGATCTTCTGCTCGGCGACGAACTTCTTCACCTCGCGGATGATGCGCTCGTCGTGCGTGGCCAGACCGGGATAGTTGCCGTGGCGCACGAGCTCCTGCATGCAGCGGACGTAGTTTGCGTCGACGTCGGCCTTCTCCGGGTACGCGACCGCCGGCGGCTCCTTGTACGCGCCCTTGCACAGCCGGACGCGGCACTTGAGCTGGATCGACCGCTCGACGTCCGCCGCGGTGCGATAGAGATAGCTCTGCAGCACGATCCCGACGTTCTCCGGGTACGCCGGGTAGAGCCGCTGCTCGAAGAGCTGCAGCGTCTTCTCGGTGTACGCGCTGCTCTCCATGTCGAGCCGCACGAAGGTGTGATGCTGCCGCGCCCGGTCGAGCACTCCATGCATCACCGAGATGCAGAGCTCCTCGGAGATGTCGAGCCCCATCGCGGTGAGCTTCACCGACACGTTCGCGTCGAGATTGCGCTCGCGGATCAGGTCGAGGAGCCGGATGTAGTCGCGGCCCGCCTGCCGGGCCTCCGCCTCGTTGGTGACGCTCTCGCCGAGCAGGTCGAGAGACGCCGTGATCCCCTGCTCGTTCAGCGCGCGCACCGCGTCGAGCGCTTCCTCCGCCGTCTCGCCGGCGACGAAGCGCCGGGCGAACTTCTTGGCCAGCCCGTTGTTGCGGACAAACTTGAAGACGGTGGGCTGGTTGGAGAGGTAGAGCAGTGCGTTGCGGAGCATGAATCCTCAGTAAAGATCGCGGCCGCGACCCGCCCTGTGGCCGGGACGCGGGAGTGCGGCGGAATATACCCGGAGGCGAAGCACGTCGTCAGCGCCTATGGGAGCGCACGGCGTGGGACGTTCCGGAGATCGGAGATCCGCAGCACGGGAAATTCCGCGCCGCGGGAGATCGCCTGGTCGAGCGCGTTCCAGGTCACGAGGCCGTCGTCGCTCTCGGGCTCGAGCAGATACACGGCGAGCGCGCCGAGCGCCTGCCCGGTCGGGACGATGGTCGTTCCCGCCGGCAAGTCGCGCCCGCGCTCGGCGAGCCAGTGGCCCGTGAGGGTGGTCTCGTAGTGTCCCTGGAAGATGCGACGCGCCCGGGCGATCGAGTCGACCACGAACGCGGTCGCGGGAAGCTCCGCGCGCCCGATGGTCTGCTCGAGGTAGAGTCCGTGCATTCGCAGCACGCGCACGACGTCGTCGTGGCCGGGGGCGATCGCGTAGGCGACGGGGACGTTCACCGTGAGCGCGGGCTCGAAGCGATCGTACACGGCGAGCTGGAGGGTGCGATAGCGGCCGGTGCGCCGCATCCCTCGCGGGACTCCCGGCTCGGTGAGCTGCGTGCTGTCGGCGACGCGCTCCATCTCCTCGGCGGGAACTCCCATAGTGAATCGCGTCGTCGTCATGCGCGCGCGGATGGCGAGCGCCGACCCCGCGGCCGGACCTCTCACGCTTCGGCGCGACAGCCGCTCGAGCGACGCGCGGCGCTCGGCGGCGAGGGAAAGGATCTCGCGCACGAAGGCGTAGGTCGACTTCACCCGCCGCTCGAAGGGGTCGTGCGAGAACGCCTCGCTGAGAATCGCGGCACGCCCGCGCAGACCGTAGTAATTCGTGCCGAAGCGGGGGCGATGGTCGTACGTCTCCCAGGCGCGGATCGTCGTGTCCGCCGCGTCGCGACCGGCGACGGGGCCACCGAACATCCGCTCGTCGCGATCGAAGTTGCCGTAGTCGAAGGTCTCGAAGCCGTCGCGCGTGCGCATCCGCTCGCGAAGCACCGGCAGGAGCGAGTCGCGGACGAAGGGCGCCGCCTCGCCCACCGGCGCGAGCGGCGGCGCGTAGGTCAGCGCGTAGCCGTGGAAGCTCCCGTCCGTCGTGTGCAGGTCGACGAAGAGGTCCGGGTCCCACGCGTCGAAGGCGGCGAGCGAGGCGCGCGTCTCCGTCGCCTCCGCCTTCACGTAGTCGCGATTGAGGTCGAGCCCCTGCGCGTTGGCGCGGGTGCCGACCATCTCGGGGCCGTTCTGCTCCGTGCGGTTGCGTGCCTGCGGCGCGAAGCGCTCGTTCCCGTCGGCGTTGTAGATCGGGACCGCCACGAGCACGATCGAGTCGAGCACGTTCGGCTGCGACTCGGCGAGGAGGTCGCGGAGGAGCGCGAGCAGCGCCTCCTTTCCCTCGACCTCTCCGGCGTGGATGTTCGCCTGCACGTAGACCACGGGCCGGCCGAGCCGCCGCGCCTCGTCGGGCGTGTGGACGAGCGGACGCGAGGCCACCGCATACGGGATCTCACGCCCCTCCGTCGTCCTGCCGATGCTGCCCAACGCGAGGGGCGTCCCCGACGACTGCAGCGCGTCGAGGAATCGCACGACGTCGTCGTAGGTCGAGGTCTCCTGATAGCTCGTCCGCTCGGCGCGCGTCATCACGATCGGCGCGGGGGGCGTGGTGATCGCGCTCCCGATCGCCGACCCGACGCTCTTCAGCGCCGCGCAGCCGGCGAGCGCGGCGGCGGCCCCGGCGAGAACGAGGCGGCCGCGCATCAGAGGTTCTCGCGGATGAAGCGGGTGAACGAGTCGTAGAGATGCGCCTGCGTATTCCCGCCGGAGATGGAGTGCGTCCGGTTCGGGTAGAGCAGCATCTGGAAGGGCTTCTGCGCCGCCTCGAGCTGGTTCGCGAGCTGGATGGAGTTCTGCGGGTGGACGTTGTCGTCGCCGGTGCCGAAGACGAGCATGAAGCGCGCGGTGAGCCCGTTCACGTGCACCTGCGGCGCCCCCTCGGTGTATCCGGCCGCATTCTCCTGGGGAATCCACATCATCCGCTCGGTGTAGATCGAGTCGTAGAGCCGCCAGTCGGTCACCGGCGCGACGGCGATCGCCGCCTTGAAGACGTCGCCGCCGAGGAAAGTGGTGAGCGAGGTGAGGAACCCGCCGTAGCTCCAGCCCCACATCCCGATGCGCCCGGCGTCCACCCACGGCTGCCTGCCGAGCCACTTCGCGGCGTCGATCTGATCGCGCGACTCGTACGTGCCGAGGTGGTACTGGGTGATCTTCCGGAAGTCGCGGCCGCGCCACGCCGCGCCGCGGTTGTCGACGCTCACGACGACGTAGCCGCGCTGCGCGAGGAGCATGTGCCAGAGCGCGCGCGTTCCGCCGTACTGGTCGTTCACCGTCGGCGCCGCCGGGCCGCCGTACACGTACATGAGCACGGGATGCTTCGCCGTGCTGTCGAAGCCCGCGGCGACGGTGCGCATCGCGTCGAGATTCGTCCCGTCGGGCATCGGGATGCGGAAGAACTCCGTGCGCACGCCGGTCGCCGCGAGCCTCGCCTGGAGCTTCGCGTTGTCGGCGAGCACGCGGCGCGTCGTGAACGCCGGCAGCTCGACGAGCGTCGCCGTCGGTGCGCTGTTCGCCGTCGAGTGGAAGTCCACCGCCCAGCGCGCGCCGGGGGCGATGTTCATCGCATGCGCGCCGGGCGCGGTCGTCACGCGACGGACGCCGGCCTTCTTCAGCGACGCAGCGTAGACCTGCCGCTGCGTCGGCGTGGGCGCGGCCGCGATGAAGTAGACCTCGCCGCGCGCCTCGTCGGCGCCGAGCACCTCGAGCACGTCCATCCCGTTCTGCGTCAGCTGCCTGACGACGCGTCCCGAGCGGTCATACAGGAAGATCTGCCGCCACCCGCTCCTATCGGAGAGGAAGAGGAACTGGCGTCCCTTCCTCAGCCACGTCACGTCCTGCACGTCGACGTACGCGGAATCGGAGTCGGTCATGATCGTGCGCACGCCGCCGCTCGCCGCGCTCGCCATCAGGAGGTCGACGCGATTCTGTCGGCGCGGCAGGCGGTGCACGACGAGGCTGTCGTTGCCGACCCACTCCATTCGCGCGAGGTAGACGCCGGTGTCCGCGCCCGTCTGCAGCCAGGTGGTCTTCGCGCTGGCGACGTCCATCACGCCCACGCGCACGCGGCTGTTCGGCTCGCCCGCCTTCGGGTAGCGGAGCACGGAGACGGTGGGATAGAGCGTGAGCTCGTTCACGAGCGGAAACGCGGGAACCGCGCTCTGGTCGAACCGCCAGTAGGCGATGCGCTTGGAGTCCGGGCTCCAGCGGAAGGCGTCGCGCAGCCCGAGCTCCTCCTCGTACACCCAGTCGGTGGTCCCGTTGATGACGTCGGCGCTGCCGTCGGTGGTCAGCCGCTGCGTGCGGTGCGTCGCGAGGTCGGTGACGTAGAGATCGTTGTCGCTGACGAAGGCGACCTGCTTTCCGTCCGGTGAGAACTTCGCGAACATCTGCAGCCCCGCGCGCAGGGGCGCGGCGATGAAGCTCGGCACGTTCGACCGGCCGAGCGCGGGCTGCGCCGTGGTGTCGGTGCGCGAGGGCTGCGCCTGCATCTCGCTGACGACCGCGACGGGCGTGACCTTCCCGGTGGTGAAGTCGAGGACGTGGAACACGCCCCGCGTGTTGCTTCGCCAGACGCGCACGGAGCTGTGGAAGAGCAGCGCCTTGCTCTCGTCGTCGGAGAGCGCGATCTCCTCGATCTCGATGGGCTTTCCGTTCTCGTCGACGATCGACTTCGCGTCGGCGATCACCTGCCTCGCGCCGGTGAGCACGTCGACGCGCACGATGTCCATGCCGCCCCGCGGGTTCGCCGCGAGATCGAGAAACGATCGCCCGTCCTTCAGCCAGTGGACGTCGGGCAGGGGCGCCGAGCGGAACTCGCCCTTTCTGAAGATCGCGTCGACGGTGATGGAGGTGTCGGCGGGCTGCTGCGCGGCGAGCGACGGCGCGGCGCCGAGGAGGGCGAGAACGAGGAGCGCGGGACGGGGCATGATGGGGAGCGAGGTGAGAACTCTCTAAGCTAGAGCGACGGCGGCTGTTTGGCAGGTCGGGAATTGCATCGGATCTCGCCACAGCGAGCCGGCTCGGCGAACCGCGCTGGCTGTGAACTACGGAGGCGGATCGGGCGGATCGACGCGGATCTTTTGGACTGTCGACCGGCGGTGAATGACAGCGAGCCGGGGAGGAGCGGAGGCTCGGTGCGTGGCTGCAGACTCTGTCGCGGGTCGCGTCGGGGCTCGTCGCGAGGACTGGCATCGCGCGGTTTGGGCAGGAAGCACGGCGGAAGCACTGCCCTCGTCAAGAACTGCGGAAGGGGTCCTCTTCGAGCGACCCTCACAATGCTACGAGCCCGAAAGCTGTGTTGGGGCATGCGGGGCGAGACCATCTCGCCATGCATGCCCCAAATCAGATCCCGGCTCGTGCGAGTAGAATCTTCCGCCCTTCTTCCGCCGTGCTTGTGTAGTTCTTCCCGGAAAAACCGCGCGATCTCCCCGCCGAGACCGAACACCACGCGACCCGCGAGAATGCCCGCCGAGAGTCCCCGCGATCGCCGCGGAGCTTCCTCACCTGCTGCTCGGCGGTGAATGACAGGGAGCCGTGGAGTTACGGGAGGTGCCATGGTGCCGAGCCCCCAGCCCCTGCGAACGCCTCCCCCGGCCTCCCCGGCTCCCTGTTACATACAGCCGAGGCCATGAACGATCCGGAGGCCGACCAGGCGCGATCATCTCACCCGGCGCGCCCCAAAAAAAACAATTCAGCAGCAGTATCCGCGTCGATCCGCCCGATCCGCCTCGATCCGCGTGAGTAGTTCACCGCCACGATCCCGGCCCGCCGAGTACGAGGCCAGTAACGCGCGCGGAGCGTTCCGATGCCCGGACGCGTCAGCCGCGAGCCTGCCACCGCCTCACCCGGGCTCGCCCCATCGGGCCTAACGTCACATGGCGTAACGACTTGGCGGGGACTCGCGCCGCTCGCTCGCGACGGGATGCTCCTCGGGTGTCGCGTTCCTTCGGATTGACGGCCTCGCATTCCGGTCGAATGTTTGTGCTTCCTCATTCCCCGGTAGCACATGCGTCGCACGCTGCTCGCTCTTCCTGCACTCGCGGTCTTCGCAGTCTCCCTGCACGCCCAGGCTCCGAAGATCACCCCCAAGGGTGACCCGTCCGTCCGGAACGACACGATCTACTCCCTCGCCGTGAAGGCGGAGGACTATCCCGAGGAAGGGTTCATCTACCTCCTCGACGACGGCGTGGTCCGCTACGAGAGCGACGGCCGCGGCACCACCACCTACCGGCAGGTCGTGCAGATCCTCACCGAGGACGACGTCGAGAACTGGTCGGAGCGCCGCTTCTCCTGGGCGCCCGAACGGGAGAAGCTGACCGTCAACTGGATTCGCGTCGTGAAGCCGAACGGCGAGGTGGTCGCCGCGAAGCCGACGATCGAGCAGAAGTCGGACGTGCCTGCGTCGACCTCGTCGCCGGTGTACGAGCAGCGCAAGGTGCTCCGCTACTCGCTGAGCGGGGTCGCCCCGGGGACGCTCGTCGACTTCAGCTACACGCGCGAGCGGCTCAAGCCGTACCTGCCGGGTGACTTCTACGACTCGTGGAGCGTGACGATGGGGCGCACGACGCGCCGCTCGCGCTACATCGTCGACGTCCCCGCCTCGATGAAGCTGAAGATCCGCGAGCGGGCGCTGAACTTCGCGCGCACCGAGCGCGAGGCCGGCGGGCGGCGCGTCTACACCTGGGCGACCAAGGACATCGCTCGCGTCCGCCCCGAGCCCTTCGCCGCCGACTCGAACGACGTCTACATGAGCGTCGCGATCGCCGCGCCCATGGACTGGAGCACGATCGGCGCGTGGTACGCCGGGCTTGCGAAGGACCACTACGCCATCACGCCCGATATCCGGAAGGTGCTCGACACGGTCGTCGCGAAGGCGAAGACGGCGGACGACACCCTCCGCGCGGTGCACCGCTGGGTGGCGCAGGACTTCCGCTACGTGTCGGTCGCGCTCGGCATCGGCGGCTACCAGCCGCGCACGCCGGCCGAGATGTTCGCGCGCAAGTTCGGCGACTGCAAGGACAAGGCGACGATGTTCGTCGCCGCGGCGCGCGCGTTAGGCATCACCGCCTATCCGGTGCTCCTCAGCGCCGGGGGCGGCGTCGACACGACCATGGCGTCGATCGACCAGTTCAACCACGCGATCGCCGCCGTGAAGCGGCCCGACGGGAAGTACCTCTACCTCGACCTCACGTCCGAGCTCACCCCGGTCGGCTCGCTCCCCTACGGAGAGCAGGGCGAGTTCGGGATCGTCGTCCACGACGACGGCCTCACCGAGCAGATCCGCTTCCCCCTCGACTCGATCGAGCGCAACGCGAGCGAGATGCACATCACCGGCGAGCTCGGCGCCGACGGCCGCTTCAACGGCCGCTACGTCGAGACGGGCACGGGCACGCGCCAGTATCCGCTCCGCGGGATGTTCACGACCCCGCTCGACTCGACGCAGAAGGCCAACGTCTCCCGCGCGATCGCGACCGGGATCTTCCGCGGCGCGAGCGGGGACAGCCTCACCGGCTTCGAGGGGAAGAACCTGCAGGCGGAGCCGCGGGTGACCCTGAAGGTGCGCAACGGGATGGCGTCGAAGCGCTCCGGCGACACCGACATCCTCACCGTGCCGATCGGCGGGCTGAGTGGGTGGGCGGAGAACATGGTCAACAACCTCGAGGAGCGCGGCGAGCGCCGCTTCCCGATCGACGTCGCCGCGATCATCGGCCCGATCACGAGCTTCAGCGAGTTCCGCGTCACCCTTCCCGAAGGATGGAAGGCGCGCGTCCCCCAGAACGTCACCGCCGACGGCCCCTTCGGCCTCTACGAGGCGAAGTACGCGCAGAACGGCCGCGACCTCGTGATCTCGCGCCGCCTCCGCGGCCGCACCGGCGTCCTTCCCAAGGAGCGCATCGAGGACCTGAAGTCCTGGCTCCGTCAGGTGGCGACCGACGACGTGCGGTTCATCGTGCTCGAGCATCCGGCGGCGTCGGGGAACTGAGCGCGGGTGCCGGGTCCCGGGTGCCGGGTTACTGGCCCCCGGAACCCGGCACCTGGCACCCCCTACCGCAGGAACCGCGTCGCCAGCTGCTCGAGCCTGTCGTCGCCGGATTTGATCGCGCGGTCGCGGATCTTCCGCACGTGCGCGTGCAGCTTCGGCTCGCCCCAGTAGTAGCCGGTCGCCTGTTCGGCGCTCTCCGTCTCGCCGGCGCGCGCGGCCTCGAGCAGCGCGGCGGCTGCGGCCGCGTCGTAGCCCGGGTCGTCGCGGTCGGGGAGACCGTAGCCGCGCCGCGGCGCGCTGCCCCCGGCGTCCTCGTTGACGAATGCGCGTGACATCGTGCCTTACGGATGGGCAAGGCGGATGCCGGGGGCGTCAGCGCGCGGCCTGGCTCATCGCGGCGAGCGCCGCGAAGGCGAAGGCGTCCTGCAGGGCATGCGCGACGATCACCGGCCATACGCGCCGCGACATCGCGTAGTAGACGGTGAACACGAGGCCGAGGGGGAAGACGCCTACCACCGCGAGCCCGCCCTGGTACGCGTGGATCGCCGTGCGCAGCCCGAGGCTCACCGCGCAGGCGCGGCCCTTTCCGATGCGCCTGCCGAGCGCGGTGACCCCGTAGGCGAGCCAGAGAAACTCCTCGAACACCGCGTTCAGGATCGACACCGCGAGCATCACCGGCCGCGTGAGCGCGATGGTCAGTGGCGGCGGGTCGAGCGTCTTCGCGTAGCCGGCGTTGACGAGCGTGACGATCCCGAACGACGCGGCGAGCGCGAGCGTCGTGACGAACCAGAGCCCGACCCCGCGCACGACGTCTATCGGCCCCGCGGGCTCGGTCAGCGCGTCCACCCGCCACCCTCGCCAGCGCAGCCAGGGGACGAGCGCGATCGCGAAGACCCCCTCGACGACGAGCGTCCCGAGCGCGGCCTTGTCGTCGAGCCGGAGATCGAGCTCGCCGAGCGAAACGCCACGCCACCAGCTCGCGAGAAAGAACCCGACGACGACGAGGAAGACCAGCCAGGGCTCGAGCGCGTCGGAGATGACGCGCTTCACCCGCGCACCGCGTCGGCGATCTCGCGGATCTGGGCCGCGTGCCGCTCCTCGTGCCAGGCGAGGAAGAGCGTCCACTGGTACATGTCGAGCGGCCCGAGGACGTTGTGCGGCAGGACGACGCTGCCTAACGCGAGCCCGTTCGCGGCGAGCAGCCCGGCGCGCACCGCGGCGCGGCTCTCGCCCAGCGCGGCGAGCGCCTCGGCGGCGCTCGCCCCGGCGGTCGGCCGGACGATCTCCGGCGCCTCGAGCCGCCGCGAGCGATCGGTCACCTTCGTCCGATCGAGCCGATCGAGCACCGACGACGTCTCGGTCTCGCGCGGCGTTCCGCGCTCCTTCGCCTCGGCGACGACCTTCTGAAGGCGGCGCGCGAAGCCCGCGTCGACCCGGTGCAGGTGGTCGAGCACCTCGCCCACCGTCCAGTGGCCCTCGCCGACACGCCGGTCGCGCGCGTCCTCGGGCACGCGCGCGACCGCCATCGTCACCGCGGCGCGGGACTCGTCGAGCAGCTCGAGGAGCTCGGCGATGCGCGGGTGCGCCGCGCGCTCGCTCGCCGGGTCAGGCGACACGCGGCGATCCCGTGTACCCGAGCACGGCGACGACATGGCAGACGCTCCCCGTCGCGACGAAGAGGTGCCAGATCGCGTGGCCGTAGCGGATGCGCTCGTCCCACACGAAGAAGAGGACGCCCGCGGTGTAGGCGAGCCCGCCAGCGAGGATCCACGCGATCCCCGCGAAGCTGATGCGCTCGAGCAGCGGCCGCGCCGCGACGATCCCGATCCATCCCATCAGCAGGTACACCGCCGTCGAGAGCCGCGCCCAGCGGAAGCCGAGCGTCGACTTGGCCACGATCCCCGCGGCGGCGAGCGCCCACACGATGGCGAGCAGCGACCAGCCCCACGGCCCGCGCAGTGGCCCGAGCAGAAAGGGCGTGTACGTCCCGGCGATCAGCGCGTAGATCGCCGAGTGGTCGATGACGCGGAAGACGTCCTTGGCGCGCGACCGCGGCAGCGCGTGATAGAGCGTCGACGCCGTGTAGAGCAGGACGAGGGAGCTCCCGAAGATCGCGGCGCTGGTGACGCGCCACGCGTCTCCCTGCCGCGCCGCGGCGACGATCAGCAGGGGCAGCGCGACGATGCTCGCGGCGAGCCCCATGCCGTGCGTGATGCTGCTCGCGATCTCCTCGCCTAACGTCTGCGGGCGCGACTCGGTGGTGGGCACGGGGGTCACCTGACGACGGTGCCGGGCGGAAGGCCCTCGAGAAGCACCATGTTCGTTCGCGCCGATCGCTGCCGGAGCGCCTTCCCCTCGGCGTACTCCTCGCTCGCCCACCACGCCTTCGCGCGGTCGACGTCGGGGAACTCGAGGATCACGAGCCGCGTCGGGCTCCAGTCTCCCTCGAGCACCTCCGTCCGCCCGCCGCGCGCGATGTACCTGCCGCCGTACTGCGCGATCGACGCCGGCGCGAGCGTCTTGTAGTGGTCGTAGGTGCGCGCGTCCTGCACCTCGATGTCGACGACGATGTATGCGGCCATGCATGAAATTCTATGCGAGTGCCGCGGGCGGCGCTATCGAGCGTCGCGCGCCTCTCGGATCGGTCGCCGTGCGCTCGGTCTGTCGCGAGTGGGGATCTCGGCCGTTCGCGGGGAGGCCGGGAGGTGGGGAGAGCTGCCGGGCAGTTTTTTTCTGCTGGACAGGCTCGGCCGATGAGACTCCTTCGCTACCCGCAAAAGGAACATGACCGAGCACGCAAGCTGGCGCTCAAATCCCATCACTGCTGCATGCGCCTCCAGGCAGTCCTCCCGCCCTCCTGAACTCCCCGCGAACGGCCGAGATCCACTCCCCGCGACAGACCGAGCGCACGGCGCGCGCGGCCCAGGAAGCGCATGGCGCGCGACCCGAGACGCGCACCGCGCCGCTAAGGAGCGCGCGTCGCCGAGCTGTAGAGAGAGTCCAGCAGTCGCTTGTACGCGGCGACCGGCGGGATTCCCAGCTGCGCGCGGCGCTTGTCGACGTTCGCCGAATCGGCGATGGGGTCGAGGACGAATCGGCCGCTCACGATCGACGCCTGCGTTCCGTAGATCTGCGCCTGCCCGCGCTGTCGCGCGACGCGGTCGGTGAGAAGGGCGACCTGCTGACCCTCGGCCTCACCCGTCGCGTACGCGCGCTCGAGGAGCGGGAGCGTGCGCGCCATGAACGCGGTGTCCTGCGTCGCGTGCTGGAGGATGAGGAACGCGGCCTGCTCCCCGTCGCGGCCGACGAGCGAATATCCGGGCCACCCGCGCTCGGCAACGAGCTGCTTCATCCAGGTCGTGTTGAGCGCGTCGACCTGGTTCATGCGGTCGATCGCGGCGGAGTCGGCGCGCCCGGTGAGGAACGGCTGCCGGACCTCCTGGTCCTTCTGGCCGCGGATCAGGAGCTGCGCGCGCAGCATCTCGTCGCGCGCGGGTGCCGGCTGCTGCTGGGCATGCGAGCCGCGGGCGCAGAGCACCAGCGCGGCGAGGATGAATGCTCGCGTCATGCCGGCGAGCAATTCACGAACCGCGCCAGCGGGTCAGGGCTGGAGCTCGGTCCCTATTCTGCGGCCGTAATAGATCCCCGCGCCCGTGCCGATGGTCGAGACGACGAACGCGGTCATCGTCCCGCCGATCTGTTCGCCGAGCCACCAGCCGATGGCGCCACCGACGGTCGCGCCGATGAAGCCGAGCAGCTTGATCATGTCAGTCTCCCGGTAATCGCCCGGCGCGGATCGCGAGGGGCCATCGCACCACGCGCTTCCGCTCCGCCGGTCCCCACGCCGCGGCCATCCGCGACGCGAAGTCGGTCAATGCTTCGGTTCCACGCTCGCGGGCGTGACGCTGGAATGCGGACCAGGTGCCGATGTAGCCGAGCAGCTCATCGAGAGTCCACTCCCGCGTCATCGCGAGCGAGGGCGTCCCGATCGTCGCGAAGGGAAACGCGAGCGAGCGATAGCCCTCCTCCACGTGCCGCCGCTCGGGCGACCACGAGTCGCCGAGGGTCTCGCTGTACAGCACCTCGACGATCGGATCGATCTCGCGGTCGATCTCCGTGCGGCCGTAGCTCCACACGGCGATCACTCCACCTTTCACGACGACGCGCCGGGCCTCGGCGTAAAAGGCATCGAGATCGAGCCAGTGCAGTGCCTGCGCGACGGTGACGAGATCGACCGAGCGGTCGCGAAGCGGGCACGCTTCGGCGAGCGCACGCACGTAGCTGACACGAGGATGACGGCTCGCCGCGGCGAGCTGCGACCAACTCGCGTCGCTGGCGACGACGTGCTCGACCTGCGACGCGAGCGCGCGCGCCGCCTGACCATTGCCGGTCGCGCAGTCCCAGGCGACGCCGCGCCGCGGGACGACGGAGGCGAGCCAGTCGAAGAGGGACGACGGATAGTCGGGGCGATAGCGCGCGTAGTCGGCGGCTTGAGGGGAGAAGTGATCTTCGAATCGTTTCGCCATGTCCTGGTTCAGTCGGGGAGTTGTCGAAAGGTCAGGGCGGGAGAGGGGTTCTGTTGGAACCGGCGGGGCGGAGGGCGGGATACTGCGGGGCGGGAGGGGGGGAAGTTTCGAAAGTACCTATACGGACTGTGGCCGACGCGCGGCGCCTCTGGCGCCGCAGTCGGCCACTTTCCGAACAGGTGGCTTCTCGCACCGACAATTCCGCCCCGCGGTATTCCGCCCTCCGCACCGCCCTTTCCAACAGGACCCCTCTCCCGCCCCGCCGTTTCGATACTCGATTATTTCGACCGCGGTACCGTCGGCGTCCCCGGCGACGTCGGCAGCGTGCGCCCATTGGTTCCCGCGCCGTCGTCCACCAGTCCCCCGCGCGCCACCAGCTGCGCCGCGATCACCGTCTGGATCACGCTCGCGATGTTGTTCGTGGTCGTCTCCGCCGCGCCCTTCCCGTCCCCACCGCCGGTGATCGTGACCATCTTCGCCTCGGAGAGCGCGTCGGCGATCGCGGGTGCGATCTGCGGGAGCATCTCGATCTGCCGGTAGCGGAAGTAGCTCTCGCCGCCGGCGGCGATCGCTTCGTTCACCTTCTGGATGCTCTCCGCGGTCGCCGCGGCGATGGCGCGGATGCGGATGGCCTCCGCTTCCGCCGCAGCGGCCGCCTCGATGCGCACGCGCTCCGCGTCGGCGCGCGCCTGCGCGATCTGCGTCGCGTCGAGCTCCGAGGTGCGCTGGACGGCGAGGGCATCCTGCTTCTTCGCCTCCGCCTGCGCGATGAGCGCGGCGTTCGCGGCACGCGTCTGCTCCAGCTCGCGCTGCTTGTCGGAGATCATGCGCTCCGCCTCGAGCTGCGCTTCCTTCGCGCGGCGCGACTGCAGGGCAGCGACGATCTCCGCGTTCGCCTGCGCTTCGGCCGCCGACTGGCGGCGGCGCGCGTCGGCGACCTCGCTCTGCACCACCTTGATGTTCAGCGAGTTGAAGATGAGGCCGAGGTCGGTGAGCTCGCGCGAGCACGCCTTGCGGATGATCACCGCGAGCGGATCGTCGTCGTCATCGGCGATCTGCGCCACGGACTGCAGCGACTGCGACGCCGGCTGCTGCACGGCGAGCGCGGTCGCCTCGCGCTGCGGCGCGGGGAGCGCGCGCGGCACGGGCGCCGTCTTCGCCGAGAAGAGCTGGTCGTGCGTGAGCAGGTTGATCGCGCGGCGCCCCGAGCTGGAGAGGAGATCGGTGAGCGTGTTGACCTGGTCCGCCTCCGACTTCGCGAAGAAGCGGTTGGCGGCGGTCTTGATCAGCGCGTCGGTGTCGCCGACGGAGACGATCGCGCTCGCGAGCACGCGCACCTTGATCGGACGCGGCGTGCCGCTCTCGTCGACGTCGGCGGTCTGGTCGGTGATGTCGAGGTCGACGTTGATCACCTTGCTCGAGATCGTCGTCCCGGTGGTGAGGAGCGGGATCTCCTTCGACTTGCCGGGGCCGCGATAGATGACGGTACCGCCGTGCAGCCAGCTCACGAGGCGGATCGTGCCCGCCTCCACGTTGCGGAGAAAGGACGCGACGATCGCCGGGATGACGACGAGCACCCCGAAGATGATCGCGACGATGATGATTCCGGACTTGATGTCCATGGACTGTTCCTGTGGGAGATGGCGCGGCCGTACGGTGCAGCCGGCGCGCGCGGGTCACGCGCCGAGATAGGACACCGTGCACCTGTTCCGGGCCCCGTCCACCTCTTCGACGCGGAGACGGTCGCCGGCACGCACGCGGACCCCGGCATCGCGGTCCTCGTGTCGCAGGGTGCCGAGCACCTGCACGAGCTGTCCATCGAGCTCGACGGCAACGAGCCCGTGACCGCGCGCGTCGAAGCTCGAGACGGCGCGCGCCTCGTCGGTGATGCAGCTCTCGAGCGTCAGCGCGGGCCTGGACTCGAAGCGGCCGACGAAGCGCCAGAGCGGCGCGACGACGAGTCGCTCGAAGAGGATCCCGAGCACGACGGCCGCGGTGAGGAGCCGCGGCCCCCCGCCGATGAGCGCACGGAGCAGCAGCCCCGCCGCGCCGAAGCCGACGAGAAAGCTGAAGACGATTCGCGGGGAGACGAGCGCGGCGACGCCGCTGGCCAGCGGCTTCGCGCCCTGCGCCTGGCCGAGCGACGCGTGGTGCTGGTGTCCGAGGTGGGCACCATGCCCGAGATGCGCGCCGTGACCGGTGGTCCCGCCGTGGTGCGCATGGCCATGATGGCCACCGAGGTGTCCGAACCCCGCGATCGCCATCACGCCGAGCCCGGCACCGCCGAGGGCGAGACTGAATGTGTAGAGATCCATCTGTCGTGCGCCGCGCGTTGGTGGACGCGTACAGAGCGCTGTTCGAAAGCTACGATGTTTCGCGGGCGGGGGGAGGGAGGCGGGCGCCGGGCCGGGCGTCAGGGCTGGCACGCTTCTTCACGCGTTAGGGAGCGGCTGATGCCTGCCGGGTGCCGCTTGCGTTCTTTCGGATCGCGTCGAAGTCTGTCTCGGCGGAGGGATCGCGCGATCCAGCTGGGGAGGACGCCGAGGCACCGAGATCATGAGCTCACTCGAGAACCTCGGTGTCTCGGTGCTCTCGCTCTCAAAAACCGCGCGATGCCCGAATGCGCACCGAGCCCCGACGCGACCCGCGAGACAGGGCTACAGTCGCACGCTCACGATCAGCCCCGACGGCTTCGCCGGCTCGGCGACGATGCCGCGCAGCTCGCGCGTGACGACGGTCGCACCGCGCAGGTCCTCCTCGCGATGCGTCGTGAGCACCGCGATGCAGGGCATCCCTCCGCGCCGCGCGGCTTCGACGCCCGCCGGAGCGTCCTCGACGACGATGCACCGGTCGGGCGCGAAGCCTAACGCTCGCGCTCCGGCGAGGTACCCTTCGGGGTCGGGCTTCCCTGCCTTCACCCGGTCGGCGGTGATCAGCACCGCCGGCACGGGAAGCCCCGCGGTCCGCAGCCGCGCCAGCGCCACGGGGTGCGGTCCCGAGGTGACGATCGCCCACCGCTCGTCGGGGATCGACGCGAGCAGCTCGGCGGCGCCGGGGATCACGGTGATCCCGCTCGTCTCGTGCGACTCCGCCTTGACCAGCGCGGCGAGCTCGCGCTCCGCGTCGAGGTGCGGCGCCTGCTCGCGGATCGTGTCGATCGCGCGCCGGCCGTGCACCACCGAGAGGATCCGCGCGACGTCCAGCCCGCGCGAGGTCGCCCAGTCGCTCCAGTGCCGCTCGACGTTCGCCGTCGAGTCGACGAGCACGCCGTCGAGATCGAAGAGCAGCGCGTCGGCGGCGAGCGCCGGCTCAGTCCGCCGGATGGAAGCGCTCCCCCGCCGCGGCCATCCGCGTGAGGATCGGGGCCGGTTCGTAGCGCCCCGGGAAGCGCGCGTTCAGCGCCTCGAGACGGCGGACGACCTCGCCGATGCCCAACGTGTCCATGTAGCGGAACGGGCCGCCGCGGAAGGGAGGGAAGCCGATCCCGAACACCGCGCCGATGTCGCCGTCGCGCGGCGAGCGGATGATCCCGTCCTCGAGCGCGCGCGCCGCCTCGTTGAGCATGGCCATCACCGTGCGCTCGCGGATCTCGTCGGCAGTGTAGTCGCGCCGCGCCACCGCGCCCGGGATCAGCTCGTAGACGCTCGCGTCGACGCCCTGCTTCTTGCCGTTCTCGTCGTACTTGTAGAAGCCCTTGCGGTTCTTCCGGCCGAAGCGCCCCGAGGACAGCACGTGGGCGAGCGAGACCGAGGGGCGCATCCGCTCGCCGAACGCGTCGGCGATGATGTTCCCCGCCTTCCCGGCGACGTCGATCCCCACCTCGTCGACGAGGGTGATGGGGCCGACGGGAAATCCGAACTCGACCAGCGCGCGGTCGATCTGCTCGATCTTCGCCCCCTCGTCGAGGAGCTTTCCCGCCTCGTTGATGTACGGCGTGAGAATCCGATTCGCGAAGAAGCCCGGGCCGTCGTTCACGACGATCACGGTCTTGCCGAGCTTCTTGCCGTACGCGACGACGGTCGCGATCACCTCCGGCGCGGTCCCCTCGTGCACGATCACCTCGAGGAGCGGCATCTTGTGCACCGGGGAGAAGAAGTGCATCCCGATGAGCCGGTCGGGGCGCGCCGAGGCCTGGGCGAGACGCGCGATGGGGATCGTGCTGGTGTTCGAGGCGAAGATCGCGTTCTCGCCCATCACCTTCTCCGTCTCGCGAATCACCTGGTGCTTCACGGTGATGTCCTCGAACACCGCCTCGATGACGAGGTCCGCGTCGCGGAAGCCGCTGTAGTCGGTGGTCCCGCTGACGAGGACGAGCTGGTCGTCGAACTGCTGCCGCGTGGTCCGCCGCTTCGTCAGGCTCTCCTTGAGGACCTCGCGCACCGCGCGCAGACCGTTCGCGACGCGGGTGGTATCGGCGTCCTTCAACCGCACGACGGTCCCCGCCTGCACCGCGACGGTCGTGATCCCCGCGCCCATGAAGCCCGCGCCGAGCACGGCGATCTTCCGCACGGGGAGCGCCTTCACCGCGGGATCGGAGACGCCGGTGTCCTTCTTCAGCCCCGTGGTCGCGAAGAAGAGGAAGATGAGCTGGCGCGAGACCTCGGTCTGCGACAACTCGCCGAACAGCCGCGCCTCCTCGGCGAGCCCGGCCTCCATCCCCTTGTGATAGCCCGTCTCGATCGCGTCGATCGCGGCGAGGGGAGCGGGGTACTGGCCGTTCGTCTTCTCCTTCGTGCGCTGGCGTGCCTGATGGAAGACGATCGCGCGGCCGGGGGGCGTTCCCTCGAGCGCACGGGCGCCGATCGCGCCGCCCTTGTGCCCCTCCGATCGCGCGCGCGTGCCGTCGGCGATCTCGCGCGCGCGCTTCACCGCGACGTCGCGGAGGATCGCCGGGTGGACCATCTCGTCGACGAGCCCGATCTGCAGCGCCTTCTTCGCCCGGACGTTCTTTCCGGTGAGGATCATGTCCAACGCCGCGGTCAGCCCGACGGTGCGCGGCAGCCGCTGCGTGCCGCCCGCGCCGGGAATCAGGCCGAGCTGCACCTCGGGAAGCCCGAGCACCGTCTTCGGGCTGTCGGCGGCGATGCGGTACGCGCAGGCGAGCGCGGACTCGAGCCCGCCACCGAGGCACGCGCCGTTGATCGCCGCGACCACCGGGACGCGGAGGGTCTCCAGCCGGCCGACGAGCTCCTGCCCATGGCGGCTCAGCGCCTCGGCGTCCTTCGCGTCCTTCAGCTCGAGGAACTGCTCGATGTCCGCGCCGGCGATGAAGATGTCCGGCTTGCCGCTGATGAGCACCGCGGCGCGGACCGCGGTCTCGCCCTCGAGGAGCTCGAAGACGCGCGTGAAGTCCTCGATGACCGCCCGGTTGAGGGTGTTCACCGGCGCGTTCGGGTCGTCGATCGTCACGATCGCGACGTCGCCGTCGATATCGAGGCGCAGCGTAGTGAAGGCGGGGCGGACGGCCGTGGCGGTCATGTCGGCTGAGGATGCACGTTAGGCGGCATCGCGATGCACGATGTGCGAGAATGCGGAAGTACGGGGCGGCGAAGCAGCGGAAGGCGTGTCAACGATACGGCGGTGAACGACGAATGGTGCACGAAGGTGCTGCCCGTGCATCGCGTATCTTGCATCGCGGCCTCGTTGCCACGCCTTCCGCTCGTTCGCCGTCCGTGCATCACGCCCGCTCGACGACCATCGCGAAGCCCATCCCGCCGGCGGCGCAGACGGTCATCAGCCCGAACTGGCCGCCGCGGCGGCGCAGCTCGTTGAGCAGGGTGGTGGTGATTCGCGCACCGGTCGCGCCGAAGGGATGCCCGATCGCGATCGAGCCGCCCATGACGTTGAGCTTCGCCGGGTCGACGGCGCCGACGGGGTGCGAGAAGCCGGCGCGCTCCGCCCACGACTTGCTCTCGAATCCCTTGAGGTTGCTGAGCACCTGGGCGGCGAACGCCTCGTGCATCTCGACGAGGTCCATGTCGCGAAGCGACAGCCCCGCACGCCGCAGCGCGACCGGCGCCGCGAGGACGGGCCCCATGAGCAGCTGCTCGCCGGGATCGAGCGCGGCGTACGCATAGCTCCGGATGTAGCCGAGGGGCTGGTAGCCTAACGCCTTCGCCTTCTCGTCGCTCATCAGAATGACGGCCGCCGAGCCGTCGGTGAGCGGGGAGGAGTTGCCCGCGGTCACCGTCCCGTACTTGCGATCGAAGACGGGCGGGAGCTTGGCGAGTGCCTCGATGGTGCTGTCGGCACGGATCCCGTTGTCGCTCGCGACGACGGTCTCGTACGACGACGGCACGTACACCGGGAAGATCTCCGCGGTGAGCCGTCCGTCCTTCGTGCCGGCCGCCGCGTTGAGGTGCGAGCGCAGCGCGAACTCGTCCTGCCCCTCGCGCGGGATCGCGTTGAGCTTCGCCATCTTCTCCGCGCTCTGCCCCATCGTCTCCCCGGTGGTCGGCTCGGCGATCGCCGGGGTGATCGGGACGAGATCCTTCGGCCGGATGCGCGCGAGGGCGGCGACGCGTCCGCCGAGCGTCTTCGCCTTGCTCGCCGCGACGAGCGCGTCGGAGAAGCCGCGCGAATGGAGGATCGGCACCATCGAGAGCGACTCGGCGCCCCCGGCGATGATGCAGTCGTGGTGGCCGAGCGCGATCTGGTCCGCGGCGTCGGTGATCGCCTGGTTCGCCGACGCGCAGGCACGGCTCACCGTATACGCCTCGCATCCCTTCGGCAGCTGCGGGATGAGCGAGACCTCGCGGGCGATGTTCGGGGCGAGGACGGAGGGGATGACGGTTCCGTAGACGAGCGCCGTCACCTCCTTTCCATCGAGGCTGGCGCGCTGCAGGAGCTCGGCGACGGTGAGCTTGCCGAGCTCGATCGCGGACATCGACCGGAAGGCGGTGCCGGCCTTCACGAACGGTGTTCGGACGCCGGCGACGATCGCGACGCGACGACCGGGAGCGGTGGTGAGCATGGGCCGAAACTTAGACCCCGGCGGGTCGCGCTGGAATAGGGATTTCCCTCAGAGTGCGGGGCGTTGTTGGCATCGGATCGCTCCGATCGCGTGTCTACACTCCTCCTCGGCGGACCCTAGGTGGCTCGGCAGCAGCTGTTGGACACGAAGCACACGAAGGTCCACGAAGGAAATCGCTGAATCGGCCTTCGTGAACCTTCGCGGACTTCGTGTTTCGATGGCAAGAGCGACAGCCGGCTCGTTGCGCCGAGAAGCCCCAGCGCCACACGAAGCGATCCGATGCCACCCCCGGCAAGCCACGAGCTCGCGTCGTCGTTCGGTAGCAAACACAGCGGAAGTCTCGCGACGCGCAGTACGTCGCAAGCCCTTACCACTCGCGATATCGCTCGACATGATACCGCCATGACGGGCGTTCCGACACACGACATGCAGGCGGAAGCCGCGCACGAAGGGCCGCCAGGGCCGCTCGTCGAGCGCGCGCGGACCATCGAGGCGCTCGGTACGCGGCGGTTCGACGTGCTCGTCATCGGCGGCGGGATCACCGGCGTCGGCGTCGCGCGCGACGCCGCGCTGCGCGGGCTGCGCACCGCGCTCGTCGAGCGTGACGACTTCGCCAGCGGGACGTCGAGCCGGTCGTCGCGGCTGGTGCACGGCGGGCTGCGCTACCTGGAGCACGGGCATCTCCATCTCGTCTTCGAGTCGAGCCTCGAGCGCCGGCGGCTGCTCGATCTCGCGCCGCATCTCGTGCGGCCGCTGGAGTTCACCTGGCCGGTGTACAGCGGCTCGCGCGTGCCGCGCTGGAAGCTCGGCGCGGGACTCTTCCTCTACGATCTCCTCGCGCTCTTCCGCAACGTCGCGCCGCACCGGCGGCTCGACCCCGACGAGCTGCTCGCCGTCGAGCCGCGGCTGCGCGCCGAAGGGCTCACCGGCGGCGCGCGCTACTAC
>JABFXC010000225.1 GCA_013361935.1 Gemmatimonadaceae bacterium
GCGACGTCGGCGCCTTCGCGGACGCGGAAGGGCTGCCGGGCCACGCGGCCGCGGCGCGCGCGTGGGGGGCGAGCGCATGATACCGGCACGGGCGGACCGCGAGACGGCGCTGGAGATCGCCCGCGCGAGCTATCGCGGAATCTCGCTCTACAACCCCGACCGCAGCCCGGCGCGGATCGACCTGAGCGACAACACCAACACCTGGGGCGTTGCCCCGGCGGTGGAAGCGGCGCTGCGCGAGGCGTCGATCGCGACCGTGACGCGCTATCCGAACCTCTACGCCGCCGCCCTCAAGGACGCGTTAGGCGGCTACCTCGGCGTCGGCGCCGACCGCATCGTCACGGGCTGCGGCTCGGACGACGTGCTCGACTCGGCGATCCGCGCCTTCGCCGAGCCGGGGGACGTGATCGCGCTCCCCGATCCATCGTTCGCGGCGATCGGGATCTTCGCGCAGATGAATGCACTGCGGCCGGCGGTCGTGCCGCTCACCGCCTCGCTCGATCTCGACGCGGAGACGATGCTGGCCACGGATGCGCGAATCATCTACATCTGCTCGCCGAACAACCCCACGGGCGGCTCGATGTCGCGCGCGGCGGTGGAGCGCGTGGTCGAGCGGGCGCGCGGTGTCGTGATCATCGACGAGGCATACGCCGAGTTCGCGGGTGTCGACTTCCTCGATCTTCTCGAGCGCAGCGATCGCGTTCTCATCTCGCGGACGATGTCCAAGGCGTTCGGGCTCGCGGGGCTGCGCGTCGGCTACGCTGCCGGCGCGCCGGCGCTCGTCGCCGAAGTGGAAAAGTCGCGCGGGCCGTACAAGGTGAACGCGCTGGCCGAACGCGCGGCGCTTGCCGCGCTCGGTCCCGGATTGTCCTGGGCGCGCGAGCACGTGACCCAGGCTGTCGAGAACCGCGAGCGGCTGGCGGATGAGCTGCGCGGGCGTGGGCTCGAGCCGCTTCCCTCGGCGGCGAATTTCGTCTGCGTGCCGGTCGCGGATGCCGACGCGCGAGGCAAGCGCATGCGCGCGCACGGCGTCGCGGTGCGGCCGTTCGAGGGAATGCCGGCGATCGGACCGCTCGCCGCAACGAACGGATCGGCGCTGCGGATCAGCGTCGGCCCCTGGGAGATGATCGAGGCCGCCCTCGACGCGCTCGACGCGACCGCGGAGGGCACGCCGTGAAGCGCCTGACGCTGTTCGACTACGGCGCGGGAAACCTTCACTCGCTCGGCAAGGCGCTCGCCGAGACCGGCCACGATGTGCGAGTGGAGACCGATCCGCGCCGTGCCGTCGAGACCGATCTCCTCGTTCTCCCCGGGGTCGGCGCCTTCCAGCTCGCCGCGGCGCGGATGGCCTCGGGGCGCGAGGAGATGCGAGCCGCGCTCGAGTCGGGCCTGCCGGCGATCGGGATCTGCCTCGGCATGCAGCTTCTCTTCGACGAGAGCGAGGAAGGGGAGGGGCGCGGCCTCGGCGTGATCCCCGGGCGCGTCGAGCGCATCCGCAGCCCGCGCGTTCCGCACATCGGCTGGAACGGCGTCGAGCCGGTTGACGAGGGAGCGTTCGCGCGCGCGGGGCTCGAGGTCGCATACTATGCACACAGCTTCGTCTGCCGGCCGGAGGACGAGCGCGTCGTCACGGCGTGGACGACGGAGGGCGACGATCGCTTTCCCGCCGCCGTTCGAAAGGACCGGATCGCCGGCGTGCAGTTTCACCCCGAGAAGAGCTCCCGCGAGGGAGTCGCGCTTCTCGCCGAGATGGTGAGGGAGGCGCTTCGATGATCGTGATTCCCGCGGTGGACATCCGCGATGGGGCGTGCGTGCAGCTCGTCGGTGGCTCGTACGCGGCGGAGCGCGTACGTCTTCCCGATCCGATCGCCGTCGCGCGGAGCTGGACCGAGGCGGGCTTCACGACCCTGCACGTCGTCGACCTCGACGCGGCCACGGGCCGCGGATCCAACGAGCGCGTCGTGCACGACCTGCTGGCGTCGAGCGACGCGAGCATCCAGGTCGGGGGCGGGGTACGCAGCCCCGAGGCGATCGAGCGGCTGCTCTCGGCGGGTGCGGAGCGCGTCGTCCTCGGCACGCGCGCGATCGAGGACCCCGACTGGCTGCATGAGATGGCGAGCCAGTTTCCTGGAGAGCTCGTCGTCGCGGCCGACGTGCGTGACCGTCGGGTCGTCACGCACGGCTGGGCGAAGCAGCACCACCGCGACGTGCTCGACGTGATCGACGAGCTGAACGAGAGCCCGCTGGCCGCCGTGCTCGTGACCGCGGTGCACAAGGAAGGGCAGATGCGCGGCACCGATCTCTTCCTGATGGACGACGTCGCCGAGCATTCCGCGGTCCCCGTCTTCGCCTCCGGCGGGATCACGACCCTGAACGACCTCCGGTCGCTCGCCGATCGGGGCATCGCCGGCGCCGTCATCGGGATGGCGCTCTACACCGGCGCGCTCGACGCGCGCGACGTCGCCGGAGAGTTCACCGAATGAGGAAGCACGCATGAGCGTCGTCGAACGCGAGACGAAGGAAACGAGGATCCGCGTCGCTCTTACGACCGGGAAGGGTGTGGGCACGTCGACGACCGGGATCCCCTTTCTCGACCACATGATGGTCACGCTGGCGCGCTACTCGGGGCTCGACCTAAAGATCGACGCGCGCGGCGACCTGGCACATCACACCATCGAGGACGTCGCGATCTGTGTCGGCGCGGCGCTCGAGCGCGTGATCCCGCCGACCGCGGCGCGCTACGCGCATCGCGTGGTGCCGATGGACGACGCGCTCGTCGAGTGCGCGCTCGACATCGGCGGGCGGCCGTACTATCGCGGGCCCCTGCCGTCGTCGCTGTACGATCACTGGATGCGCTCCTTCGCCGACAACGCGAAGGCGACGGTGCACCTTCGCGTCCTCCGCGGCCGGGACCGTCACCACGTGGTCGAAGCGGGGTTCAAGGCGCTCGGCCTCTGCCTGCGCGATGCCCTCGCCGACGACGGCGTCGTCTTCAGCACCAAGGGCTCGGTCGCGTTGAAGGTGAGCCCGTGAGCCTGACGCGTCGTCTCATCGTATGCCTCGACGTCGCGGGGGGACGCGTGGTGAAGGGCGTACAGTTCGAGGCGCTGCGCGACGTCGGCGATCCGGTGGAGCTCGCCGAGCGCTACGAGCAGGCCGGCGCGGACGAGATCGTGTACCTCGACATCTCGGCGAGCGCCGAGGAGCGCGCGACGCTGCTCGACCTGGCGCGACGGACCGCGGAGCGACTCTTCGTTCCGCTGACCATCGGCGGCGGGATCCGCACGGCGGACGACGTCGGCCGCGCGCTCCGCGCCGGCGCCGACAAGGTCGGCATCAACTCCGCCGCGCTCGCACGGCCGGAGGTGCTGACGGAGTCGGCGGGGCGCTTCGGCGCGCAGTGCGTCGTCGCGAGCATCGACGCGCGCCGCGAGGGCGAGGGGTGGCGCGTGTACTCGCACGGCGGACGCACGCCCACCGAGCGAGAGGCGGTCGCGTGGGCGCGCGAGTGTGTCGAGCGCGGAGCGGGCGAGATCCTGCTCACGAGCATCGACCGTGATGGCGCGCGCGACGGCTACGATCTGGAGCTGACCCGCGCGGTCGCCGGCGCGGTGCACGTTCCGGTGATCGCGTCCGGAGGAGCGGGGAACGCCGCGCACGTCCGCGACGCACTGCAGACCGGGCACGCCGACGCCGCGCTCGTCGCGGGAATACTGCACGACGGCGTCACGACGGTGGGCGCAATCAAGTCGGTGCTCGCCGACGCCGGGCTGCCGATCCGCCGGCGCGCGGCATGAGCGGCACGAGCTTTCTCGAGGCGGCCGCGGACGTCGCACGGCTGGCCGGCGACGTGGCGCTGCGTCATTTCCGCGCGGGAGTGTCCGTCGAGTGGAAGCAGGACGGCTCGCCCGTGACCGTGGCCGACCGCGAAGCGGAGCGCTGCGCGCGCGAGTGGATCGAGCGGCGCTTCCCCACCCACGGCATCCTCGGCGAGGAGCACGGCGAGGTTCGCGCCGGCGCCGAGTATCGCTGGGTGATCGATCCGATCGACGGGACGAAGACCTTCGTGCGGGGAGTTCCGCTCTGGGGGACGCTCGTCGCGCTCGCGCAGGGGGAGCGCGTCGTCGCGGGCGCGGCATACTTCCCCGCGGTCGACGAGATCGTGGGCGCGGCACCGGGGGAAGGCTGCTGGTGGAACGGCCGCCGCTGTTCCGTCTCGAGCGTCGACTCACTCGGCAATGCGACGGTCCTCACCACCGACGAGCGATTCCTGAAGACGCCGCAACATACGGAGCGCTGGCGCGGGCTGGCCGATCGCAGCGCGGTGTCGCGCTCGTGGGGAGATTGCTACGGCTATCTGCTCGTCGCCACCGGTCGCGCCGAGGTGATGACGGACGGGATCGTCGGCGCGTGGGACACCGCGCCCCTGCTCCCGATCATCGAGGAGGCAGGGGGAGTGTTCACCGACTGGTCCGGCCGCGCGACCGCGTTCGGCGGCAGCGCGATCGCGACGAACGCCGCACTGGCCCGGGAGGTTCGCTCGCTGCTCGGCGCCGGAGACACGAGATGATCGACCTCGATTCGCTGGACTTCACGAAGGGCAACGGGCTCGTGACCGTGGTCGCGCAGGATGCGGGATCGGGTGCCGTCCTGATGGTCGCCCACGCGGACCGGGAGGCGCTGGAGAGAACCATCGCGACGGGCGAGATGCATTATCGGTCGCGCACGCGCGGTCTCTGGCACAAGGGCGCGACGAGCGGGAACGTGCAGCGAGTGGTCTCGTTGTCCACGGACTGCGACGGCGACGCGGTGCTCGCGCGAGTCGCCCCCGCGGGGCCGGCCTGCCACACCGGAGCCGTTTCCTGCTTCGGCGACATGGCGCTCGCCCCGGACACGCTCTCGGCGCTCGACGCGACGATCGCGCGGCGCGCGGCGGAGGGCGACGCACCCGCCGGGGAGCGGCCGAGCTACACCCGCCGCCTGCTGGGCGACCGCAACCTCCGGCTCAAGAAACTCGGCGAGGAAGCCACGGTGCTGGCGGTCGCCTGCGCCGACGTCGATGTCACGCGGGCGCGCGCCGAGGGTGCGGACGTCGTCTACCACACCCTCGTCGCGCTCCGGGCGCTGGGGCTGTCGCTCGAGGACCTGCGGGCCGAGCTCGCGGCGCGGGTGAAGCGTTAGGCGGCGCGCCTACTGGAACCGCGCCGCCGCCCGCCGCGGTGCGGCTGTCGGATCGCCGACGTAGGCGAAGTGAATCCCCCGCATGTACGTGCGCGCGACCCGCTGCACGTCCTGCGGGCGCACGGCGCGCAGGTCGTCGACGAACCGATCCGGCGTCGCGGCGAGCGCGCTCCCTCTGTACAGCACGCCCCGCGCGATGAAGTCGGCCTGTGCCGCGTTCGTCTCGTTGTTCAGGAAGTACTCCGTGATAAACTGCTGCACGAGACGTTCGAGCCCGCTCGGATCGATCATCTCGTCCTTCAGTCGCTGGACCTCCACCTGCATGAGACCGAGCGTCGTCTCCGGCTGCGTGGTCGTGACGTACAATCCTCCCGACGACGCGGCGTGCTCGATGAAGGGCGCGTCGACCGCGTAGGTGAGATTGCGGCGGCTGCGGATCTCGGCGAAGAGGCGGCCGCCGAGCACCGCGGTCGCCACCCGCAGCGCGGGGTAGTCGGCGCTCGATGCTGGCGGTCCGGCGTAGTAGCCGAGGACGTAGTTCGTCGGCAGCGGGCGCGAGACCACCGTCAGCGTCGACGCGGTGACGGGCGGCGTGCGCGGCAGCGTCCATTGGTAGCTCCCCGCGGGGAGCGTCCCGATGGTCGCGTGCACCATCCGCTCCACCTGCGCGCGCTCGACGTTGCCGACGACGACGAGCAGCATGCGCGACTTCACCATCTGCTCGCGCTGGTAGCGGCGGAGGCTCGCCACCGAGATCCGGCTCAGCGACTCGACGGTGCCCAAGGGCTCGAGCGCGTAAGGGTGGCCGGTCCACATCGCGCTGTCGGCTACCGCCTGGACGAGCGCGTCCGGCGAGTCGCGGCGCGTGCGCGCGCCGATCAACAGCTGCTCGCGCACGAGCTCGACCTCGCTCGAGTCGAGCCGCGGCGCCATCACGCGGTCGGCGAGAACGATCCACGTCGAGTCGAAGCTGTCGCGCAGCCCGCGCGAGCCGATCATCGTCCAGTCGACGGTCGGGTCGATCTCGATCGCGCTGCCGAGCCGGGCGGTCAGCCCGCGCAGCGCTTCCTTGCCGAATCGCTTCGTGCCGCGCTCGGAGGCGGCGAGGAGGAACGCCTCGATCCCCTGCGTAGTGTCGGCGAGCTGCTGCGTCCCACCGAGCAGGTACAGGCTGGCCGCGACCACGTCGTTCGCCGTCGTCCGGCGGAGGACCACGTGGATCCCGTCGACGAGGAAGTCGGTCGTCGTGGTCGTCGAGGAGGCGGCACCGGCGCGGGGCGCGCTCGTCGTGGCCTGCGCCCCGGCGATCGACGCGACGCAGAGGAGCGCCGCCGCGAGGAGGTTGCGTCCGAGCATCACTTGCCCCCCGCCGCGAGCAGGTCCGCCTCGGTGAGATGGATCCGCGCGCGCGATTCCGGGTCGATCATCACGCCGACCACCCGCGGCTTCGCGACGATGTACTTGCTAGCGTAGCTGCGGAGGTCGGCGGTCGTCTGCTTCGCCATGTTGTCGATGTAGCCCATGAAGTAGTCGAGGCTGGCCACGCTCCACCAGAAGCCGATCGTGTGCGCGAGCCCGGACGCGCGCTCGAGCCCCATCGCCGTCTCGACGGCGCGCTGGCGCTTCACCGGCTCCAGCTCGGCCGCGGTGAGATAGCCCGGCTTGTCGAACTGCGCGATCTCCCTGTCCAGCGCCGCGAGCGCCTCCTTCAGCTTCTCCGGCGTCGTCGTCCCGCTGATGCTGATCGGGCCGACCTGGTTGAGCGTGTAGTAGTTGACGCCGACTTCCTGGAAGAGTCCCGTGTCGACGAGCCGCTTCTGGAAGCCGGAGTTGGGCTGGGTGAGCACGTCGGAGAAGACGTCCGCGGCGTAGGTCGCCTGCGGGTCCGTGCCGACGCTCGGGCCCTGCCACTGCTCGAGCACGATCACCGTGTTGATCGGCGCTTCGATCACCAGACCGCGGCTCCGCGCCAGCGGGGGCACCGGCGGGATCGGATCGGCGACGAAGGGATCGGGGCTGCGCGGCCAGTCGCCGAAGGCGTCGCGCGCCGCCTTGAACACGCTGTCCGGGTTGACGTCGCCAGCGACGATGAGCGCGCTGTTGTTCGGCACGTAGTACTTCTTCTGGATCGCGCGCAGCTTGTCCGGGGTCGTCGCGAGGATCGCCGCGCGCTCGCCTAACGCGTCCTTCCGCGACCAGGCGCTGCCCCAGAGGACCTTGCCGGTCTCGTTCGTCAGCGCGAGGAAGGGGTTCGACTCCGCGCGGTCGTACTCGCCGAGCACCACCTGCCGCTCCCGCTCCAGCTCGTCCTGGCGGAAGAGCGGCGAGCGCAGCGCCGAGGCGATGAACTCGATCCCGCCGCGCAGGCTGTCGGCCGGGATGGTGAGATAGTAGTTGACGCGCTCCTCGGTGGTCGTCCCGTTGTAGATCGCGCCGAGCTCCCCCGCCCGGTCGACGAACGCTTCGGGCTCGGGGAGATCGGCGTTCGCCTTGAAGAACATGTGCTCGTACATGTGCGCGAGCCCCTCGTAGCCGGGGGCCTGCGTGAACGCGCCGTTCTTCACGTCGATCTCGATCGTCGCCAGCGGGACGCCGTGGTTCTCGAGCACGATTACTTCCAGCCCGTTCGGCAGCACCTGGCGCTTGATCACTTTCTCGAGCGTCGCGCGCTCGAGCGCCCCGCGCGCCACGGCGCTCCCCGCGCTCTCTTTCCCCTGGCCGAGCGCGATCCGCGGCGCCACCGCTCCGCCCGCCACGAGAGCGACGGCGAAGGTGGCGAGGGCGACCACCCGCCTGGCGGCGCCGGTGTGCGACTTTCCTGCTCTGATCATCGTCTACGATTGGGTGCTGGTTCGACGGACGTCGGCCGGGCGCCCGACCCCGCGCTGGCTCCGCGTCGGCGCTCCCGCTTCATTACGTTCGTCATGACTTCGACATCGCTGAATATGCTCGACGCGCTCGAGGCGCGCCTGCCCGCCGGCCGCGCCAGGCGCGACGTCCCGCTCGGGCCATATACGACCTTCAGGATCGGCGGCCCGGCCGATCTCTTCTTCGAGGCCACCTCGGCCGACGAGCTCGCGAATGCCATCGTCGCCGCGCGCGAGCTGCACGTCCCCTTCTTCGTGCTCGGCCTCGGCGCGAACATCCTGATCGGAGACAAGGGCTTTCGCGGTCTCGTCATTCGAAACACCGCGCGGCACTTTTCGTTCGCCGAGGACGGAAAGCTGTGGGTGGAGAGCGGGGCGATCATCGCCGACATCATCAAGGAGACCCTCGCCCGCGGCTGGTCGGGGCTCGAGCACTACGTCGGGATCCCGAGCACCATCGGCGGCGCGATCTGGCAGAATCTCCACTTCCTCTCCCCCGCGCCGGCGCGCGAGCGGACGATGTTCATCGCCGAGGTCTTCGACAGCGCCGAGCTGCTCACCGAGGACAACGAGCGCATCGTCGTCGACCGTGACTTCATGAAGTTCGGTTACGACGACACGATCCTCCACCACCGGCCGGACATCGTGCTCTCGGCCACCTTCCAGCTCGAGAAGGGCGACCCGGCGACGCTCCACCGCATCGCGCAGGAGAATCTCAGCTGGCGCGGCGGAAAGCATCCGTGGCTCGAGTGGCATCCCAGCGCGGGCTCGATCTTCAAGAAGATCGAAGGGGTCGGCGCGGGACGGCTCATCGACCAGTGCGGGCTCAAGGGCTACCGCATCGGCGACGCGCAGATCTCGCACATCCACGCGAACATCATGGTCAACCTCGGCCACGCCACCGCCGCCGACGTCCGCAAGCTGATCGCCTTCGCGCAGAAGTCCGTTCAGGAGAAGTTCGGCCAGCGCCTCGAGCCGGAGATCGGATTCATCGGGGAGTTCTGAGGGCCGGGCGCCAGGAGCCAGGTGTGAGGAACTGCGTCGACTGCAGTCACCGCAGTTCCTTCCGCCCGGCCCCTGGCCCCTTACCCTACGAAGTTTGCTCCGCCACCCCGACCGCCCGCTCCCACGCGGCGATCGCCTTGTCGAGGGCCCGCTTCGCCGCGTCGAGCTCCCTGCCTAACGCCGTCGCCTTCTTCGTGCCCTCCGGCGTCGTGTAGAGCTCGGGGTCCTCGAGCGCTCGCGTCAACTCGCCGACCCTGGCCTCGCGTCGCGAGACCTCCTGTTCGGCGTCGTCGACGGCGCGCCTGGCCGCCCGGACCGCACGATCGTCCTTCTCGCGCGTCTCGTTCTTCCGCGCGGTCTTCTGTCGCTCGTGAACGCGGCGGAGCTCGGCTTCCTCGGACGCGGCGACCGATGCCGCGTGCGCGCGCTCGGCGCTCACCAGCTCCCACTCCTCGAAGGTCCCGGGGAAGTCGGTGATGTGCTCGTGGTGGAGCACCCACACCCGCGTCACGAGGGCGCGCAGCAGCGCCCTGTCGTGGCTCACGAGGATGACCGTTCCGTCATACCCCTCCACCGCCTCCTCGAGCGCCTCGATCGATTCCACGTCGAGGTGATTGGTCGGCTCGTCGAGCACCAGGAGGTTCGCGCCGGTCAGCATCATGATCGCCAGCGCGAGCCGCGCCCTCTCCCCGCCGGAGAGCACGTTGGTCGTGCGCAGCACGCTGTCTCCGGAGAAGCCGAAGCGGCCCAGGTGCCCCTGCACGGGACCGCGGCCCCAGGTCGGGCGCAGGTCGGCGATGACGTCGTAGAGCGTCTTCCCCATCGGCACGTTGCCGAGCTGCTGGTCGTAGTAGGCGACCTGAATCGACCCGCCGACCTTCACCTCGCCATCCTGCGGCGACCGCTCGCCGACGATCGTGCGCAGCAGCGTCGTCTTTCCCGCGCCGTTCGGGCCGATCAGACCGATGACGTCGCCGCGATGGACCCGCGCGTTGAAATCCCTGAGCAGCGTACGACCCTCCACCGCGACGTCCACGTGCTCGGCGACGACGACCTGATCGCCGCCTCGCTCGGCGGCGCGGAGAGCGAGCGACATCACGCCGCCCTCGCCGGCGAGCCCGCTCAACCGCGGCAGCCGATCGAGCCGCTTCCGCCGGCCCTTCGCCTGCTTGCTGTTCTGGCCGGCGATGTTGCGGCGGATGTAGTCCTCCTCCGCGGCGATCACCTTGCGCTGCTTGTCGAACGCGCGCTGCTCGGCGAGTCGACGCTCCGTGCGCTGCGTGACGAACGAGGCGTAGCCCCCAGCGTAGGCGAACGCGGTTCCGTTCTCGAAGTGCAGCACGTGGTCGGCGACGGCCTCGAGAAACGCGCGGTCGTGGCTGACGACGACGACGGTAGCCTCGAGCTCGCGGAGATACTGCTCGAGCCACGCGGTCGTCTCGAGGTCGAGATGGTTCGTCGGCTCGTCGAGGAGAAGGACGTCGGCGGGCGCGGCGAGCTGCCGCGCCAGGCCGAGCCGCCCGCGCTCGCCCCCGCTCAGCTGCGCGATCGGCTGCGTGCGCGCCTTCTCCGGGTCGAAGCCGAGGCCGTGGAGCACGGCGTCCACCTTCGGCGCGATCTCGTAGCCGCCCTCGCGCTCGAAGCGCTCGAGGTCGCGCGAGTAGCGCGCCATCGCCTGGTCGGACGCGTCGCTGCCTAACGCCTCGGCCTGACGGGCGAGGGACTGCTCGAGGGCGAGCAGCTCGGCGAAGGGCCCCGCCGCGGCGCCCCAGACCGTCTCGGCGCCGTCGAAGGTCCGGTGCTGTTCCAGAAGCGAGACGCGCACCGATCCCGAGCGCGCGACCATCCCGCTCGTCGGCTGCTGCTCCCCGGTGATCAGCTTGAAGAGCGTCGTCTTCCCGATCCCGTTCCGGCCGACGATTCCCCAGCGGTCGCCGCGCGCGATCGTGAAGGTGATGTCCCGGAACAGCGTCGTCGCGCCGAACTCGACGCCGACGTTCGAGACCGCGATGAGGCTCATCTCCGTCTCCGCGTCACTTCGCCACCCACTGCTTCCACTCGGCCTCCGCCGCTCCGATGGTGAGTTGATTCCCGTTCCGGACGAGCGGCATCCGCAGCAGCAGCGGCTCGTCCACCAGCTTGTCCATCCAGCGCTCGTCCGATAGCCGGGCATGGCCGAGCCCGAGCTCCGCGTACCGGCGCGACGACGGATCGATCAGCGCGCCGATCCCGAACTTCTGCGCGAAGCGCCGCAACTCGCCGAGCGAGGCCGCACGCTCCATCAGGTCGACGAAATGCACCTTGACGCGCCGTTCGGCGAAGAACCGCTGCGCCTTCCGCGTGTCCGCGCTCTTCTTCACGCCGAAGATCTGGACCTCCATAGAGGCAGCAACTTAATCGAGCCCACGCCGCGATGCGGGGTCCCGGTCCGCCCCCTCCGACGCTCGCGCCCGGAGGCGAGCGGCACTAAGATCACCTCTCGCGCGTTGCCTCTTCGCGCGGGCTGTTCCGAACACCGACCGCTACCCTCGTCCGTCCATGCGCTTTCGCCCTCGCGATCTCGCCGCCCCCCTGACCTTCCTCGCGGCGGCCTGCGTCCATCCGTCCACCATGCCGGCGGCGCACGACCACACCATGACGCCCGCCGCGGCGTCGGCGGCGCCGGCCGCCGACGACACCACCATCGCGCCAGGTGCGGCCTCCGCCATGGCGAGGATCGAGCGCTCTCCGCGCCACGGGGAATGGGTGACCATCCGCACCGATGCGCAGACAGGCGACTCTCTGCGCGCCTGGGTCGTGTACCCGCAGCGCAGCACGAAGGCGCCGGTGGTCGTCGTCGTTCACGAGATCTTCGGGCTGAGCACCTGGGTACGCAGCGTCGCCGATCAGCTCGCGGCCGAAGGGTTCATCGCGATCGCCCCCGACCTCCTCACCGGCAAGATTCCCCTCGCCGCGACGGACACGGTGGGGATGCAGCAGGCGGTGGCCGCGATCCGCACGCTCGATCCCGCGGTGGTGCAGCGACAGATCGACGCCGCCGCCGCATATGCGATGGCACTCCCCGCGGCGGCACCGCGCTACGGCGTGGTCGGCTTCTGCTGGGGTGGCGGGGTGTCCTTCGCCCACGCGGTGCATGCGCCGGCACTCGGCGCGGCCGTCGTCTATTACGGAACCTCCCCACCGTCGGCCGATCTCGCGAGCGTCCGCGCGCCCGTGCTCGGGCTCTACGGAGAGAACGACGCCCGGGTCGACGCCACCATTCCCCCCGCGGACTCGGCGATGCGCGCCCTCGGCAAGAGCTTCACGCATGAGATCTTTCCCGGCGCGGGGCACGGCTTCCTTCGCGCGCAGGACCAGATGAACGGCGCCAACCTCGCCGCGGCGAAGCGGGCGTGGCCGATGACCGTTCAGTTCTTCAGGAGCAACCTCGAGCGCTGATGCAGATCACGCATCTCTTCCTGGCCTTCTTCCTCGCCGGTCTCGTGCTCGGCGTGGGCGCGATGCTCTTCGGCGTGGAGCGGAAGGCGAACGCCGCCCCGCGCCATCCCGGCGGCGAGCCGCCGACCATCGGAGCGCGCCTCACCGTCCCGAACGTCGCCGCGTTCGCGACGCTCTTTGGGGCGATGGGGTACCTGCTCCATCGCTACACCGATCTTTCCTTCGGCGCGACGATCGCCATCGCCGCGCTGCTCGGGGTCGCTGGGGTCGTGGGCGCGAGCCTGCTCGTCGCGCGTTGGGCGCTTCCGGGAGTGGTGGCCGAGGTCGTCGACGAGCGGTACCTCCTGCAGGGGACTCCGGCGCGTGTGACACGGGTGGTCGGCTCGACTGCTGGCGCGCCAAGTGCGTACGAGATTTCCTACGAGGAGGGAGGCCGGTCGCGCGTGCTTCCCGCTCGCAGCCTCGACGGCGTGACGCTGGCCCAGGGGTCGGACGTCGTCATCGAGCGCGTGGAGGAAGGATACGCCTACGTCGAGGCCTGGTCGGTCGTCGAGCGGAGACTCTAGCCGCTCGACGTCGCCGGGAATCGCCGCCGGACGCAGCGTCCCCGCGGGGCCGCGCAGCTGACCGCCGTTCGCGGCAGGAAGGGCAGGATGAGTGACGAGGTGCTGTTCGCCGTGCTGTTCCTGGGATTCTTCGTCCTGCGGATCATCGCAGCGACGGTGTTCTTCCTCTACATCCTGCCCACCGGCGTGCAGTGCCCGCACTGCGATTCGCCGACCGTCCGGGTCCGGTCCCGCGGCTGGAACACGCTCATGCCATGGTTCCGCACCAGCTGGTGCTACGAGTGCGGGTGGGAGGGACTCCTTCGCAAGGGACCCCCGACGGATTATTCACCCATCGCGAATAATTTGAGCCACTCAGGCCAGTTGCCGCTCAGCTCGAAGAAGTCGTCGAAGTAGCGGAGACCGAGCGCCTCGAGCTCCTCGATCAGGGCGACGAGCGACGGCTCCTCGTGGATCGGTCCCACGGCGACGAGATCGCCCTCGACGCGGAACTCGTCCGGCGTGAGGTTCAGCCGCGCATCGATCGCGGCTCGCGTCAGTCCGGACCGCTCGAATGCCTCGCGGCGGATCAGCATCGTCGGTGCCCCGGCGGCGGCGGACAGTGGCATGGCGTCTCTCCTGTGGTGGCGATTGCGGGCGGCCGGAGAATAACCGCGTGGCCCGTGCGCTGCCACCGAGCGGGGACTGGGATATAGCTTTCGAGACCATGGGTTCCCACGTGAATATCGAGGCGACTTTCGACGTCGTCGTCGTCGGAGCGGGTCACGCCGGCACCGAAGCCGCGGTCGCCGCCGCACGCCTCGGTGCGCGCGTCGCCATCGTGACGAGCGCGCTGGAGACCATCGGCCAGATGTCCTGCAACCCGGCCATCGGCGGCGTCGCGAAGGGAACGGTCGTCCGCGAAGTCGACGCGCTAGGCGGGATCATGGGGCGCGCGACGGATCTCGCGACGCTGCAGTTCCGGATGCTGAACCGCGGCAAGGGTCCGGCGGTCTGGGCGCCGCGCGCGCAGTGCGACCGCGGTCTCTATCGCCGCGCCGTCCGCTCGCTGCTCGAGGAGCACGCGACGCTGGCGACGATCCAGGGAACGGTGGCTCGCCTGCTGATCGACGAAGGGTCGGTCGTCGGCATCGAGACGCTGGAGGGCCGTCGCTTCGGCGCGAGCTGTGTCGTGCTGACCACCGGCACCTTCCTGCGCGGGCGCATCCACATCGGCACCGAGACGAAGCTGGCCGGTGGCCGGGCCGGAGAGCCGCCGGCGGTCCATCTCGCCGAGCAGCTCGAGTCGCTGGGCCTCCAGGTGGCGCGCTTCAAGACCGGAACCCCGCCGCGCATCGATGGCCGCTCGGTGGACTACTCCCGCCTCGAGCGCCAGGAGAGCGAGATCGAGGCGTTCGACTACTCGTGGTCGCACTTCTGGGACTCCCCGCGTCGCGCCGGCGAGACGACGCGCCACCCGCGGCAGCTCCCGTGCTGGATCACCTTCGCCGGCGATGAAGCGAAGGCCGTCGTCCGGGAGAACATCGGGCGCTCGGCGATGTACGGGGGCGCGATCGGCTCACGCGGTCCGCGCTACTGTCCGTCCGTGGAGGACAAGATCCTCCGGTTCCCGGACGCCGAGCGGCATCAGATCTTCCTCGAGCCCGAGGGACACGACACGCACGAGCTGTACGTGAACGGGCTCTCGACGTCGCTGCCCGTGGACGTGCAGCTGCGAATGCTGCACGCCGTCCCGGGGCTCGAGTCGGCGCGGATGACGCGGGCCGGCTACGCGATCGAGTACGACTACTATCCGCCGACGCAGCTCGACGCGACGCTCCAGCTCCGCGCGCTCTCCGGCCTGTTCTTCGCCGGCCAGATCAACGGCACCACCGGATACGAGGAGGCGGCGGGGCAGGGGGTAGTGGCGGGCTACAATGCCGCCCTCCGCGCGCGTGGAGAGACCCCGCTCATCCTCGGCCGATCGTCCTCGTACATCGGCGTCCTCGTCGACGATCTCGTCACGCGCGGCGTCGACGAACCGTATCGGCTCTTCACCTCGCGCTCGGAGTTCCGCCTCACGGTGCGCCAGGACAACGCCCTCCGCCGGCTCGCGCCCGTCGCGCTCGAGCGAGGTGCGTTCGACGAGCGCGAGGCGCGCGTGGTCGAGCGGCGCATGACCGAGGAGGACCGGTCCCGGGATCTCGCGGAGCGCACGTCGATCCGCCCCGAGCAGGCGGCTCCGGTTCTCGCCGCGGCGGGGAGCGCGCCGCTCGCGCACTCGATGAAGGTGGTCGAGGTCGCGAAGCGTCAGGGTGTGTCGCTCCTCGATCTGCTTCGCGCCGCGGAGATCGCGGAGCTGCCGGCCGCGGAGGCGGCGGTGACGGCGGAGCTGGAGATCAAGTACGGCGGCTACTTCGAGCGGGAGCGGGCGCAGGCGGAGAAGATGCAGCGGCTCGATGCGTTCCCGCTCGGCGGCGGCATCCCGTACGGGGAGATGCGCTCGCTCTCGATGGAGGCTCGCCAGAAGCTGCTCGCGCTCACCCCGGCGACGCTGGCCCAGGCGTCGCGCATTCCCGGGGTGAGCCCGAGCGACCTGCAGAACCTCGTGCTCGAGATCGAGCGGCGGAGAGCGCGCGCGTCGGGCTGATCGCGCGGGCTCGAGCGCGCCGCACCCACCGCGGTTCGAGGCGGGCACGTGCGAGCGGGACGGGGGTATGTTTCGCGGAGCGGCGCGGTGCCGGCATGAGCCGGCCGGCCGCATTTAGTATCCTGATGCTACTAAACAGATCCAATCGGCAAGGAGATCGCATGTTCGCTCGGAGCACCGCAGTCGCGCTGGCGGCCGCGCTGGCAGGAAGCGTCGGCTGCACCACGGCGCGCGCGCAGCAGCCCGCCCCGGCCCCGGCCCCCGTCGTGGCGGCACCGTCGGCCGCCGTCGCCCAGGTCATCACCAACGGGCAGGGGGAGGCCAAGATCGTTCCGGATCGCGCGCGCCTCGAGGTGAGCGTGCAGACGCGCGCCGCGACCGCCGCGGCGGCCGGCGCCGACAACGCGCGGAAGCAGCAGGCAGTGCTCGATGCGTTGCGGAAGATGGGCTTCGCGTCGGACCAGCTGTCGACGGTGAACTACAATCTCTATCCGGAGATGCAGTACGACCGGAACGGTCAGCAACCGAAGGTGACAGGCTACGTCGCGACCAATACCGTCCGAGTCGACATTCGGGACATCGGCATGATCGGCAAGGCGATCGATGCATCGCTCGAGGCGGGCGCGAACATGATCAGCTCCCTCTCGTTTTATCCGTCGAACACGGACGCCGCGCGCCGGAGCGCGCTCGCCGAAGCGGTCGCTCGTGCGCGCGATGATGCGGACGCGGTAGCGAAGGCGGCCGGTGGATCGGTCGGCGCGCTCATCGAGATCACCACGACCGACGTCCGCCCGCCGGTGGTCTTCAACCGCGTGCTGTCGGAGGCAAGCATGGTCGGGAAGATGGCTTCGCCCACTCCGGTCGAGCCGGGCGAGCAAACGGTCTCGGCGATGGTGACGGTGCGGTGGGCTTTCGTCCCCAACCGATAACTCATTGCTGTCGAAGATGTTCGGAGGGGCCTCCATGTCGAGGCCCCTTCTTTTTTGCCTTGTTTCACGTGAAACACGAGCTGAACATTGGCGACCGGCGTTTCACGTGAAACAACGGAAGACTATATTCCGGCCTCCTTCAATTCGGACGGAATGTGGGCCGAGTCATCGCGATCGCGAACCAGAAAGGCGGAGTAGGGAAGACGACATCGGCGGTCAATCTCGCCGCGAGCCTGGCGGTTGCCGAGCAGCGCACGCTCCTGATTGACGGCGACCCGCAGGGGAATGCGACGAGCGGGATCGGGATCCCGCGCGAGCACATCGGGCTCACGGTCTACGACGCGCTGATCGGAGAGTCGACGCTCGCGGACGCGACCATCCGCAGCGTCCAGTTCAAGCATCTCGACGTCGTCCCCGCCACGCCGGACCTCGCCGGAGCAGAGGTAGAGCTGGTGAGCCATCCGCGCCGCGACCGTGCGATGCGCGACGCCGTCGACCAGGTACGGGACGAGTACGACTTCATCCTGATCGACTGCCCGCCATCGCTCGGCCTCATCACGCTCAACATGCTCGCGGCGGCGGATGCACTGCTCATCCCACTGCAGTGCGAGTACTACGCCCTCGAGGGAATCTCGCAGCTTCTCAGCACCGTGACGCTCGTGCAGCGCGGAGTGAACGAAGGGCTGGGCATCGACGGCGTGCTGCTGACCATGTACGATGCGCGACTGAATCTCTCCCGGCAGGTTGCCGCGGACGCTCGCGAGTATTTCGGCCCCAAGGTGTTCCAGACCGTCATCCCGCGGAACATCCGACTGGCGGAGGCACCGAGCTTCGGCAAGCCGATCATCCTGTACGACGTGGCCTCCGTCGGCGCGCAGGCCTACATGAACGTCGCGCGCGAGCTCATCGAGCGGTACGGCCAGAGAACGGCCGCCTTCAACAGGGAGACCGCCATCGCCGCACAGAACACCAGCAGCGCCGATGCGCCAGGAGCCGAGGCATGAGCAACGACAAGCAGCGGCGGCTCGGCCGAGGGCTCGAGGCGCTGATCAACTCCGCGCCCACCATTCCAGCGCCGTCGCCCGCGTCGGCCGCGCCGGGTGGACAGCTTCCATACCGCGAGATCGCGCTCGGATCCATCCGCCCGAATCGCTATCAGCCGCGCCGCGAGTTCAAGCCGGAGGAGTTGAGCGAGCTGCAGGCGAGCATCAAGGCCACCGGCCTGCTGCAGCCGATCACGGTGCGGCCAGCGGGACCGGACCGCTATGAGCTGATCGCCGGCGAGCGCCGCCTGCGCGCCGCGACCGCACTGGGCTGGGAGAAGATTCCCGCCGTCGTGAAGGACATCGACGATCGGACGGCGTTGACGCTCGCGCTCGTGGAGAACCTCCAGCGCGCCGACCTCAACCCACTCGAAGAGGCCGAGGGGTATCAGCGCCTCGTCGACGAGTTCGGGATGACGCAGCAGCAGGTCGCCGACATCGTTGGAAAGGACCGGTCAACAGTAGCTAACATATTGCGGGTATTGAGCTTACCGGCGTCCGTCCGCCGCCTGGTGGCGGAAGGACAGCTCACCCTCGGGCACGCGCGCGCGCTGCTCGCGCTCCCGAACGAACGCGAGATCACCGCCGCGGCGAACGAGATCGTGGCGCGCGGGCTCACGGTTCGCGACGTCGAGCGCCTGGCCCGGGATGGAGGGAAAGGCAAGCCCGCGCGACCCGACCGCGGCGGAGTTGATACGCGGCCGCCAGAAGTGCGTCGTATTGAAGATCAGCTCAGGAAGCGACTGCAGACCGATGTGCAGGTCGCGCTCGCCGGGAAGGAAAAGGGAGAGCTCCGGATCCCCTTCTACTCCGCCGACGACCTCGAGCGGGTGCTCGACCTTCTACTCGGCACCCATCGCGACGTGCTCTGACGAGGTTTCATGGCCGACCCGAAGAAGCAGAAGCAGGGATACGGAAACATCTACACGCCGCACGCCGGGTCGATGATCATCCAGGTTCAGCGCGAGGGCGGCCTCGCGAACCGGACCATCGTCCTCAGCCCGCGGCGCGTCCGGATCCTCCGCTTCATTCTCTCGCGAACCGGGGTCGTGATGGGAACAGCGGTCGGCCTGATCTTCGTCTTCTTCGCGATCCAGGCCGCGCGCGTTCCAATTCTCACCAGCAGGCTGGCGACGATGGAGCGGGACGCGTACCGCCTCGACACCCTCGAGGTGACGCTCACCGAGCTGCAGAAGCGCTACGAGCAGGTACAGACGATGCTCGGCGCCGCGCCCGCGGCGAAGCCCGCGGCAACCGACTCGGTGGCGATGTCCATCCCCACGCGCTACCCGTTGGACGCGAAGGGCTTCGTCACGCGAGGGGTGGGAAGCGGCCAGGAATACGGCGCGGTGCATCCCGGACTCGACATCGCCGTCCCCGAAGGGACGGAAGTTCGTGCCGCCGGGGGTGGGATGGTCGTCGAAGTCGGCGAGACGCCCGAGTACGGAAAGATGATCCGGCTCGTGCATCCGCAGGGGTACGAGACCCTCTACGGTCACCTCAGCGCGGTTCGCGTTAGGCAGGGCGAACCAGTCGCCGTGGGCACCGTGATCGGTCTCTCGGGAAACACGGGCCGGTCGACCGCTCCGCACCTCCACTTCGAGCTGCGGAAGGGCGGTGCCGCGATCGACCCGATGACGCTCATCCAGCAGACGAGGCAGTAGACCAATGGCGATCTTCAAGGAAGAGAAGCAGGACGGCAAGAGCGGCCCCGCGACCGGCGAAGGCGCGCTCTCGATCATCGCGGCCGGGATGACCGTCACCGGCGACATCGACAGCAACGGCGTCGTGAAGGTGGAGGGCCGCGTCGAGGGAGCGATCCGCAGCGCGCGTCAGGTGCTCGTCGGACGGCAGGGCGTCGTCCACGGGGACATCGAGACCCGCGAAGCGATCATCGGCGGGACAGTCGAGGGAACGATCGTCGGGGCCGAGCGCGTAGAGGTCCAGGGGACCGCGTCGATCCAGGGCGACATCGACACGCGCACGATCGTCATCGCGGAAGGCGGCAAGATCAACGGCAGCGTCCGGATGCAGGAGGGCCGCGGCGCTTCGCGTCCCCTCAACGCTGGGGAGCCGGCGCTGGTGGTGGCGAAGTAGCGCAAGGCGAGCGGCCGTCCACCCGCATGTTTCCACAGGGGTGCATGTCGTTGCCAGCCAACAGCATGCACCTCTGCTCACGTCGCAGCACCCGGGGTTCTCCACAGCAATGCACAGACGCACCACGACGTTGGCCCGCGGCAGGCGCGCGTTAGGCACGATCGCCGCGGTCGTCCTCGCGACGATCGCCGGGTGCACCGGTCGCGACTCGGCGAAGCCCGCGGGCTTCCGCGTGGCCCTCCTCACTCCGGGTCCGATCTCCGATCGCTCGTGGAACGGCGGCGCGTACGATGGCCTGCTTCGCATCCGCGACAGCCTCGGCGCGTCGGTGAGCCACATCCAGACGAAGACCCCGGGCGAGTTCGAGGAGAACTTCCGTCAGTACGGGGCGCAGGGGTACGACCTCGTCTTCGGCCACGGCTTCGAGTTCCAGGACGCGGCCTTACGGGTCGGCCCGGAGTTCCCGAAGACGGTCTACATCGCAACTTCGGGTGACCGCGCGAGTTCACCCAACGTCGCCGGGATGGTCTTCGGGTTCGAGGATCCGTCGTACCTCGCCGGGATCGTCGCCGGATCGATGACGAAGACCGGGACGATCGCCGTGCTCGGCGGCACCGAGCTGCCTCCCGTGAAGAGCAGCTTCGACGCCTTCGCGCGCGGCGCACGGTCCGTGAACCCGAAGGTGCGCGTCCTCTCCTCCTTCATCGGGAACTGGGACGACGCGGCGGCGGGGAAGGAGCAGGCGCTCGCGCAGATCTCCCAGGGCGCCGACTTCATCTTCCAGAACGCGGACGCGGCGGGGCTGGGAATCTTCCAGGCGGCGCGCGAGCGGAAAGGCGTCTACGTGTTCGGCTCCAACTCGAACCAGAATGGGGTCGCGCCCGACGTCGTCATCGGGAGCGTCGTGATCGATCTGCCGCATGCCTTCCTCACCGTCGCCCGAGAGGTCAAGGAGAAGCGCTTCACCGCGCGCGTGATCCATCTGGGCACCGCGAGCCAGGTGGTGACGTACGTGCCGAACCCCGCGCTCGACTCGATCGTCCCGCCGCAGGTGCGCGCCGCCGTCGATTCGGTGCGCGCACGCCTCGTCGCGGGGACGCTCTCCGTCGGCGGCGACAGCACCCCCCGGTGATGGCCACGCTGCACGCCATCGCGGCGCGACTCGACGAGCTGCTCGCGACGCGGGACACCCCGGACTATCCCCCCGCGGTCAACGGGATCCAGCTCGAGAATCGCGCCGAGATCCGTGGCGTCGCCGTGGCCGTCGACTGCTCGCAGCGCACGATCGACGGCGCCATCGCGGCCGACGCCAACCTTCTCATCGTCCACCACGGGCTGCTCTGGGGTGGAATCCAGCCGATCCGCGGCGCATTCTACGAGAGGCTCTATCGACTCCTCTCGCACGGGATCGCCGTGTACTCGTCTCACCTGCCCCTCGACGCGCACCCCGAGCTCGGGAACAACGTGCTGCTCGCGCGCGAGCTCGGCCTCGAGCCGAACGGGCGGTTCGCGCGGTTCCAGTCGCTGGAGATCGGTGTGCGCGGCGAAGCGGAGATCCCCACGCGGGAGCTGGTCGCCCGGTCGGACTCCTTCGCCCGCCGGCACGGCGGGCAGGCGATCGCGACGGAGTTCGCCGAGGGGCGCGTGACGCGCCGGTGGGGGATCTGCACGGGCGCCGGCGCGTCCGCGGAGACGCTGCGAGAGGCCGTCGACGCGGGGCTCGACACGCTCATCGTCGGCGAAGGTCCGCACTGGACCGCGGTCGACGCCCCGGAGCTGGGGCTCGTCATCATCTACGCCGGTCACTATGCGACCGAGACGCTCGGCGTCCAGGCGTTAGGCAGATGGGTCGAGCGCGAGTTCGCGCTCCCCTGGCGATTCGTCGAGGCACCGACCGGTCTGTGACCACACCGCGCGGGGCCGAACAGCTCCTCGCGCTCGAGGGGATCGAGAAACGGTTCGGAGAGACCCTCGCCCTCGACGGCGTGTCACTCCACGTCCGCCCGGGAACGATTCACGCGCTGCTCGGCGAGAACGGAGCGGGGAAAACGACGCTCATGCGCGTCGCCTACGGCCTCACGGCCGCGGACGCGGGACGGATGCGCTGGGGCGGAGTCCCCCGTCGCTTCGTCTCGCCGCGCGACGCCCTCGCGGCGGGCGTGGGCATGGTGCAGCAGCACTTCTCTCTCGTCCCCGCGCTCACGGTCGCCGAGAACATAGCGCTGGGCGGACGCGGACTTCATCACCGCCGGCGAGCGGAGGAACGTGTTCGCCGGCTGGCCGAGTCGACCGGTCTCGCGATCGACGAGCGCGCGATCGTCGGCACTCTTCCGGTGAGCGCCCAGCAGCGCGTCGAGATCCTCAAGGCACTGGCTCGCGACGTGAAGCTGCTCATCCTCGACGAGCCGACCGCGACTCTCGCGCCCGCCGACGCCTCCGCACTGCTCGCATGGGCACGGCGCTTCGCGACCGGCGACCGGGCCGTGGTGCTGATCACGCACAAGCTGCGCGACGCGCTGGCGATCGCCGACGAGGCGACGGTCCTCCGCCGCGGACGAAACGTGGTCACGGTGCCTGCCGCGCAGAGCAGCGAATCGGATCTCGCGACCGCGATGCTCGGCGAGCGCGCCGGGCGGATCGAGCTCGAGGATCGAGCGGCCGGGGCGAGCGTGGGGGCGGGCCCGAGCATCGCACGCCTGGAGGACGTATCGTCGGTGCCCCGCTCGGGCGCCGCACGGCTGTCGCGCGCGACGCTCGAGGTGCGCGCGGGCGAGATATTGGGCGTCGCCGCGGTCGAAGGGAACGGCGAGCGCGAGCTGATGCGCATCCTCGCGGGACGCGAACACCCGGCGCGCGGACGCGTGGTCCTGCCGGCGCGAATCGGGTACGTCCCGCAGGACCGACATTCCGATGCAATCGCCGACGAACTGACCGTGGCGGAGAACGTCGCCCTCGCCGGAGCGGGCGCGCGGCGCGGATGGATCGACTGGCCGGTGGTCGGCCGCCGCGCCTCCGAGCTCATGGCGCGGTACGACGTCCGGGGCGACGGGCCGAGCGCGAAGGCGAGCTCTCTGTCCGGCGGCAACCAGCAACGGCTCGTCCTGGCGCGCGAGCTCGACGACGCGCCGGAGCTCGTGGTCGCCGATCAACCCACGCGGGGGCTCGACCTGCGGGCGACGGCGGAGGTCCACGCGCGACTCCGCGCGGCGCGCGCCGCGGGAAGCGCGGTGGTCGTCCACTCCACCGATCTCGACGAGGTGGTGGCGCTCGCCGATCGAGTGGTGGTGGTCGCGAGCGGAGCGCTGCGCGAGGTCCGGCGCGATCCCGACGCGATCGGTCGCGCGATGCTCGGCGCCGATCCGGAGGCGCCATGAACGCGCCGCGCCCGGCGGAACGACGCGCCGGGCACGTGCTCGCGCTCCTCGCCGTCGCGGAGCTGCTCGGGATGTCGCTCTGGTTCACGGCGAGCGCGATCTCTCCCGAGCTCGCCGCGCGCTGGGGGCTGGGGGCCGGCGCGACGGCGTGGCTCACCGGGATCGTGCAGCTCGGGTTCGTCGCCGGCACCGCGCTCGTCGCGCTGCTGAACCTCGCCGACGTCATCCCGGCGCGCTGGCTCTTTGCCGCGTCGGCGACACTGGGCGCCGTCGTCAACGCGCTGCTGCTGGCGACGGACCGTTATGACGTCGCGCTCGCGCTCCGCTTCGCGACGGGGGCCGCGCTCGCCGGCGTCTATCCGCCGGCGATGAAGATGATCGCGACCTGGTACCAGAGCCGCCGCGGGCTGGCGATCGGCATCATCGTCGGCGCGCTGACCCTCGGTAAGGCGACGCCCTTCCTCCTCCACGCGCTGGCCGAGGGAAATGGACGCGCCGTGGTGCTCGCGAGCTCGATCGGGGCGCTGCTTGCCGCGGCGATCGTGGCGCTCGGCTATCGCGACGGCCCATTCGCGTTCGAGCGGCGGCCGTTCTCCTGGCTGCTCGTCGGCGAGGTGATCCGCCGGCGGGAGTGGCGGCTCGCGACCGGAGGCTATCTCGGCCACATGTGGGAGCTCTACGCCTTCTGGACCTGGATCGGCGCGTTCCTCGCCGCGAGCGAGGCGCAGCGCGGTGGCCCGCTCTCGCCGATCGCGCGTCCCGTCGTCGAGATCGTCGCGTACGGCGCGATCGGCATCGGTGCGTTGGGCTGCGTGTGGGGCGGATGGGTCGCCGACCGGATCGGGCAGGCGCGGCTCGTCACCTTCGCGATGCTCGCCAGCGGGAGCTGCGCGCTGCTCGCCGCGGGCGCGTTCGGCGCGCCCTTCCTGCTCACCGCGGGGCTCGCCTGGATCTGGGGGTTCTGGGTCATCGCCGACAGCGCGCAGTTCAGCACCCTCGTGACACGCTCGGTGCCCTCGCACGCGGTCGGTACGGCGCTGACGCTCCAGGCGTCGCTCGGCTTTCTGCTGACCATGGCGAGCATCCAGCTCGTGCCGGTTCTCGCGCAGCGGATCGGATGGCCGGCCGGGATGGCCATGCTCGCTATCGGACCGGCCTTCGGCATCGTCGCGATTCGTGCATTGCGGTCGCCGAGCGCGGCCCGCTAAATCAGTAGTCGTGAGCGACTCGACGAATCCGGCGCCGCCCGCTTCATCCACCACGGGGACTCCGCGGACGCCGGGTTCGCGGCTTCCGACGCGTCGCACGCTGATCGTCCTGGCGTCGATCAGCATCGGCTGGAAGCTTCTCGTCTTCACGCTGGGCGCGGCGCTGCCGCGCTGGCTCGTCTCCGACGGGCTGAGCGACCTGCCGCCAGAGTGGCGCGCGTATGGCGACAGCGCGCGCACCACCGCGATCAGCCTGTGGAACGGTCCCATAGAGCGCCGCGGACTGATCCGATCGGTGAGGGTCGTGAGCGTCGAGAGCGTCGCCGCGACGCTCGCCCCCGCCGGCTGCGACGGCCGAAGCGCGCGAGTTCGCGCGTACACGTACTTCGCGATCCCATATTCCGAGGTGCGCACGCTGTGCGACAGCGGCGTCGTCGAGTACCGCGTGCTGCGACGCCGCCCGCGACGCCAGTGATGGCCGGCGAGTGCTGAGCGAGCGCTCGCGCCTTTCCCTGGCCCGATCGATCGCCGCGATGGGGGCGATCGCGGCCATCGCGCTCGGGCTGCTCGCGGTGCTGCTCGCCGCCGGGGGCTACGATCTCGCGGCCGCGCTGACCGCGCTCTGGCGCGGCTCGGTGGGATCGTCGTACGCGTTCTTCTCGGCGACGATGGTGCGCGCGGTTCC
>JABFXC010000210.1 GCA_013361935.1 Gemmatimonadaceae bacterium
GAGCGCGCCGCCGGGGATGAGGCGTCCGACGAGCGCACGATCCGCGGCGCGTATGTCGGTGGTGCGCCCCCCCGCCGCGGCCTTGAGGATTCCGCGCAGCGCGTCGACGATCTGGAGGAGGATCGTCACGTGCACGACGCCGATCGCCTGCTCGCCGCGGCGCAGCGATTCGAGCGCGTCCTCGAGAAGGTGCGCATACTCGGCGACGTTCTCGAAGGCGACCATCGCCGCGCTGCCCTTCAGCGTGTGCGCGATGCGGAGGACGTCGAGCAGCGGCTCGCCGTTGTCCGGCTGCGACTCCAGCGCGACGAGCGCCTCCTCCATCGCGGCGAGTCCTTCCGTCGCTTCCTCGACGAACGTCTGTCGTAGCAGCTCGAGCTCGTTTTCCATCGTCCTAGAGCGTGCGAACCCAGGCGGCACCATCGTCCACCCGGAAGATGAGCTTGCGACCGCGCACGCCGCCGACGTCCTCGGCGCGGAGCGGGATGCCGGAGTCGGCGAGAAGCTGGCGCGCCACGGCGACGTTCTGCACGCCGAGCGCGCGGCGGCCCGTGCCGGCCGGCTCGAGCACGCAGGCGCCCCCGAACATCTTCGCCTCGAGCGCGCGCGGCGACGCACCGAGCCGCAGCACGGCGTCGTAGAGCTGGCGTACCGCGGCCGGCCCGAAACGCGGCGACGCGTCCTGCTCCACGGTGTGATGCGGGAGCAGGAAGTGGTTCATCCCGCCGATCCCGCGCGCCGCGTCGAACAGACAGACCGACACGCACGAGCCGAGCACCGTCACGATCGTCGCCGGGGCGGCGACGGCGTGCAGCTGACCGGGATGCAGATAGGTCGACCGCTCGAGCGGTGGGCCGGAGGCGTCACCGGCGGCGGCCTCATGGTGCATGATCGCTTGCACGAGGTGTCGTCCGCTCAGCGGTCGGCGGGCGCCTGCGTCGCGGACGTCCGCGGCTCGGTGGCGAGCAGGGCGGTCGCGCCGTGGACGCGGAGGAGCTCGAGCACCTCGATGTCGCGCGCGCCGAGCGCTCCCCTGTGCGGCAGAAGCCCGAAGACGACGAGCACCACCCGCACGTCGCGGCCGATCATGAGCGGCGCGCAGGCGAGCGGGACGTCGCCCGGCGAGCCGAGCCTGACGCGACCGGACGCGATCGCGTCCCGCACGAGCGGCGACTCGCCGTCGAGCGTGGGATGCGCGGCCGCGCGGTCGCCCATGCTCGCCACGGCGATGCCGCGCTCGTAGAGCGCGAAGTCCTCCGAGCCAACGATATTGATGACGACGTCGCTCAGCGCGTCCAGCGCGGCGGCGCGGTCGGGCGCCTCGGCGAGACGGGCGAGGGTGATGTGCAGCCCAAGCAGGCGGCCGTTCTCGGCGTCCGCGGCGACGAGCTGCCTCGAGGCATCGGCGAGCTCCTCGCGGAGCTGCTCGACCTCGGCGACGAGGCGGCGCACCTCGCCGTCCTTCGCGTGCAGCAGCGCGTGAAGCTCGTCGCGCTCGCGCAGGGCGGCCGGCGTCATGCGACGGCCGATGCCGCGCCGAGGTGTGCCCGCACCTTTCCGAGCAGCTCGGTGCGGTCGATCGGCTTGGTGATGTACTCGGTGCAGCCGCTGGCGAAGGCAGCCTCGATGTTCTTCATCTCGCTGCGCGTGGTGACCATGATGACCGGCACGCTGGCCAGCCCGCGCGTGGCGCGGATCGCGCGCAGGGCCTCGAGGCCATTCATGCGCGGCATCACCATGTCCATGAGGATGAGATCGGGGCGGGACGCGACGGCAGCCTCGACCCCGGCCTGCCCGTCGTTGGCGACGACGATCTCGTACGGCTCCTGCTTGAGCACCAGCTGCTGCCACATCACGGACGTCAGCGAGTCGTCGACGATCAGGATCTTTTTCGGCACGTGCGATTCGGTGGGCACGCTCCGCTGGACGGCGACCGCCGGCCACTTCGCGTGAGCGCATTGCCGTCGAGAATCGGCGCCGGATTAGAAAACTTTAGCCATTCGCGCGTTTCGATCGCGATCCGGTCAGGTCGTCCGGCGAATCGGTCGATCCGCCCGACGATTCGGGCGATCCGTCCGCCGGCTCGATGACGAAATCGTTAGGCGCGGGGCGCGTCGAGCTCCCTGAGCTTTCGCCGCAGCACCTTTCCGACCGCGGTCTTCGGCAGCTCGCGGACGATCGACACCTGCGCCGGCACCTTGTACGGCGCGAGCCGGCCGCGGCAGAAGGCGCGCAGCTCGTCCGCGGTCACGCTCTGTCCCGCGCGCAGCACCACCCACGCCTTCGCGACCTCTCCCTTCACGGGATCGATGACCGGCGCGACACCCGCCTCGAGCACGGCGGGATGCGCGGCGACGGCCTCCTCCACCTCGCGCGGCCAGACCTGGAACCCGGAGACCTTCATCAGCTCCTTCTTCCGGTCGGTGAGAAAGAGGTAGCCGTCGGCATCGACGTGGCCGATGTCGCCGGTGTGCAGCCAGCGTCGACCGTCGACGGTGGTGACGGCCGCCGCGGTCTCCTCGGGCTGGTTCCAGTAGCCGCGCATGATCTGCGGCGCCGAGATGAGGACCTCGCCCGATTCGCCCGCCGCGAGCTCGCGCGTCGGATCGTCGACGTCGACGATGCGCAGCTCGACGTCGGGCAGCGGCATCCCGACGCTGCCGAGCTTCTTCTCGCCGACGGCGGGGTTGCCGATCACCGCCATCTGCGCCTCGGTGAGCGAGTAGCCTTCCATGATCACGCCGCCGGTGAGCTCCTCGAAGCGCCTGCGCGTCTCGGCGAGCAGCGGCGCGGCGCCGGAGAAGCAGAGCTTCACTTCGCGGAAGGCGTCGCGCGTCTTCGGCGCATCGCGATGCGACATGATCGCGGTGAGGAGCGTCGGCACTCCGCAGATGAAGCGCGGGCGCTCGCGACGGATGGTCGCCAGCATCCCGGCCGTGTCGCGCGGGTTGGGGACGAGCGCGAGTGACAGTCCGGCGCTGAAGGCGAGCGACTGGATGCCGGAGAGCGCGTAGGTGTGGAAGAGCGGGAGCGGCGCGAGAAAGACATCCTCGCCGGCGAGCACGGGGGCGAGCCACGCGGCGAGCTGCTGGCCGGAGACGGCGAGCCCGCCGTGCGTCCCCTCGACCCACTTCGGGGTGCCGGTGGTGCCGCCGCTCGGCAGCAGCGTCGCCGACTCCTCGGGACGCGGCGGCGCGCTCGACGGCATCGCCCCGCGGTAGTCGGCGAGCACGCGCGACATTCGCGCGTCCTCGCCGCGCGGCTCGGTGCCGTGGCCGTCCCTGCGCTCGCGGAACAGGCGGAAGAGCAGCGACTTCGGAAAGGCGAGCGCGTCGCGCACGTGCGCGACGACGACGTGCCGGACCGCGGTGCGCGCCTGCACGGCCTTGAGCTTGTCATAGAAGGGCGCGAGGACCACCGCGACGGTGGCGCCGGCGCGCGCGAGCAGGCCGGCGAGCTCCTCGTCGGGATAGGTGGGGTTCGTCGGCGCGACGATCGCGCCGGCCATCCACGCACCGAGCTCGGCGACGACGAACTGCGGCACGTTAGGCAGGAGCAGCGCGACGCGGTCGCCGCGCTTCACGCCGCGGTCTTCCAGCGCGCGGGCGAAGGCGCGCGCCTGCGCGAGCAGCGCCGCGTAGGTCGTGTCCGCCCCCTCGAAGCGCAGCGCGACGCGATCGGGATGCGCGCGCGCCTGCCGCTCGACGAGCTCGACGAGCGTGAGGCGCTCGTAGGGCGCGAGGGTGGTCGGCACGCCGCGATCGTAGTGCGCGAGCCAGGGACGCTCGGAGGTCTTGGTGCTCACGGCCATGTTCCGCTCCTGCTGGGGTTCGCCCTGAAGGTGCGCCCCGCGCAGCCCCGGGGCGATACGTCACGCGACGTAGTCTCCGCTGCTGATGCGGGAACTCGGGAACAAGCGATGCGGGGTGGCGGCACGCGCCTTCGGCGCGTGGCCGCGAGACGGCGATACGGGATGCGTAATGCGGGAAAAACCGAAGCGATACGGGACTGGCCGAGCGCGGGCCGCCGTTGGCGCCGCGCTCGGCCCAACCCGCATCATGGTGGCGCCCGTATCTGGCATCGCGTATCGCCGTATCGCGCCCGCGCAACGCGCGCGGCGCCACCCCGCATCGCTTTTTCCCGGGAACCCGCATCCCCCCAGGACCCTACTTCATCACGAACTCAACTGTCGGATCCACCGGGTACCGCCCGAACTTCGCGCCGTAGATTGCCAGCCCGCCGGGCAGCGCGTCGCTCACTTCGAGCCGCACGACGAGACTGCCGCTGCGTGCCGCCGAATCCAGCGCTGCCTCCGGGACCGCGACGCGGAGCAGCTGGCCGTACGATCCTGCCTCGCGCAGGTAGTGGTCGCGCTTCTGCGAGTGCCAGGAGAGGATGCCGCGATGGTCCGCGGGATCGTCGTCGAGCTCGCGCATCCCGGCGACGATGCCGTTCACGCGAACCGTCACCGCGCTCGGATACTTCCGCTCGCCGGTCATCGGATAGGAGTTCCTGTTGCGGCTCGGGTCCTGGAGCCCGCCGCCGCGCATGTAGTCGCCGTCGTCGCGCGTGGTGCTGTCGCGGTCCTTGCCGTTGAGGCGCTTCGCCGAGGCCTCGACGAGGAAGTCCGCGCTCGCGACGTCCTCGCGACGGAGGTTCGCCGGCCAGGGGATGCGGTACTCGAAGAACCCCGAGCCCGCGCCGTCCACCTTGAGCCCGTCGAGCACCTTCCACGTCTTCTGCGACCACTTCGCATCGGTGTAGTCGCCGGCGGCGACGCGGGCGATGCGGACCGTGCGGCCGTCGGGGAGCATCCCCTCGGTCGGCGGGTCGCCGTCGACCACGAACGTCGTGAAGTTGTGGTGCAGCACGGCGCCCGCCTCGTCCTCGAGCCGCACCGCGACGATGACCACTGCCGGGCCGGGGGGCATGCGCACGGTGAGCGGGGCGAGCGCCTGCGACAAGTACGGGTGATACGGCACGCGCCGCACGCTTCTCGAGATGTCGCGCCGTGTGCCCGACGCGTCCCATCCGTAGACTTCCGCGCGCAGGATGAGCGAGTCGCCGAACGCGCGATCCTCCATGAACGACGCCCAGAGCGGCACCTGCACCGTGTCGCGCGCCTTCACGCTCTCGCTTCCCGCGCGCCCGACGGCGACGTACATCGGCGACTGGAAGTCACGCAGCGTCATCCCCTCCACCAGATGGCCGACGCCGGTCTCCTTGCTCGTCCGGTCGAAGCGCCAGTAGCCGTTCCACTCGTTGATGACGTCGTGGTGCTCCGTATAGAGCCAGCCGCTGAGCTTCGGGTGCCGGCGGAAGGCGTCGACCGCCATGTGGTAGTCCCAGCTCCAGTCGACGTCACCGGTGCTCCCCTCGTAGCCCCACACGTTCCCAAACTCCGAGTTCATCATCGGCTGACGACCCTGCGCGTACCCCTCCTCGAAGTTCCACCCCGAGCCGGGATACGTGCTGTCGCTGATGACGTCGAGCGTGTGCTGCCACTCCCACCCCGGCAGATAGCTGTGCCAGGAGTTGATGTCGGTCACCGTATGTCCGCGGCCGCAGCAGGGCGAGTTGTCCTCCACCAGCCGCGTGGAGTCGAGCGACTTCGCCATCGCCACCCGCTCGGCGACGAGCTTCTGCGTCGCCGGGAGATACGGCTCGCGGTCGCCGACCTTCGTCGTGATCCCCCACGCTTCGTTGAAGAGGATCCACGAGAAGATCGCCGGATGGTTGTAGTCGCGGGCGATCATCTCGCGCATCGCCTGATCGTGCTCGCGGAAGGCCGTGTCGGTCGGCGGGCCCCACCAGTTCGGGACGTCGGCCATGATCAGCACGCCGAGCCTGTCCGCCCAGTACAGCTTGCGCGGCGTCTCGATCTTGATGTGCTCGCGCAGCCCGTTCAGCCCGATCTGCCGCGCGCGGAGGATCTCCATCTTCGTGAAGGAGTCGCTCGGGAAGGTGTAGTAGCCCGCCGGATGGTACGCCTGGTCGAGCGCGAGCTGCAGGTACACCGGCTTCCCGTTGATCGCGACGTAGGGAATCGTCGTGCCGGGGAGATTCGCCACCGAGATGCTCCGCATCCCGAAGTAGCTGCCTAACGAGTCGGTGGCGAGCCCGGGCGCGCTCACCGACACCGACACCTCGTGGAGAAACGGGTCGTCGAGCGACCAGAGGCGCGCGTTCGGCAGCGCGACGTCGAAGCGCGCGGTGCGCTCGCCGCGCGGGATCGTCCGCGTCTCCGCGGCCTGGCCGGGGCGATTGGTGAACGCGAGACGCAGCGTCATCTCGCGCGGCGCCGGCTCGGCGAGTGTCGCCTCCACCGTCACCGCGCTCCGCTCGAGGCGCGGCGTGAAGTGCACCGTCTCGAGCGGGTCGCTCCCGCGCGCCTCGAGGTACGCCGTCTGCCAGAGCCCGCGCGCTTTTCCGTAGCCTTGCTTCCCCTCGAGCTTGAAGGGATGGTCGGTGTCGTCGACGCGCAGCGTGAGGCGCTGCGATGCGCCGGGCGTCATCAGCTTCGTCAGCTCGAGCGAGAAGGGCGTGTAGCCGCCCTGATGATCGCCGAGCTTCACGCCGTCCAGCCAGGCGCTGGTGCGCCAGTCGCTGGCGCCGATGACGACATAGACGCGCTTCCCCTTCCACGCGGAGGGCACGGTGATCGTCCGCTCGTACCAGCCGATGTCCGCCGAGTCGGCGACGCCGGACGCGGGCGCGCCCCAGGAGAAGGGGACGAGGATCTGGTGCGTGTTCCGCAGCGGCGACGCGAACCAGCGGGCGCGCTGGCCGGCGTCGCCCTTGTCGAAGGCGAAGCGCCAGCGGCCGTTCAGGTTCACCCAGTCGGCGCGCTGGAAGTCCGGGCGCGGGTGCTCGGGGAGGGGGATGGTGTCGCGAGTGGCGGCGCGCGGCTGCTGGGCGAGGGCGGTCGTCGCGAACGCGAGACTGATCGACAGCGCGAGATGTCCGATTCGATGCATGGATCCGGAGGAATGATGTCGCCCGAAGTTGGCCCGCGCGCGCGCGAAACGTAAGGCGCGGCGTGCGCGCCCGTCCCGCGGGCGGGCGGGTAGCGAACGCGCCATGTGCGACGGCGCCCGTCCCCGACGACCGCATGGCGACGATCGCGTCCGCTGCATCGCTCACCCCGCAACGCCACCTTCGCGCCGAGATCGCGAGGGTGCTCGTCAGGCTCGGCGCGCTGGTCGAGGCGCAGCGGTCGCGGGGGCGGACGCCCGCGGGCGATCCCCTCGCCGGTCTCGTCATCGAGGACGGCGAAGTGGAAGGGCTGCTCGCCGAGCTCGGAGCGGAGTTCGGCGACGGTGCGCGGCGCGTCGAGACTCCGGACGCCGAACGCTTCCTGCTGCGCGAGCGCGCGCGCGACGCGAGCTCCTCGGCGAGCCCGCTCCCGTTGCTGCGGGCGGCGAGCGCCTTCGAGCTCGACGATGCGGAATACGACGCGCTCGTCCTCTGCGTCGCGGTCGAGATGGAGTCGCGGATCGGGCGCGTCGTCGCCTACCTGAACGATCACGCCGAGCGCTCGCGGCCGACGATCGGGCTGCTCCTCGCGCTCGCGCAGGCGGGCGGCGCCACGTCTCCGTCGCCCTTCGCCTTCCTCGACCGCCCGGCGGTGCGCGATGGACTTCTCGTGGTCGAGGGCGCGGGACCGCTGCCCGCGCAGACGGTGCGCGTCGATCCGGCGATGGCGATGCGAGTCGCGGGCGAGCACGCGAGCTTCGCGACCGGGACGCGCTTTCATCCCACCGCCGCGGGCCTGCTCGGGCGGCTGGTGCTCCGTGAGGAGCTTCGCGGCGCATTGCGCGCGTGGGGCGAGGAGCTGCGCGCGGGTGCCGCGGTCCCGCCGATGCTGCTCGCCGGTCCGCCGGAGAGCGGACGATCGACGCTCGCGCGCGCCGCGACTTCCGTCGCCGGCCGGCCGCTGCTCCTGCTCGACCTCGCCGACGCCGACGGCGACCGCGCGACGCTGACGGAGCGCCTG
>JABFXC010000199.1 GCA_013361935.1 Gemmatimonadaceae bacterium
AGGGGCCCAGGCGTCAGGAACGGCGTTACCTGCAGTTACGCAGTTCCTTCCGCCTGGCCCCTGACTCCCAACGGAACGACACCTCAACACGGAACGAGGAACCAACATGCCAACGAGAAACGCGACGGCCACATGGACCGGCGGCGGCCTGAAGTCGGGGAAGGGCGAGTTCAGCGGCGAGAGCGGCGTGATCAAGGGGAAGTACAACTTCAACACCCGCTTCGGCGACGAAGCCGGCACCAACCCCGAAGAGCTCCTCGCCGCCGCCGAAGCCGCCTGCTTCAGCATGGCGCTCAGCCTCGGCCTCGAGCAGAACGGCACCCCGCCGCAGCGCATCGAGACGAAGGCCGCCTGCACCATCGCCCAGCAGGGCGGCGGCTTCAAGATCACCACCATCAAGCTCGACGTCACCGCCTCCGTTCCGAACGTCGACGCCGCGAAGTTCAAGGAGATCGCCGAGAACACCAAGAAGAACTGCCCGGTCTCGGTGGCGCTCGCCGGAGTCGATATTCAGTTGAACGCGAAGCTGGCGTGAACCGCTGGGGCCAGGGGCCAGGCGGAAGGGACTGCGTTGACTGCGGTTGACGCCGTTCCTTACACCTGGCCCCTGGCCCCCGGCCCCGTCGCCACCGCCCGGTACACCGCCGCCAGCGCGATCCCCTGCGCGGCGAACCGCTCCAGCACCGCGAGATGGATCGCCTGCTGGATGTCCATGTGCGCGTTGTAGTCGGGCGTGAGCACGATGTAGACGACCTCGAACTCGAGCGCCGTCTCGCCGATCCCGCGCAGGTGCGCGCGGTCGAAGCGCACCGGCTGCTGCCGCTCGACGATCTCGCGCAGCATCGCCGGGATGCGCGCCGCGGTCGACTCCGGCGTGTCCAGCGCGGCGCGGTAGACGAGCACCACGCGTCGCTCGACGAGCCGGCGGAAGTTCCGGATCCGGCTCCTGAGCAGGTCGGCGTTCGCGATGATGATCTGCTCGCCGTCGACGCTCCGCACGCGCGTGGTCTTCAGCCCCACGTGCTCCACCGTCCCCGAGAAGTTGTCGACCACGATGAAGTCGCCGATCACGAACGGCTTGTCGAAGACGATCGACATCGCCGCGAAGAGATCGCCGAGGACGTTCTGCACCGCCAGCGCGATCGCGACGCCGGTGATCCCGAGCCCGGCGATCAGCGTCGTGATCTGGAAGCCGAGCAGGTCCAGCGTCAGGATCAGGACGAGCCCCGCGAGCCCGATCCGGATCAGCAGCGCGAATCCCTGAATCGTCGCGACGCTCGTCAGGTCGCCCTGCCGCGAGCGCCGATATTGGTGCACCGAGAAGCTGATGACTCCATTCCCCCAGAGGAGGAGCTGGAGCATCGCACCGAGCACGAGCACCCAGTGGATGACGCGCTGCACCGCGGGATCGATCGCCAGCGTCGGCAGCGCGATCGCCAGCGCGACGACGACGATGAACGACCAGCGCGTGCGCCGCGCGAGATCGACGACGAGGTCGTCGCCCCAGTTCGTCGTCCGCGCGGCGATCGCGCTCAACCGCCGGACGATCACCCACCGCGCCGCGCCGAGCACGACCAGCGTGCCGATGAACAATCCGAGCGCGGTCAGCCAGGTGCTGACGCTGTTCCCCCGCCAGCTGTAGTCGAGAACGCCGTGCATTCGGGAAAGCTATCAGGGGTCAGGGGTCAGGCGTCAGGAACGGCGTTACCTGCAGTCGACGCAGTTCCTTCCGCCTGGCCCCTGACCCCTGCCCTTCATCCCGCCCGCCGCACCACCACGCCCGCCGGGCCGTGCTGGCTCTCCCACGTGTCGAGATCCTCGCACGAGCCGCAGTTCCGGCAGCGCCACTCCGGATCGACGTCGGTCTCGCCGAAGTACTCGAGGATCGAGCGCGTGTAGCAGCGCGCCGTCTGGCAGTAGGAGACCATCGCGTCGAGCTTGCGCCGGTCGAGGACGCGGCGCTCCTCGTAGTCGGTGAGGTCCTCGCTCAGGTTCACCTTGAGCAGTCCCGTCGACAGCCGCTCCCACAGATTGCCGCGGTGCTCGCGCAGCACGCCGTGCCGCTTGAGCAGCGTGAGGACGATCCGCACCTTCCGCCGCGCGACGCCCGACTGCTCGGCCACCGTCTGCAGCTCGACCGGGGTGCGCTCGGGGTGCGACTCCATCACCAGCGCGACCTTCGCCGCCTCCTCGATCTCCGGATACTTCCCGCCGAGGAAGTACGACTGGATGCGCCGGTCCTCGACACGGTAGAGCAGCGTGCACGTCGCGGGTCCGCCGTCCCGGCCGGCTCGCCCCGCCTCCTGATAGTACGACTCGATCGAGCCCGGCAGGTGATAGTGCACGACGAAGCGGATGTCCGGCTTGTCGATGCCGAGCCCGAAGGCGTTCGTCGCGATCATCGCGCGCAGCTCGTCGCGCATGAAGCGGTCCTGCACGTCGCGCCGGTCGGGGGCGTTCATCTTTCCGTGATACAGCCCCACCGCGTACCGGTCCTTGAGCGACTCGTACAGCCGCTCCGCCTCGCGCACCGTCGCGACGTAGACGATCCCCGTTCCCTCCGTGCCCTCGAGAATCTGCTCGACGACCGCGTCCTTCATCCCGTCGTTCACCGTGCGCCGCACCTCGAAGCGCAGGTTCGGGCGGGCGAAGCCGGTGATCGTGACGTGCGGCGACTTCATCCGCAGCTGGCGCGCGATGTCCTGTCGCACCTCGTCGGTCGCCGTCGCCGTCAGCGCGAGCACCGGTGGCCGACCCAGCCGCTCGGCGATCGAGCCGAGGGAGATGTAGTCGGGACGGAAGTCGTGTCCCCACTGGCTCACGCAGTGCGCCTCGTCGACGACGAAGAGACTGACGGTGCGCGTGAGCAGCCGCTCGAAGAACTCGCGGTCCTTGAAGCGCTCGGGGGTGAGGTAGAGTATGTCTCCCTCACCCTCGAGCACCTGTCGACCCGTCTCCCGCGCCTCCGCCGTGCTGAGGTGCGAGTGCATCGCGAGCGCGTCCACCCCCGTCGCGCGCAGCTTGTCCTGCTGATCCTTCATCAGCGCGATCAACGGGCTGACGACGATCGTCAGCCCCGGGAGCATGAGCGCGGGGAGCTGGTAGATGAGCGACTTGCCCGCGCCGGTGGGCATCACCACGAGCGCGTCACGTCCCTCGAGAACGGAGCGAATCGGCTCCCACTGTCCAGGCTGGAACTCATCATGGCCGAAGCGCTCACGCAGGACGCGGAGTGCCGCGGCTCGGCTAGTAGACCGAGTCGTCATGTGTTTCCAGCAAAGCAGAAATCGTTCCGTACCCCTGGAACCAGGCGCGATCGACCGGCATATAGAAGGGGTCAGGGCCAGGCGTTAGGAACGGCGTTGCCTGCAGTTGCGCGGTTCCTTCCGCCTGGCCCCTGACTCCCGACTCCCGAAACAGCGAGCGTGTGTGATGCAGATCAGAAAAGGCGGTCAGATCCCCTCGTCGGAGATCACGAGCGAGCAGGACTACCTGGATCGCCGAACCTTCCTCCGCGCCGCGGGAGTGTTAGGCGCCGGGCTCGCGCTCACGCCGTCGATGCTCGCGGCCTGCGCGCGCGACGACGCGCGGGCCGCCGGTGCCTCGCAGGACGCGCTGGTGCCGACGTCGTACGAGGACATCACCACGTACAACAACTATTACGAGTTCGGCACCGACAAGGAGGACCCCTCGGAGAACGCGAAGGGATTCCGCACGAAGCCGTGGACGGTGCGCGTCGACGGCCTCGTGAAGAAGCCCGCCGACTACGCGCTCGAGGATTTTCTCAAGCCCGCGAAGCTCGAGGATCGCGTCTATCGCCACCGCTGCGTCGAGGCGTGGTCGATGGTGATCCCCTGGCGGGGATTTCCCCTGCGCGATCTCATCGCCCGCGTCGAGCCGTCGCCGAGCGCGAAGTTCGTCGAGTTCACCACGAAGCTCGATCCCGCGCAGATGCCCGGTCAGCGCGGCAACGTCCTCCCCTGGCCGTACGTCGAGGCGCTGCGCATGGACGAGGCGATGCACCCGCTCACCCTGCTCGCCACGGGCCTCTATGGAAAGCCGCTCCCCAACCAGAACGGCGCGCCGCTGCGCACCATCATCCCGTGGAAGTACGGCTTCAAGGGGACCAAGGCGATCGTCCGCATCCGCTTCACCGATCGCCAGCCCACCACCACCTGGAACGCCGTCGCGCCTAACGAGTACGGTTTCTACGCGAACGTGAACCCCACCGTCGATCACCCGCGCTGGTCGCAGTCCAAGGAGCGCGTGATCGGCGGCGGCTGGCGGAAGAAGGAGACGCTCATGTTCAACGGCTACGCGAACGAGGTCGCGAGCCTCTACTCGGGGATGGATCTCCGCAGGAACTATTGAGCCTCCCGAACGTCCGGCCGGAGCCGTCTCCGCCGGCGCGGGCGCCTCGCGCGCCGCGCCCGCGCCCCCTCGCGCAGCGCATCGGCACGCCCGTCGTCGTCGCGCTCTCCGCGCTCCCCATCCTCTGGATCGCCTACGCCGCGTACGCAGACCGCCTCGGCGCGAACCCGATCCGCGAGATCGTCATCCGCACCGGGCTCTGGACGCTCCGCTTCCTCGCCCTCTCCCTCGCCGTCACTCCCCTCCGTCGCTTCACCGGGTGGAGCGAGATCGCGCGCCAGCGACGCACCCTCGGTCTCATCACCTTCTTCTACGCGACCGTCCATCTCTCCAGCTACATCGGCCTCGACCAGGCATTCGACTGGGGCGACATCACGCACGACGTCCTGAAGCATCGCTACACCTTCGTCGGGATGGCGACGTACCTCATCCTCCTGCCGCTCGCCCTCACGTCGACGAAGAATTCCATCCGCCGGCTCGGCGGGCGTCGGTGGAACGTGCTGCATCGCCTCGTCTATCTCGCCGCGATCACCGGGACGATCCACTACCTTTGGGCTGTGAAGAAGGACACCTCGCGCCCACTGCTCTACCTGCTGCTCTTCGCCGGGCTGCTCGGCATTCGCCTCGCCTGGTGGTGGAACCGGCGCCGCGCGCGCGCGCTGGTCCCCTCCTGATGGAGGAGATCTACCTCGTCTGCGCCCCGGGGCTCGAGCGTCTGCTCGCCGCCGAGGCGCGCGACGCGGGGCTCGGCGTTCGCGGGGAGGAGCCGGGCGGCGTGACCGTCGAGGGCACGCTCGCCGACGTCGCGCGGGCGAACATCGTGCTCCGCACCGCGAGTCGCGTCCTCGTCCGCGTCGCGCAGTTCCGGGCGACGGCGTTCCACGAGCTCGAGCGAAGCTCGCGCGCGATTCCCTGGGATCGCTGGACGGGCCCGACGAGCGTCCGCGTGCGCGCGACGTGCAGGAAATCCAAGCTCTATCATTCCGACGCGGTCGCCGAGCGCGTGCTCGCGGCGATCGAGCGCCGCACCGGCGCCAGCGCCGCGCCGAAGGTCGCGCGCGCCGTCGACGCGACCGACGGCGAGTCCGACGAGGGCGTCGGCACGCAGCTCGTCGTCGTCCGGCTGGTCCACGATCGCTGCACGATCAGCGTCGACAGCTCGGGCGCGCTCCTCCACCGTCGCGGCTACCGTCAGGCAGTCGGCAAAGCGCCCGTGCGCGAGACCATCGCCGCGGGGATGCTCCTCGCCGCGGAGTGGACGGGCCGCACGCCGCTCGTCGACCCGCTCTGCGGCTCCGGAACGATCCCCATCGAGGGCGCGCTCCTCGCGCGGCGCATCACGCCCGGTGCGGCGCGTGCGCAGTCCGGCGACTTCTCCTTCGCGCGCTGGCCCGAGCTGCGCGAGGACGACCTCTCGCGCGAGCTCGCCCGCGCGCGGGAGCGGGAGCTTCCTCGCGCCCCAGCGCCCATCCTCGGCTCCGACCGCGACGAGGGAGTGATCGAGGCCGCGCGCGCGAACGCCGAGCGCGCGGGAGTGCACGACGACATCGCCTTCAGCGCGCGCGCGCTGAGCGCGATCGAGCCGCCGCGCGGCGTCGGGTTGCTCGCGACGAACCCGCCGTACGGGGTGCGCGCGAGCAAGGGGGGCGAGGTGCGGAACCTCTTCGCGCAGCTCGGCAAGGTCGCCGCGGCGCTACTCCCCGGGTGGCGGATCGGCGTGCTGAGCCCCGACCGCGCCCTCGACGCGCAGCTCCGGATCCCCCTTCAGCCGGCGCTCGAGCTCTCGAACGGCGGAATCCGCGTCCGCTACCTGCTGGGGGCGATTCCGGGCGGCGATCAGTAGACAGTACTGATCACTCGATATGGCGCCGAACCGTTCGCAACCGCGCCGAACGCAGCGGTATCAATCTTGTAGGAAGAGGGCGAATACCCGCGTCCGAGCACCCGCCGGGCGCTCGAGGACCCCCCAAAATGCGCCACCGCGGCTCTAGTCGCTGTGAGCGATTCGTCGTCCCGTCACCATCCAGTTCAGGAGCTACCCCGTGGGAGTCGGAGATCGTTTCGACACCGCCGACCAGGATTCCTCGGGCCGCAGCAACGGCGGCCGGAAGTCCAAGGCGCGGAAGACCACCCGCAAGAGCGCGCGCGAGCCAGTCGCCGCGAGCGCGACGAGCGCCGCCTACGACGACGCGCCGCGCCGGCCGAGCGACCGCTACGCCGACCGCAACGACCGGCACGACGCCGGCCTTCGCGCGCTGCTCGATGGACTGCAGGACCTCGAGGATGGACGCTTCGACGTCCGCCTGACGCCCAACGGCGACCCGCTGATGGCGGACATCGTCCGCGCCTTCAATCGCGTCGCCGCGAAGCAGGAGGCGATGGTCGACGAGATCGAGCGCGTGGCGAACGTCGTCGGGCGTCAGGGCGTGATGACCGAGCGGGCGCAGCTTCCCGAGGGCTCGCGCGGCGGCTGGGCGAAGAAGCTGGAAGCGGTGAACTCGCTCATCCAGGACCTCATGCAGCCGACCACCGAGGTCGCCCGCGTGATCCGCGCGGTCGCCGAGGGCGATCTGAGCCAGAAGGTGGAGCTCGAGATCGACGGCAAGACGGTGCAGGGCGAGTTCTTCCGCATCGGCTCGACCGTGAATCGAATGGTCGATCAGCTCAACGCCTTCGCGAGCGAGGTCACCCGCGTCGCCCGCGAAGTGGGTACGGAAGGCCGCCTCGGCGGCCAGGCGAACGTGCAGGGGGTGAGCGGCACCTGGCGCGACCTCACCGACAGCGTGAACGGCATGGCGACGAACCTGACGAACCAGGTCCGCAACATCGCCGAAGTCAGCACCGCGGTCGCCAAGGGCGACCTCTCCAAGAAAATCACCGCGGAAGCGAAGGGCGAGATCCTCGAGCTGAAGAACACCATCAACACGATGGTCGACCAGCTCTCCTCGTTCGCCGACGAAGTCACCCGCGTCGCGAAGGAAGTAGGTACGGAAGGCGTGCTGGGTGGACAGGCGAACGTGCCCGGTGTCGCCGGCACGTGGAAGGACCTGACGGACTCGGTGAACGGCATGGCGAGCAACCTGACGAACCAGGTGCGCAACATCGCCGACGTCACCACCGCCATCGCGAAGGGTGACCTCGGCAAGAAGATCACGGCCGAGGCGAAGGGCGAGATCCTCGAGCTGAAGAACACCATCAACACGATGGTCGACCAGCTCTCGAGCTTCGCCGCGGAAGTGACGCGCGTCGCCCGCGAGGTGGGCACGGAAGGAATCCTCGGCGGCCAGGCCAACGTGCCTGGAGTCGCCGGCACCTGGAAGGACCTGACCGACAGCGTGAACTACATGGCGTCGAACCTGACGTCGCAGGTGCGCAACATCGCCGACGTCACCACCGCGGTGGCGCGCGGCGACCTGTCGCGAAAGATCACCGCCGAGGCGAAGGGAGAGATCCTCGAGCTGAAGAACACCGTCAACACGATGGTCGATCAGCTCAACGCCTTCGCCGCG